>NZ_JBEZKA010000016.1:0-209813 GCF_040651435.1 Streptomyces sp. NPDC048479
ACCATGATCGTCGTCACCCACGAGATGGGCTTCGCCCGCGAGGTCGGCGACGCCCTGGTCTTCATGGACGACGGCGTCGTGGTCGAATCCGGCCATCCCCGCGACGTACTGACCAACCCCCAGCACGACCGCACCAAGTCCTTCCTCTCGAAGGTTCTGTAGCAACGCGAGAGGGGCGGTACGGACGTGATGTCCGTACCGCCCCTCTCGCGTTGTCCGGAAGCTACTTCACAGCCAGCAGCAGCGTGTCGGAGGGCGAGGCCCACACGGCGCGGGCCTCGCCGAATCCGGCCGTGCGCAGCGTCTCGGCGTGCCAGTGCGGGGACGGCATGTCCCCGTCGGCGTGCTCGCCGTAGATCTCGTAACGCTCGGCGGTCGGCCCGGCGAGTACGGGGTCCTCGGCGGCCAGGGCCCACCATCCGGACCAGTCGAGCGCACCGGCGGCCTTGGCCCGCTCCATGTGGGCGTGCCGGCGTGCCCGCTCGGCGGCGTTGATGCGCGGAGTGGTGCTGTCGATCATGTGGTCGGCGTTCATGAAGACACCGCCGTCCCGCACGAGCCCCGCGATCTGCCCGTACAGCGCGGTCAGCGGCTCGTTGTGCAGCCAGTGGAGGGCGGTGGCGGTGAGCACGGCGTCGTACTGGTCGTACGGCAGCTTGCTCACCCACTCGGGGTCCTTCAGGTCGGCGGTGACGAAGGTGATGCGCTCGTCGCCGTCGAAGTACCCCTCCGCGATGGTCAACAGGGCGGGGTCCAGATCCACCCCCGTACTGGTGGCCGTCGGGAACCGCTTGAGCAGCCGGTCCGTGATACTTCCCGTACCGCAAGCGAGATCCAGCACCCTCGGCTCGGGGCCCACCAGGTCCTCGACCATGTCCAGCATCACCCGGAACCGCTCCTCGCGGTCGGGCATGTACCACTCCTGCTGCCGGTCCCAGCTCTCCTGCCAGGCCCGCCAGTCGGTCCCCGTACCCGTCCCTGCCACCGTCTCCGCCACCGGAACCCTCCCGTCCGTAATACCCTCGAAGCATCATCAGCTGTTACGTCGACACTAGAACGCCGCGGTAAGGACTACAAGTGGAACTGGCCTATTACTCGGACTATGCCGTGCGCCTGGTCAACACCGAGGAGCCGGCTCGCAACAAGGACTCCCTCACCTCGGTCGAGTCCATTCGCGAGCTCTTCGGCGAGTCTTCCCAGGCCGCGCGCCGCGCCACCGACGCGGATGTCACCCGTTTCCGGTCCGTACGGGGCCGCCTGCGCGCGGTCTTCACCGCGGCCGACTCCGGCGACGAGACCCAGGCGGTCGACCTGCTCAACTCACTGCTGCTGGAGTTCCCGGTGAACCCGCAGATCTCGGGCCACGACTTCCGCAACGAGGACGGCCGCCCGAAGTGGCACATGCACCTGGCCGACCACCCGTCCAATGCGACGGCGGGGTACGCCGCGATCGCCGCGATGGGCCTCGCGTTCCATCTCACGGAGTACGGCGTCGACCGGCTCGGCCTCTGCGAGGCAGCACCGTGCCGCAACGCCTACCTCGACACCTCGACCAACCGCTCACGCCGCTACTGCTCGGACCGCTGTGCGACCCGCGCCAACGTGGCTGCCTACCGCGCCCGCAAACGTCTCGAGACGGAACGGTCCGCGAGCACGAGCCGCAGCGACGACGCCACCCAGGAGACGACCCCGCGAACCGACCGCTGATCCTCGGGCAGCGGCCGGTATCTGCCGCGCACCCGCCCCAGCAGCAACTCGTGGGGCACTGTGCCGAACAGCCGGCTGTCCCCCTCCGCCCCCGGATTGTCCCCGAGCACCCACCAGCCCTCCTCGCGCCGCTCGACGAGCCGCTTGACGATGAGCAGATCCTGTTGCAGCGGATGGCGCAGCACGGCGACGTCGCCGGCCTTCACCTCCGCGCCGTAGTGCACCAGCAGTTGATCGCCGTGCTTCAGCGTCGGGTACATGGAAGGACCCATCACTTCGGCGACCCCGAATGGCGCTCTCGGCTCCCGCCCCTGCTCAGTCATCCCGCCACCTCCGAGTCCCACGGTATGTTCGGCCACCGGTCCCATACTGACCCTGGACTTTTGTCCTAAGCCCTAGGGGGCACCCGCGAAAACGCGTCTCTCACGGAGTAATGTCCCACCTGAGAAGACGATCACGAGGAAGGACAGCTCAATGCTCTCCCGCCTGTTTGCCCCCAAGGTGAAGGTCAGCGCCCACTGCGACCTCCCCTGCGGTGTATACGACCCGGCCCAGGCCCGCATCGAGGCCGAGTCGGTCAAGGCCGTCCAGGAGAAGTACCAGGCCAACGAGGACCCGCACTTCCGGGCCCGCGCCACGGTCATCAAGGAGCAGCGCGCGGAGCTCGCCAAGCACCACGTCTCGGTGCTGTGGAGCGACTACTTCAAGCCCCCGCACTTCGAGAAGTACCCGGAGCTGCACCAGCTGGTCAACGACGCCCTGAAGGCGCTGTCGACCGCGAAGGCCTCGACGGACCCGGCAACGGGCCAGAAGGCGCTGGACTACATCGCCCAGATCGACAAGATCTTCTGGGAGACGAAGAAGGCCTGATCTTGGCCTGGGCGGCCTGACCCGCACTTTCGCGGGTCGCGTCGCTTACCTGTCCGCACCTGGTCCGCAAGCCGCCGAGAACGGCGTCGATGACGGACCGGGTGCGGTCTTCTTCCCCCCGGGCACAAGTGGGGATAGATCCGCAGGGTGATGACCGCGGACGCGTGGCCGAGGACCAGCTGAACCTGCTTGACGCCTGCCCCGCCGGCGATGAGTGCGGAGGCGTAGAAGTGGCGCAGGTCGTGGGTCACCATGTGCGGCAGCTCGCCGGGCTCGCGGCCCTCGCGCTCGGGTTCTTGCTCTCCGCCGTTTGGAGTTCGCGGCGGGCGCAGTTCCATTCGGTCTTCCAGCGGCGGTAGTTGAGCGGTTCGCCCTCCTCCATGGTGAACAGCCACTCCTTCGAGGGCCGTGCGGCGAGATGCGCGAGGAGCGCGAGGAGCGCGTCGGTGACGACCTCGCCGACGGGGACCGTGCGCCGGGACTTTCCGGTCTTCGGCGGGCCGATCAGGCCGGACTGCAGGCGCTGGCGCTCGACGCGGATGGTGCCGCGCTTGAAGTCGACGTCCGAGACCTTGAGGCCGAGCAACTCACCTATGCGCAAGCCCGCTTCCCCAAGGGAACCGACCTGTCCGTCCATACCCGCGAGCAACTGGCCGCCGCCGAACTCAACGGCCGCCCACGCAAAACGCTCGACTGGGAAACCCCAGCCGAGCGCCTGCATAGACTACTCGCCGCCTAACACAACCGATCACATGTTGCGACGATCCCTAGAAACCGCCGCCCTTGACGGGGCTTCACTTTTCCTGGCGTTATCGGCCGTCCTTGCGGGAGGTACTCCACGTCAGCGCTTCACCTGATCTAACGGTTACCCACGCCTCAGGGAACTCTAGAAGGATGCCACACACCTCACCTACGGAATTACGAATATCCGAAGTCGAGATGATTCTGTCGAATCCAGGGCTTCCGATCTGATCTACCTCCTCGAAAGCCCACGACTCGACGGGCCAGCACCATGCGGGCAATACCGGCCATCGGCCTTCCGAGACCTTCAAAGTCCAGTCCGTGCCGCAAGACAAAAGGATGGAAGGGTGCGCCTCCAACAGGAATTCCACGGCCTCGGCGGATGCGGCACCCTCGACGTCATCCTCTAGATACTTGACGACAAGCGCAGCCCGCACCCGCTGCCCGGCTCGCAGGCTAGGCGCGTTTCGCTCTGTCATTTCTTACACCCGCATGAGTAGGGAGTAGCTTGCTGGAACCAGCCGTTTGGCTTACTCATAGGGAACATGGTGACGAACTGGCCATCACCCTTCGTTACTAGAAGATCGTTCCCTCTACGGTAGAAGAAATAGTCGTTCCCGCCGCCATTCTTCGGATTCCATGGGCCTTGACGCACTTCGTCATGCGACCCGCGAACCCCTGCGATTTTGTCACGGAATCCCTGACGGGCAGAGGCATCGCCCGGGTTCAGGCCATAGTCCTGTGCATGCTTGCCCCACTTCTTTCCGAACTGCCCCTCATCGATGGAAAACTCAGGACCACAGTCGGTGTTGTGAACGAGTACGGGAGTTTCACCCGCCAGCACATAGTACGTGTGGAAACCGGCAACCGTGAGGTTGTAGGTGGGCACGTGTTTGGTGAAGGAGTGAATTTCCTTCACGGTGACAGTGGCACCGACATCGGTGCGTAGGGTCATGCCCGTCTTGAGGTCACCAGCATCGATCCAAGCATGCTTGGAGGCCACCCAGAACGGGTGCCCTTCGGTCGCGGTGAGCGAGTCGATGCCATCTTTTGTTTCGATCTTCAGATCGACGAGGTTCTTCTTGCCTTCGGTGACGAAGGTCGCGGTTACCTCTTGGGCTTTCGTCTGACCCGTTTCCGGGTCTGTTGCGATGACCTTCTCGCCGACCTTGATGTCTTCGATGTTCTTGGTGCTGCCGTCAGCCATCAGCACGTCTGTGCCGGCCAGGAAGCAGTTTCCGGTCGGAGGGCGTCCTGTTTTGAGACCTTCGAGCGCGACGACGACGTCTTGGACAAGGTGATAGGCGGCTTCGACGGCGCCACGAATTTTGGCGTCCCTATTGCACTCACTCGCGTGCTCAACGCAGTACAAGGCCGCGACGCGTTTGGCGCCTGCTACATCCCCCGTCTCCTCCAGATAGTCGGCAGCCTTCTCGCAGCCGAGACGGCCGTAGCAGAGCACGCCTCCGCTGCCATCCTCGGCGCCGTTGACCGTGGGTTGCCAGTACTCGCCGGACTGGTTCGGCTGCCTACCGTTGGTGTCCCAGCGCTTGAGAAGCCTCTGCGGTTCGTTGGTGTCTGGGGTGTTCTGGTCGACCCATTCATCAACTGCTTTCTGCTGACGCTCCGCATCGTGGTCGACTCCGCCGTTCTGTGCGGATGCCGGATCGTTCTCTTCTTTGTAGTCGCCGTATGTGCCGTTGCTTCCGGCGCAGTAGTTGGGATAGCAACTCTCCAGACCACTGGGGTCAGAGGCGGTTGTGGGGTTGTTGTTGGCGTAGCTGTAGCCGTTCAGGCTTTGGGGCTGCTCAAGACTGAGGAGGGGATCGACGGAAATGAATTGCCCGATCGAGGGGTCGTATTCTCGGGCGCCTATATGCGTGAAGCCGGTGGTGGGGTCGATGTCGCCGCCGACGAAGCCCTTCTGACCTGGCCAGAACGCCGGAGCTGTACCACGGGCGCCGCCGTAGGGCATCGACTTGCGGCGGTTTGCAGCAAGCGTAGTGGCGCTGATCGACAGCTGGTTGGTGTTGTGGTGGTCGGCTACCAGCAGCCGGACCTTGCCATCGCTGCTGGTGCGCACCGCGGAACCCCCGGGCACGCTGTAGTAGCGGGTGCCGGCCACGGTCTGGGTGGACTTGTTCAGGACCAGTTCCTGGCCGCCCGGCAGGTACAGGGTGGTCGCGTTCGGGTCGCGGCGGAGGAGGCGGGTGCCTTCGGCGTCGTAGAGGAACTTGGTGGTGGCGCCGGAGAGGGTGGAGGTGGCCAGTTTGCCTTCGTCGTTCCAGGTGAGGGTCTGGGCGGCGCCGGTGGAGGGGGTTTTGGTGAGCTGGTTGCCGGTGTTGTCGTAGGTGTAGTTGGTGGTGCCGGTGGTCCCGCCGGTGGCGATGACGGAGCGCACGCCGTGGGCCTGGGCGGCGCCCGTGGTGGTGGGGTAGGTGTGAGTGCGGGTGGTGTCCGCGGAAATGGACCCGGCCTTGTGCTGGGTTTCGCTCGCGCGCTGACCGGTGTCGGTGAAGGTCCAGCTGGTCCAGTACGGATCGACGGAGCCCAGCGCGGGGGTTCCGGTGCCGTCCACGGGCTTGGTGGTGCAGCCGTCGCCGGTGGTCCAGGCTTCGGACAACCGTCGTGCCCAGTCGTAGCTGAAGCACTGGTCGTCGAGGATGGTGCCGTCGTTCTGGTCGTCGCGGATGCGGGTGATGTTCCCCGCCGGGTCGTAGCTGTACTGGATGTTCGACAGGGTCGCCGGGCCGGTGCTCTCCCGGTCCACGATGGAGCGATCTGGTCGGCGGGTCACTGCGTCGTAGGTGTTGGTCTGGATGACCTGGGCGCCGCTGTTGCCCAAAGATGCCTGGGCCAGCTCCCCGAACGGGGTGTAGCCGGCGCCGCGCAGGTACACCTGAGACAGCGTGCCGTCGACGATCGCCAGCTGGTCCTGGGCTCCGTAGTGAGCGGTGACGGTCTCGGCGGGCAATGCGGTGGTGGCGTTGCTGTTGCCGGTGCTGTAGGTCGTGGTCAGCGGCAGGCCGTTCACCGCCGTCGAGGTGCCGGCCAGCGTGTAGGTGCCGGCGAGCTTCTCCTCCCCGACCACCGATGGCACGCTCACCCTCGTGCCGGTGACCTCCCCGGCACTGTCGTAGCCGGTGGCCTCGGTGGAGTAGGCGGGGTTGGGGGAGACGGTGGTGTCGTAGCGTACCGAGGTGGCGGGCAGGCCCTTACCGCCGGGTGCGGTGTCGTAGGTCCATTCGGCGAGCTTGGTGCCGGTGACCGAGTCCTTGCGCAGGCTGGTGGTGCGGCCGAGCACATCGTAGGTGGTGGCCAGCGTGACGCCTCTGGCGTCGGTGCTGGTCTGCACGCGCCCGTCAGTGCCATAGCCGGTGATGGTGGTGCCCGCGTCCGGGTCCGTGCTCTGGATCTTTCGGCCGCGCAGGTCGTAGGTGTAGGTCCAGGCGTTGCGCCCGGAGGTGTCTGTGACCTTGTTCAGATTCCCGGCCGCATCATAGGACCGGGTGGTCTTCTCGTACCCCGTGGCCGCATCGCCGATCAGGGGCGTGCGGTCCTTGTAGTCCCGCTGCTCGACCAATCGGCCGCGCACATCGCTCACGCCCAGGGTGGCGGTACCGCCGATGGGCGGCACGCTGGCGCTCCAGGTGGCGCCGTAGGTGTTGGTGGTGCGCCACTTCTCGACGTTGAGGGACAGGGTGATCGCAGCGGTAGGGCGGCCGCGGCCGTCGTACTCGGTGAGCGAAGCGCTGGGGACCTGGTTGTCGGTCACCACCAGCGCGGTGGTCGAGGCGGCGCTCGCGTTGTAGAAGGGAGCGTTGGTGCGGTACGCGCGGCCGTGATCGTCGTAGAAGGTGTCAATGACGACACGACCAGCTGTGCCGATGGCGTCGCTCTGCGACTGACGCGCGCGTAGCAACGAGTCATAGAGAGCGATGCCGGTGCCCCAAGTGCCGTTCTCGTACAGGGTCTTGGTAGTAACGGCGGACGGAGCGGTCGACGAGAGAGTGTAGGTAATGTCGACATTGGGGCTCAGGGTGGTGGCCCGCCCGGCCCGCCAACCCTTGACCAGGCGGCCGGCCGCGTCATACGCGGTGGTGGTGGTGCGGCCGTTGGCCTCGTCAGTGGCCTTCAGGATCAGACCGCGCAGACCGTCGAACTCGCTGCTCGTCGCGTAGCCCTTGGGGTTGGTGACGGTGACCTTGGTGGGCTGTGCGCCGCTGGTGGGAACGTAGTCGGTGGTCGTGGTCTGGCCGTCCTGGCCCTTGACAGTCTTGACCCGGCCGAGCGTGTCGTAGGTGCTCTGGGCGGTGGTCTCCCACACCAGGGCCCCGCCGGTGTCCGTCTTGGCAGCCTGCTCAGTCTTGGTCTCGTTCGCCTGCCCGACCTTCGGCGCGGTTCCGACGGCCTGCAGATCGTAGGAAGTGCGGGCGGAGCCGGTGACCGCGGTGGTGGCATACGCGCCAGAGCACGGCTGGTGGTTGGTCGTGGTGACCTGGGAGGGATAGCCGATCAGCCAGTTGGCGGTGTCGGGGGTGACATAGGAGGTGCGGGCGCACTTCGCTTCGACCGTGCCGGCGCCGTCGTCGCCTTCGGAAATGAGCAGCCCGTAGGTGGCGTCGTAGGTGCGGGTGGTGGTCAGGGTCCGCCAGGTGGTGTCGTCATCCTGCAACGTGGCGGCGGCCTCGGTGGCAGTGCCGGAGTAGTGGGCCGTCTTGGCCGGCAGCGCCGGGCCGGGATCGTTGGGCTTGTCGGGGTCGGTGATGCCGGTCACCGTCTGGGTGGCGGTGGCGCCGGACTGCCAGGGGGTGAAAGTCGCCTTCGCGACGACCTTGCCGCCGGGGCCGTCCTTGTCGAAGGTGCGCGACTGTGCCGCGCGCCCGGAGAAGTCGTCTCGGTCGGGGATCCCGTTAATGGTGGGGACGGGGCGGGCAGAGCCGTCGGCCAGGGTGTCGCCGGCCATGCCCGTGAAGTACGCCGTCTCAGACTTGGTGCGGTTCGTGGCCCCGACAAAGGTGCGCACGGTGCCATAGCCCCGGAACTCGGACCAGGTGCGGTGCTTGTCCAGCGTGAACTCGCCTGTGTCGCGCCGCCACTTCGGGCCGTCGGCGTACTCATACGAGGTGATCTTGGAGGCGGAGCCGGTGCCGAACGTGGTGTCGTCCTCCACGACCTGCGTCACCAGGTACTTGTGGAAGAAGTCCTTGACCGGGTCCACCGCGCCCTCGGGTGTCCACCAGGATGGATAGCACCGCTTGGCGTTGGTGTCCGGGGTGGGCAGGTTGCTGGTGGTGCACTCGGCGGCGCTGTAGGTGACCAGCGTCTGGCCGCCGGTCTCATTGGTGATCTCGGTGAGGCGCTTCTTGTTCAGCGGCGGTCGGCCCTCCGCCGCATCCACCCGATTCGCCCGCAGCTCACCGGTGAACGTCGTCTTGGGGAGTGTGATGTCGGCGAGTGCCCCGGCCTTCGCTGTGCGCTGGATTGAGTCCAGCCACATCGACGGCGAGGAGGTGTCCCCGGTGGCCGGGAAAGACTGGACCAGATTCCACGTGTCGACCGGCTGCATCGTGGTGCCGACCAGCGAGTACGTGTTGATCGAGCTCAGCCGCTTGCGGGACCAGAACACCGGCCCCGTCTGCAGGCACTGGGTGCTGCTGGTGCAGTTCAGGTCGACGGGGGTGTCGGGCCAGCTGGTGGCGTGGGCCTCGTCGAAGGTGCAGTCGGACAGGCAACGGTCGATGGAGGTAAAAGTGACCCTGCTGGCCGGGTTCGCCGCGCTGTAGACGGCGCCTGCCCGCAGCCCGTAGTCGATCTTGGTGAGGTAGCCGCCGCGATCGTAGGGTTGCGAGGCGTCGATCTTGTTGTTCTGCGCGTAGTACCCGCCCTCCTTCGCGTAGTACAGCGCCATCGCGTTGCCGTGCGGATCGACGACGTAGTCGAGGTTCCACCGCCAGCCCTGGATCTCGGCCGAGGAGGCGAAGTCTGCGGCATGACCCTGCTCGCCGGCGTGGTTGCCGTAGACCGGAACGGTGAACACCGAGTTCGTCTCGGCGTTACCACTGGCCCAGCCGGGCAGCCGGTTCTTGCCGAAGAAGTACTGGGTGCCGGTCTGCGTGGTGACCTTGAAGTACTCGCGGTCCGCATCCCCTGAGTTGTTGGCCTCCGTGTCGTAGAGGCGCTCCACCCGCGAGCCGTCATCGCCGGACAGCCGGCCGGTGTTGCCATTGGCGTCCCAGACGACCTGGTTGGAGGAGCCGTTGAGCGACAGGGTGGCGTTGTCCGACTTCCAGCACAGGTCACCGACCTTCTCGGTGTTGTTGCCACCCTGCTTGTCGTTCTCACACGAGGCGTACGTCCGTTCGACATAGCCGGGGGAGAACTCCCAGCCCTCACCGATCCACGTCGACTGGTTGTTGGTGGACGCGGTACGACCATCCACGGCGGAGGAGTTGTAGTTCAGCGCCACCTTCGGCGCCAGGCCACCCGGGGCAGAAGGGACACTGAGCGGCACATTCCAGGCGAAGCCGCCGGAGTTGCCGCCCGCCGACCACGATCCGGACGGCGCCAGCGAGGTCGCTGCGAACGAACCCTCGCCGCCGCTCGCCGCGGCGGTCGCCGCGAGCAGCACCGGCGGACCGTCGGAGGCTGCGAGGGTGGACGTCCTGGCCGCCGCGGGCAGCGGAGCGGTACCGCTCAGGGTGTTGCGGTTGGTGTCGTTGGTGGTGGGCAGCGCAGTCGCTGTGCGGCAGGCCGGCTTGTCGGGGGTGGTCAGGGCGCAGCCGGGCAGGGTGGCCAAGTGCAGGCGGGAGGACCAGCCGGCGCCGTAGGCGTCGCGAATGCTGGAGTAGTCGACCTCGATGCGGGCACCGCTCGCACCGCGCTCGCCGTCGGTGCGCTGGACCTGCAGGAGCAGCCCCTCAACCCCGGCGCGCCGCGCGGCCGTGCGGTCGAGTAGTTTCACTCCGAGTTTTGTTGGGGCAGTGCCCGCGAGGGTCTTACCGACCGAAGCGCCGACCTTGACGGGCAGGCTCCCGGCGCGCTGCTTGCTTCCGGCGGTGGCGGCGGCTGTCGTCAGGTCCACTTCTGTGCGGCCGGGCTGGGGCCAGGTCACCGGGGCCGGCTTCCAGGGTTTCGACGACGGCGTCACCGGCCGCTTGCGCGGGGCGAGGTCGGTGCCCTCGACCGAGGTGGTCTTGGGTATGGCCCGTACCCGGTAGTCGCTTGCGGCCGCCCAGACGGGCGAGGTCAGCAGGGACACCATCAGCGCGGCGGAGGTCGCCCCCACCACAGACGTCCGCGCACTGCCCCGCTGAGAAAGGCGGGTTCTTCGACGAGAAAACGGCACGGCGAACGCCCGGCGCAACGACATGTATCCCCACCCCAACAAGATCAATCGCGAATAGCTTGCACATCTAAGCGAGGCGGGACAGATCCCCGCAAGGGTTTGAGACAACAGTTTCAACTGGGCCGAGCCCGTCGGCCGCCAAACGCTTCGAAACGCACGTCAGACGTCACCAGTTGAGCTGATCAGCCTTGTCTGGCCCCACTCTGAATTGGGATCCTTCGCACAGGTGCTGTTCCGCAGATCCAGTTTCGGTGCGCCGTATGGAACGCGGGAGGTGTCGCATAATCTGCGCAGTTCAAGCTCGCCTTCAGGGCGACCCACGAGAGGTCCCGATGGAACACCGCAGATTCTGGGCCAGTGGCCTCAGACGCCCAATAGCCACCGCGATGGCCTTGGGCATTCCCCTGGCCGCGGCCACCGCACTCACTCTCCCCACCGCCGCCGCCGCGAGCGATGGCAGATCGAACTCGACTCCGCCCATGGCAAGTTCGGAGCTGAAGGCGTTCAAGCTGGCCGTCGAGTCGGGGCAGCGCGTGGAGATTGTGGACCAGCGAGAGGAGAGCCGGGAGGTCTTCGCCAACCCGGACGGCACCACCACGCGCCGCCAGTACGCCGCCCCCGTCTGGACCCGGTACGAGCGCCAGTGGCAGAAGGCCGACGACACGCTGGTCCGCCACCCCGATGGCACGGTGGGCCCGGCCGCGCCAGTCTTCGGCATCACCTTCTCCGGAGGCGGCAGTGCCCCCATGGCCGCCATGGCCAAGAACGACATCAAACTTGCGCTGAGTTGGCCTACCACGCTGCCGGAGCCGACCCTGGCGGGCAACACCGCGACCTACAAGTCGGTACTACCAGAAGTTGACTTGAAGCTGATCGCAGAGGTGGACGGCTTCGCCCAGCACCTGATCATCCACACCCCGCAGGCGGCCGCCAACCCGGCACTGAAGAGCATCCGACTCGGCATCACCGCACAGGGGGTGAGCCTGGACGACGACGCCGGGGACAACCTCCTCGCCAAGGACGCGGCGGGCAACGTCATCTTCAGGGCGCCGAAGCCCAAGATGTGGGAGCAGCCCCCAACCCAGGCTGACGGCACCGGTGCCAAACCTGCGCCGTCCCCGGCCAGGGCGCTGGCCGCCGACGCCGTGGACGGGGAAGCCCCGGCGTCGGCGCCGGTGGCCGCCGACGTCACCGGGAACACTCTCACCTTGACGCCCGATGCCGAACTGCTGGCCGACGCCGACCAGTTCCCGCTCATCGTCGACCCGATCTTCTCCGGCGGTTCTCGGGAAAAGTGGGCGGTGGTCTACTCCGCCGAGCCATCCGGGACCTTCCCCAACGGTTCGGGCTGGAACTCCTCCAACCCCGCCGATGAGCCGCGGGTCGGCAACAACGGCGACGGCCGCACCCGGTCGTTCTTCCAGATGAACACCGGCGGCCTGGGTGGCGCTGACATCCTCGACGCCACCTTCGCGGTGCGCGAGACCCACTCCTGGGGCTGCAGCGCCTCCGACGCCGGACCCACCGAACTGTGGAGCACCAACTCCCTGACCACCACGCCCTCCTGGAACACCAACAACGGCTGGTGGACCACGAAACTCGACGCCGACTCCTTCGCCGGCGGCAACGCGACCTACTGTCCGGGTGTGCTGGGCCACGACTTCAAGAGCGCCGCGCTGACCGGCGCCGTCCAGCAGGCCGCCGATGGCGGCTGGAGCAACCTGACGCTGGGGCTGCGAGCCGCCGACACCCACGAGGGCAGCGTCAACAGCTTCAAGCGCTTCGAGAACGACCCCGTCCTGGAGGTCACCTACAACTTCCTGCCCACTGTGGCCAACCAGGCAGCCTATGAAGGAAGTTGGGTGCCCAGTGCGGAGGAGAACAAGCTGGTGCCCTGCGGCGGCATCATCGGCAACAGCGGCCTGGCGCTGACCGCCAAGCTCACGGACAAGGACGGCGGCACCATCACCCCGCAGTTCTCGGTCACCAACGCCACCACCGGCGCCGCCGTACCCGTCACCAACGGCGCCGCCGTCTCCAGCGGCAAGACCGCCACCGCCAGCGTCTCCGCCGCGAGCCTCGTGTCCGGCAGCTACAAGTGGAAGGTACGCGCCAAGGACGGCGAGACCACCTACAGCCCCTACACCGCAGATTGCGCCTTCAACGTCGACCGCCAAGGCCCTACCGCCAAGGTCACCATCACTCGCACCGACGGCACTCCGGCCGGCGATCCCACCGTGAAGTACCCGGCCCGCAAGACGGTCCGCTTCAAGGTCTCCAACCCCGCCACCGACCTGGCCGGGTTCTGCTGGGCCGCCGACCACCCCATCTCCGTCTCCAGTGAGCGCTGCCACGCGGCCAACTGGGTCCCCGTCGCCTCCGGCGCCACCACTGCCACCATCGATGTCATCCCCACCGGCTACCCCAACACCGCGCTGCACGTCCTGGCCTACGACAAGGCCGGCAACCACTCCCCGCTGGACAACGGCGTCGAGACCACGATTCTGGCCACCACCAAGGCGGACTTCGTCTACGCGCCCGGGCAGAACCCCGCCACCGGCCTCGCCCGAAAGGACCTGCACGGCGACCTCACCGGCGACGGCTACCCTGACCTGTTCGCCACCGACAGCAACAAGCAACTCCTGCTCTACGCCGGCGACGGTACCGGCGCCATCGCATCCGCGCAGATGGTCGGGACCGGCGGTTGGGACTACTCCCTGGTCGCCCACGGCGGCGACCTCGCCGGCTTCACCGGCACCACCGCCGCACCGGACGGCTACGAGGACACGATCGCCCGGCTGCGCGACGGCAAACTCTATCTTTACCCCGGCAATGGCCTGGGCACCCCTTGGACCTGGTCCCGCACCGAACTCGTCCACGCCGACCTCAACAGCGGCACCGACTGGCGCCGGACCCGCCAGATCCTCACTCCCGGTGACATCGACAAGAACAACACCGCAGGTCACGCTGGCGGCAACGACCTGATCACCATCGAATGCACCACTGACATCGGCGCCAACAGCTACTGCGCCAACGCCGAACTGTGGCTCTACACCGGCAATACCCTCGCCGACGGCACCACCGACCAGACCGAACCCTTCGACCTCACCAACCGCACCAAGATCGGCAGCGCGGGCTGGCAGAACCTCAACGTCCTCGCCGTCGGCGACCAGAACGACGACGGCATCATGGACATCGTCACCCGAGACCCCGCCGCCTCAACCCTGTACCTCTACCCCGGGAAGATCACCAGCGGCGTCTACGCCCTCACCACCCGCACCAGCTACGCAGGCCAGGGCTGGAACCTCACCAACCGCCCCCAGCTGGCCTCCGCGGGCAACGCCCAAGGCGCCGTGACTATCAACACTTACACCGACCCCGACGATCCCACCAACCCGGTCACTTACCGCCAGTTCCAGCCCAAGACCGGCGAACACTACGGCGACATCTGGGCCACCACCGACGCCGACCCCGACCTCGTAGTCAGCTACGTCACCGCCAGCGGAACCGCCGCGACCACCACCTGCCCCACCGGCTGCCTCCTCTTCTACCCCGGAGGACCCACCACCCACCGCACCCCCACCCTCGTAGGCGCCGCAAGCTGGAGCACCAACATCACCGCAATCCACTGACCCACCCAAGAGACCAACACGCCACGCTGCCCCGATCAGGGCAGCGTGGCGAGCGCGGGTCACGACGGCGTTGCCCATGCGTCGTGCTTCGGATTGTCGACCAGTCCGCACGCAGTCCGCAGGACACTCGCTCGTGACCGTCGCAGCCCGTCGCCAGTAATCGCTAAGAGGCCAGGTCAGCGCCCCACAGCAATGATCGCTGCAGGTCGCCGACTCGCCCCGTTAGTTGGAGACCAAGAAGGCCTGATCTTGGCCTGGGCGGCCAGACCCGCGTCTTCGCGGGTCGCATCGCCTACCTTTCCGCACCCGGGTCCGCAGGCCGCCGAGCACGGCGTCCATGACGGAGCGGGTGCGGTCTTCTTCTCCAGCCTCACGCCCCGCCCGTCTCTGCGGCCCGGTCCTTCCGGCTGCGCAGGACCACCATTCCCGTCACCGCCGCGGCCAGTAGCACCAGCGCGACCAGTGCCGGCATCAGGACGACGACCGCTCCCGCGCACAGGCAGCCGAGCCCGCCGGCGATGAGGATCACAGACCTCCGGCCACCGGTGCGCAGCAGGATCGCAGCTGCCGCCAGCAGGAAGAGACCCACGCCTCCGGCGAGCGCCCAGGCCACCACCCCGTGCAGCGGTTCGGACAGGTCGTAGTGCTCGGTGTCGGCGACCTGGTGGAGCACCGTCTTCATGCCCAGGGCGGTGAGTACGACTCCCGCGACGAGCGGCAGGTGCAGGAACGTGTAGGCGTCGCGGGCCAGCCGGGTGCGGGCATCACCGTCCAGAGTGGTCAGCCGGTGTTCGGCCGGTTCGCTGATCTGCCGGAAGTACACGCGCCACAGCCCGGCGACGACCAACAGGCCCGCGGCTGCAGCTGCCAGCACCGGCATGGTGAGGGGAAGTCCGGACACCCCCACACCGATCGCAACGATGGACTCGCCCAAGGCGATGATCACGATCAGGCCGTGCCGCTCGGCGAAGTGCCCCGGCGAGGTGACACGCCAGCCCGATGACCCCGTGACATAGATCCCGAGGTAGTCGATCACGACCGCGCCGAGCCACAACAGCACCTGCGTGGTGCCGGTGAACGCGCTGCCGATCAGCAGCAGTACGAACGGCGGCGCCACCGACAGCAGCGCCGTCCGGCGCAGCGTCACATGGAGCGCCTCGTCACCGGGGCTGGAGATCCAGTAGGAGACCAGGTGCAGGATCCGGACCGCGCCGTAGCTGAGCACGAACACCAGTGGTGCGGACAGGCCGCCGGGCGCGTCGGTGTAGACCTCCGGGACGGCCAGTGAGACGACGAGCACCACCGCCATCACCGCGACCAGCACGGCGAACATCCCCCCGGTGTCGGCTCGCACCACATTGCCCAGCCAGGCGAAACAACACCAGCACCACCACAGCAGTGCCAGCACCACGGCCGCGCCGAGCATCCGAAGCAGGCTCGGGTCGGCCGCCATCAGGGCGGTGACCTGAGTGATCGCGTACACGAACACCAAGTCGAAGAACAGCTCGGCAGGCGTCACCCGGTGACTTCCCTCGGTGGCAATCATCCGGGAACGCTCTCTACCTGTCGCCACGGCCTCTCCCCCTCTGGAGCCCACCACTCGGTCCGGTCGGCCACGCGCGGAAGGATACCCACGGCGGCACCGTCGGCGGCGTGACAAATCGAGGCGCCATCAGTTCGCCGAGCCGCCCGCCGCCGTCGCGCATCGGCCCTGGAATTCAGCTCCAGTGCGTCCGGTAGCCCGGCGGGCGCAGCATCCGAGCAGCTGTTCGTCCGTCGCCGGGTGCGTACGGGTGAGCAGGGCGCCGACTCGGTCGAGACGCTCGGCGTGTGTGTGGGCATGCTGGGCTACGACTTCGATGTCACCGGGCCCCCTGAACTGCTCACTCATCCACGGGAGTTGGCGGGGCGCTACGCCCGTTCGACGCCACTGGAGTGATCGCCGCACCGCCCTCAGGCCGCGGGCGCGTGCAGTAGCGGGCTCTTGTGCCGCAGCAGCCACTGCCGGTACGCGGCCGCGCGCAGGGCCGCCTCCCGGTACGCCGCCTCCAGCTCCTCGTACACCGCTGCGTACAGCTCCACGCACGCTCCGGGTCTGGAGAACAGCAGCAGCCGCACGGCGAGCGGGTCGCCACGCAGCGGACGGATCGCCATGTCCTCGCGCGGTCCCGAGGTCGGCTGGCACGGCGCGACCGCCTCGCCGACCGCGATCAGGGACGCGGCGGTGAGGTAATCCCCGTGCAGAACAGGCGGGTTGAGGCCCGCGGCGCCGAGCACTCGGCGCAGCCCGTCCCATTCGCCGTCCACTGTCGGGTCGACCATCCAGCGGTCCCCGGCCAGATCGGTCAGCTCCACGACGGCTGCGGCGGCCGCCGGATGGTCGCGGGCCATCGAGATGAACTGCGGCTCGCGTTCCACCAGTACGCGTACGGCCAGTCCGTCGGGCACCAGGAGCGGACAGCCCTCCACCTCGTGCACGAAGGCGACATCAAGCTGACCCGCGGCGACCATCCGCAGCAGCGCGTTGGCGGAGACGTCCATATGCAGCGAGATTTCGGTTCCGGACAGCCGCTCGCGCAGCCGGCGCAGCCAGCCTGCCAGCGCGCGGCTGGCGGTCGAGCCGACGCGCAGCCGAGGGCCGCCGGCCCGCGCCGCGGCCGCCTTGGCCTCCACGACGAGCGCGGCCATTTCGGCCACCAGCGGGCGGGCCCGGCTCAGTACGGAGCGGCCCAGCGGGGTCGGCCGGCAGCCGGTGCGTTCACGCGAGAAGAGCTCCGCGCCGAGGGAGTTCTCGATACGCCGCAGCTGCGTCGTCAAGGACGGCTGGCTCATGCCCAGTTGTCGGGCGGCTTTGTGCAGGCTGCCGCTGTCCGCTATGGCGCACAGCGCACGGAGGTGCCTCACCTCGAGCTCCATGACCCGAGCGTAGAGCTGCCTCAACTGTCACACCAGACACACGAGTTGGGGCACACAGGGCAGAACTGGACAGGGTGATGCGCTCGTGCTATCGGCAGTTGGCATCATCCGGAACGCATCAGGCTCCTCAACACTCTCCCCAAGCAAACCCGTTCATCGGATGAGCAGGAGCCCCCCACATGCGTCACTCCAGAACCGTACTCTCCGCCGCCCTCGGCATCGGCCTCGCCGCCGCGCTGAGCGCGGTGCCCGCGACCGCAGCCACGACGACGGCCAACTCCCCTACGGCCGCCGCCTCTTCGTCGTACTCCGCCTACGCCGGCTCGTCGGCGAATGCCAAGGCGACGAAGGCCTTCTTCGACGCCGTCGTGAAGTCGGTCGCCGAGAAGCGCGCCGCGAACCCCGGCGCGCAGGCCGTGACGGTCGTCTACAGCACCAGCAGCGCACCCAGCTTCCGCAGCCAGATATCCCAGAGCACCCAGATCTGGAACAGCTCCGTCAGCAATGTGAAACTGCAGGAAGGTTCGGGTGCGGACTTCTCCTATCGCGAGGGCAATGACTCCCGCGGCTCGTACGCCAGCACCGACGGGCACGGCCGCGGCTACATCTTCCTCGACTACGCGCAGAACCAGCAGTACAACTCCACCCGGGTCACCGCCCATGAGACCGGGCACGTGCTCGGCCTGCCGGACCACTACTCGGGCCCGTGCAGCGAACTGATGTCGGGCGGCGGCCCCGGCACGTCCTGCCAGAACGCCAACCCGGATACGCAGGAGCGTGCCCGGGTGGACGCCCTGTGGGCCAACGGCCTGGCGGCGGCGATCGCCCGCGTCTCCTGACCGGTCCCTGAGCACGAGAGGCGCCCCGCCGACCCACGGCGGGGCGCCTTCTGCTCTCGGCGGAAGTAGTCGGAAACGCTTGGGCCCGCGGACAGGGCCGTGAATCCTGGGACCCACACGCCGGAGCCAGGAGGACCCGTGACCGAAGAGACGGACAGGCCGGACGAACGTCCCACGACGCTGTTCGAGGCCGTGGGCGGCGCGGACGCGCTGCGGCGGCTGAGCAACACCTTCTACGACGCCGTCCTCGCCGACCCGCTGCTCGCCCCCGTCTTCGCCGACTTCACCCCCACCCACATCGAGCATGTCGCCGTGTGGCTGGCCGAGGTCTTCGACGGACCTGCCCGCTTCACCGCCGAGCTCGGCGGCCACCAGGCCCTGCTCCGCGCCCACCTCGGGCTCTCGATCACCGAGGAGCAGCGGCTGCGCTGGATGCAGCTGATGACGGACGCGGTGGCGAAGGAGCTCCCGGACGACGAGCTGCTGCGCCGCCGGGTGGTGGAGTACTTCGACTGGGGTACGAAGATCGCCCGTGGGGTCTCGGCCGACGCGGTGGGCACGGATCTCGGCGATCCGGGCCCGACGCCGCGCTGGGGCTGGAACGGAGTGCGCTGAGGGCCTCCGTCAGGCACCCACCGGCGCCGACTGCCCGAGCTCCGCACCGGGCGGCAGCTGGCCTCGGATATGGCTGAGGGCGTCGTCGAAGTCACCACCGGCGACGCCGGATTCGTACGCGGCTCCGCCGTAGTGCAGGGTCAGATTGAGGTCGGCGCGGTCGAGCTGTCCGTCCGGCTGCGCCTCGCCGAGCGTCAACAGGCAGCTGAGCGTGGCCCGTTGGACCGTGCCGTCCGAGTGGACGGGCAGTGGCATGTCCCACTCCAGTACACAGGAGGACAGCACCCCGCTCAGGCCCACCGGCTCGAGCGTGGCGAAAGTCGCCCCTCCGTACTCGATTCCCCTGATGTGCGTACGCAGTTGCTGCCCGTGCGCCGCTATCGTGACCGCTTCCGCGCCCAGCCGGTCGCGGTACCAGCCCGCCCAGACTTCCGTCGACTCCGATGACATGGCGCGGACTGTAGCGGTACGACTGCTTCCGCCGAACAGCAGGGATGCCTCAGGTGATCCCGACCCCTGCGCCGGGCTCCTTGCCGGGCCCCGCGCCGACCTCAGTCGCCCGGTCGGCCGACCGGCTTCCCGGCCACGTTCTCGTTCGCCCTCTCGGCCGAGTTCTCCACCGGCTTCTCGGCCGGCTTCTCGGCCGACCGATGGGCCGCCTTCCTGTTCGGCCACCTGTACGGCTTCTCGACCACTTCCTCGGCGTGCTCGGCGCACTCCGGATTACGGCAGGGGCCGGGGCCCCACACGGGGACGAACGCCCCTAGCGTCTTGTGTCGTCTGATGGCCGTGCCGACAGGCTGTCCGCAGGCGGGGCACACCCTCTCCCCAGCCTGCGGGCTGCGGACGATCCGGCGTCCTTCGCTGCCCATACCTCCAGGATATGGCGGTATGGGCGGGCCGGACAGCCCTGCGGTCACAGCTCCCTGCGGTACTTCCTGACGATCACGCCATTGTCGAAGGCGCGCACGGAGTCGAGCGCGAACTCACCGATGCCGAACTCTGCGGCGAACATGGGCATGCCCGCGCCGAGGATCACCGGGTAGGTCTTGATGACGAGCTCGTCGACCTCGCCCATCAGCTGTCCCGCCAGGTTCGCACCGCCGCAGAGGTAGATGCCGAGCCCGTCCTCCTGCTTGAGCTCCCGGATCTTGGCCACCACATCGCCGGAGACGATCTCCACATGCGGGTCGGGCGACTCCTTGATGCTCCGGGACGCCACGTACTCCCGCAGATGTGCGTACGGGCTGGTGACCTTGACGTCCAGGGCGAGGTCATAGCTGGCCCGGCCCTGGATGATCACGTCGAACTCGCTGTTCGGCGCGTCGTCCACACCGAGCGCCTGGCGCCCCATGGTCGGCAGGGTGTCCGGGCATTCCGTCCTGAGGTACTCGAGGAAGTCCCCGGTCACGAACGGCATGAAGAAGTCCGCCTTGCCGTCCGGGGCTCCGATGAAGCCGTCGATCGACGCGGCGATGAAGTAGCTGAGCTTTCGCAAGCCGGTCCTCTTTGTCATGGGGTGATGGGAGTGGCCGCAAGGCGTGGGGTTTCCCCTGCCGCAACCACTCCACCCATAGTGCTCCACTTGTAGTGGTTGCGCAAGACATTTCCCGGGGAGGGAAACGGATGCCTCAACTCCGGTGCGGCTCGCGCCACATGGGCCTCAGCGTGTGCGGCGAGTGACGAATTCGGCCAGGGACAGCAGATCGCCCGCCGCCGACAGGTCCGGCACCGCGCGCGAGAGCTCATGGACGGCACCCGCCATCCGGTCGGCCGCCTGCAGCTGCGCCCAGTCGCGGCCGCCCGCACGGTCGACCGCCTCGGCGGCACGGCGGACTGCCGAGGCGTCCATGGGCCCGCGGTAGAGCTGCGCCAGCTCGGCGCCCGCCGGGGTGCCCGATGCCAGCGCCGCGACCACCGGCAGGGACTTCTTGTGGGCCGCCAGATCGGCGCCTGCCGGTTTGCCCGTCTGGTCGGGGTCTCCCCAGATCCCGACCAGATCGTCGATGAGCTGGAAGGCGAGCCCCGCCTCCCGCCCGAAAGCGTCCATGGCAGCCACCTCCTCCTCACCCGCGCCCGCGTACAGCGCGCCGAGCGCGCACGCACAGCCGAGCAGCGCCCCGGTCTTGGCCGTCGCCATGCCGAGGCACTCCTCCAGGGAGACCTCGTGCGGCGCACGCTCCTCGAAGGCGCAGTCCGCCTGCTGTCCGGCGCACAGCTCGACGAGACAGGCCGCGAGCCGCTTCGACGCGGCGGCCGACGCGGGGTGCCGGTCCTCGGCGAGCAGCTGCAGCGCGAGAGCGAGCAGCGCGTCGCCCGCGATGATGGCGGCCGGGGTACCGAAGACCGTCCAGGCGGTGGGGCGGTGCCTGCGGGTGGTGTCCTCGTCGATGACGTCGTCGTGGAGGAGCGTGAAATTGTGCGCCAGCTCCACAGCGGCAGCCGCCCGTACAGCCGGCTGCGGGTCTCCGCCCAGCGCCCGGGCGGCGGCCAGTACGAGCGCGGGCCTGATGGCCTTGCCCGCTGCTCCCGCGGTCGGCGTGCCGTCGGCGTGCTCCCAGCCGAAGTGGTACATCGCGACGGGGCGTATGGATGCCGGCAACGACTCGACGGTCGTGCGCAGCTGCGGATCGACGGTGCTTCTGGTGCGTCCGAGAAGCGCGACGGCCTCGCTGCCCTCGACGGTGTCCTGCATGGTCAACTCAGCGGTCCTTTCGAGGTGTTGGGCCGAGCTGTCGGGCCGGGGGCGTCGCGTGGCACCGGGCCCCCGGCCGCGTCGGTTCACCGCCAGCGGCTGACCTCGACGTTCTCCAGGACGCCGAGCGCGTCCGGCACGAGCACCGCCGCCGAGTAGTAGGCCGTGACCAGGTAGGAGATGATCGCCTGCTCGTCGATGCCCATGAAGCGCGCGGACAGGCTCGGCTCGATCTCGTCCGGGATGCCGCTCTGCTGCAGTCCGATGACGCCCTGATCGGCCTCGCCCGTACGCATACAGATGATCGACGTCGTACGGGCGTCGCTCACCGGGATCTTGTTGCAAGGGAAGATCGGCACGCCGCGCCAAGCCGGCACATGATGCCCGGCGACCTCCACAGTCTCGGGGACCAGCCCGCGCTTGTTGCACTCGCGCCCGAAAGCGGCGACGGCCCGCGGATGGGCGAGGAACAGCTTCGACCCGCGCCGCCGCGACAGCAGTTCGTCCATGTCGTCGGGGCTCGGCACACCGTCGTGCGGCTGCAGCCGCTGACCGTAGTCGCAGTTGTTCAGCAGGCCGAACTCCCGGTTGTTGACGAGCTCGTGCTCCTGGCGCTCCCGCAGCGCCTCGACCGTGAGCCGCAGCTGCTGCTCGGTCTGGTTCATCGGCTGGTTGTAGAGGTCGGCGACGCGGCTGTGGACCTTCAGAACGGTCTGGGCGACGCTCAGTTCGTACTCGCGCGGCGCCCCTTCATAGTCGACGTAGGTGTGCGGTACGACGGCTTCGCCGATATGGCCGGCGGACAGATCGATCTCCGCCTCGCCGTACTTGTTGGTCCGCTGCTGCGGCAGTTCGGAGAGCCCGGCCAGATGCGTACGCAGCGACTCCTCACGCTCCGCGAGGTTCAGCACATCGTCCCTGGTCAGGACGAGCACGGTGCATGCGGTCGCCGCGCGTGCGGTGTACTCCCAGACGGCTTCCCGGTCCGTGAGCGTCCGGTCGCCGAAGTACGCACCGTCGGCGAGGACGCCGAGCACCGCCTCGTCGCCGTACGGCCCGGTGCCGAGCTGCTCCACCCGGCCGTGCGCCAGGAGGAAGACGCGGCCCGCTTCCGAGCCGGATGCGGCCAGCACCTCGCCGGGCGCGAACTCCCGTTGCTCACAGCGGTTCGCCAGCTCGGCGAGCACCGCCTCGTCGCCGAACTCCCGCAGTGCGGGCAGTTCGCCCAGCTCGGCGGGGATGACCGCCACCCGGTCGCCGGTCTGCACGAACGTCACGCGTCCGTCGCCGACCGAGTAGCTCAGGCGGCGGTTCACCCGGTAGGTACCGCCCTGTACTTGCACCCACGGCAGCATGCGCAGCAGCCACCGTGAGGTGATCTCCTGCATCTGCGGGGCCGATTTGGTGGTGGTCGCAAGGTTCCGCGCGGCTGCCGTACCGAGACTCTGCTGCTGCGCCGTCTGCTGCCCGCGGATCTCGTCGCCGACCGGACCAACCGAACCAACCGACATAGGACTCCCTCTCGATCATGGGGTCTGACCTGCGAAGGGAAGCCTTCCAGCACAGCGAGTTCCAGCGCCATTACACAAATGAGTGGGACTGGATCGGGTGGGCTCGGGGCACTGTCCGGATCGGCTCGCTCACCGGTGAACGGATGGTCCTTCCACCGGAGTTCGGGTACAAGCACGATACGGAGCATTCCGCCCGGAACATTCCGCTCCGATCCCCTCACCCCCACAAGGAGACGGCCATGTCACCACCCATGTCCGCGAACAGCTTCCTCGACGTCCTGCGCGACGAGGGGCTGACGGTCGTCGAAGTCGGCGAATGGCGTACGCACAACCGCAACCACAAGGGCCCCTGGGGCCCGGTCCACGGCGTGATGATCCATCACACCGTCACCAAGGGCTCCGCGAGCACCGTCCGTATCTGCCGGGACGGGTACGCGAGCCTGCCGGGTCCGCTCTGTCACGGCGTCATCACCAAGGACGGCAGAGTCCATCTCGTCGGCTACGGGCGCGCCAACCATGCGGGTCTGGGCGACGACGACGTGCTGCGCGCGGTCATCGCGGAGAAAGCCCTCCCGCCGGACAACGAGGCGAACACCGATGGAAACCGCCATTTTTACGGCTTCGAGTGCGAGAACCTCGGCGACGGCGAGGATCCATGGCCGGCGGTCCAGCTGGAGGCGATCGAGAAGGCCGCGGCGGCGATCTGCCGGCACCACGGCTGGACCGCGCGGTCGGTGATCGGCCACCTGGAATGGCAGCCGGGGAAGGTCGACCCGCGGGGCTTCACGATGAACTCGATGCGCGCACGCATCGACGAGCGTCTGAAGTGACAATAGGCAGGTGACCTGGGAAGCGTTCGACCTCACCGCCGCGCTGCGGCCGCGACTGCCGTCGCCGCTGCAGCCTGTCGAGGACGAGCGCTTCGCCCGCCACGGCGTACGTCTGCTGCTCAAGCGCGAGGACCTGATCCACCCGGACCTCCCGGGCAACAAGTGGCGCAAACTCGCCCCGAACCTGCACGCGGCGGCCGGCCGGCCGCTCCTGACGTTCGGCGGCGCGTACTCCAACCACCTGCGTGCTACGGCGGCCGCAGGCCGGCTGCTGGGCTTCGCGACGATCGGCATAGTCCGCGGCGACGAACTGGCCTCGCGCCCCTTGAACCCCTCGCTGTCCCGGTGCGCGGCGGACGGTATGCACCTGCATTTCGTGGACCGCGCGGCGTACCGCAGGAAGGACGCCCCGGAGGTGCGGGAGCGCATCCTGACGGCAGCGGCGGAGTCGATGCTGCAGCGTTGCGCAGGAGGAGGGGCCGGTTCGGGACGGGGCGGGGCCGGGGACATCTACGTCGTCCCGGAAGGCGGCAGCAACGCCCTCGCCGCCCAGAGCTGCACCGCCCTCGGCCACGAACTCCGCGACGTCGCGGACGTCGTCGCCATTGCCTGCGGGACCGGTGGGACCCTCGCCGGACTCGCCGCCGGCCTCGGGCCGGGCAGGCGCGCCATCGGGTTCCCCGTACTCAGGGGCGGCTTCCTCGGCGACTCCATACGCGCCCTCCAGCAGGAGGCGTTCGGTGGCCCCGCCGGGAACTGGTCCCTCGACGAGCGCTTCCACTTCGGCGGATACGCCCGTACCACCCCCGGGCTGGACGCCTTCGCCGCGGCCTTCGAGGCCCGCCACGGGCTGCCCGTCGAGCGCGTCTACGTCGCCAAGATGCTGTACGGCCTCACCGCGCTCGCCGCCGAGGGCGCCTTCCCGCCCGGCACCACCGTCGCCGCCGTCATCACCGGTCAGGACGATTCCTCGCGGTAGGCCGCCGCCTCCTCCAGATCCAGCCGGCGCAGCAGCGTACGCATCATCTCGTCATCGATCCGCCGCTGGTCCCGCAGCTGTACGAAGACCTCGCGCTCGGCGTCGATCATCTCCCGCGCGAACCGCCGGTAGGTGTCGTCCGCCGACTCGCCGGTCACCTCGTTCACCGTCCCGAGCCGCTCCCAGACCGAGTTCCGCCGCCGCTCCATCACGGTCCGCAGCCGGTCGGCCAGCGGCGGCGGCAGCGCGTGCTGCTCGTCCTCCAACAGCTCGTTCAGCCGTACCTCCGCCGCCTGCGAGGCCTCACTCTGGGCCTGTGCCTCGGCCAGCGTCTCGGCGTACCGGTCGCGGCCGGGCAGCTTCAGCGCCCGGATCAGCGCCGGCAACGTGAGCCCCTGCACCACCAGCGTCGAGATCACCGTCGTGAAGGTCAGGAAGAGGACCAGGTTCCGCGCCGGGAAGGGCTCGCCGTCCGCCGTCGTCAACGGGATGGAGAAGGCGATCGCCAGCGAGACGACGCCTCGCATCCCGGCCCAGCCCACCACCACCGGCGCGGTCCAGTTGGTGTCCGGCTCGCGCTCCCTGATCCGTTTCGACAGGCAGCGCGGCAGGAATGTCGCCGGGAAGACCCAGACGAACCGCACCACGACCACGGCGACGAAGACCCCGAAGGCGTACCAGAGCGATTCGCCGACGCCGTACCCGCCGAGGCCCTTGAGTACGTACGGCAGTTGCAGCCCGATCAGCGCGAAGACCGAGGACTCGAGGATGAACGCGACCATCTTCCAGACCGCCTCCTCCTGCAGCCGGGTCGCGAAGTCGACCTGCCAGGAGCGGTGCCCGAGATAGAGCGCGACGACGACCACCGCGAGCACTCCGGACGCCCCGACCTGCTCGGCCGCCGCGTACGCGACGAACGGGATGAGCAGCGAGAGCGTGTTCTGCAGCAGCGCTTCCTTGAGATGCGTACGCAGCCAGTGGATCGGCACCATCAGCACCAGGCCGACGACGACTCCGCCGACCGACGCCAGCACGAACTCCTCGATGCCGCCGACCCAGCTCGCGCCCTCGCCGACCGCCGCGGCCAGCGCCACCCTGAACGCGGTGATCGCGGTCGCGTCGTTCACCAGGGACTCGCCCTGCAGAATCGTGGTGATCCGGCTCGGCAGGCCCAGCCGGCGGGCGATCGCGGTCGCGGCGACCGCGTCCGGCGGCGCGATCACCGCGCCGAGCACGAGCGCCGCGGTCAGTGGCAGGTCCGGCACCAGCAGAAAGGCGAGGTAACCGACCGCGACGGTCGCAAAGAGGACGTAGCCGACCGAGAGCAGCGCGACGGGCCGCAGATTCGCCCGGAGGTCGAGGTACGAACTGTCGACCGCCGCCTTGTGCAGCAGCGGCGGCAGCACCAGCGGCAGCACGATGTTCGGGTTGAGCGTGTAGTCGGGCACCCCCGGCACGTACGCGGCGATCAGCCCCGCCGTCACCAGCAGCAGCGGTGCCGGCACCGGAGTCCGGCGGGCCGCCCCGGCGATCGCGGCGCTGGTCGCGATCAGCGCCACCAGCGGCAGTACGTCCATTTTCGCCCTCCTCACGTCCGCACGACGCCCGAGGGCCGCGTCGTAGTCTGGCAATCATGAGCGAGTGCCCGCATGTACGAAAACTGCCGCACCCCGAACCTGCTCCGCTGAGCGAGACGTGCCCGGGGTGTCTGGCGATCGGCAGCCACCCCGTACAGCTGCGGCTCTGCCTGGTCTGCGGCCACGTGGGCTGCTGCAACTCCTCGCCCCACCAGCACGCCGAAGCGCATTTCCAGGAGACCGGGCACGCGGTGATGCGGAGCTTCGAGCCGGGAGCCGTCTGGCGCTGGTGCTTCGTCGACGGTTCGATCGTCTGACGCGTGGGTACGTCAACCCTCCGCTGGGTCCTCGCAATTGGGCGCCGCAGACCTCTAGCCACTGTGTGTACTCATATGCTTACCATGAGTGACAGTCATCGACTGGGGGTCCCGGCGACAGGGCACCATGGATCGCGATAGCGTCGCCGGGCCAGTACCGGCTACGTACGAATGCGTAGCGACGGCTTCGGGATCTCCCCTCCCGTAGCCCCGAAAGAGCTTGTGCCACCTTGGAGGTGAGGGTGTCCCAGATCGCAGGCGAGCCCGGGACCCAGGACTTCGTGGAAGTCCGGCTGCCCGCTGCGGGTGCCTACCTGTCCGTGCTGCGTACGGCCACGGCCGGCCTCGCAGCGCGCTTGGACTTCACCCTCGACGAGATCGAGGATCTGCGGATCGCGGTTGACGAGGCGTGCGCGATTCTGCTGCAGCAGGCTGTGCCCGGCTCCGTTCTCAGCTGCGTGTTCCGGCTCGTCGACGACTCGCTCGAGGTCACGGTCTCGGCGCCGACGACCGACGGTCGCGCGCCGGAACGTGACACCTTTGCCTGGACGGTGCTGTCGGCACTGGCGGGCAAGGTCGACTCCACGGTCGCGGACGACCGTACGGTCTCCATCAGCCTGTACAAACAGCGCGGCGCGGGACCCGGGCCGGCGTGAGGGACGGGGGCGGTCCGGTGCAGGACGAGGAGCGCGGACCCCGGATGCTGAGCGCGCCGACTGACATCCCGGAGCAGGAGGCGCGGCCGCACCCGGAGGACGGACTTGACGGCCAGACGGCCGCGGCGGAGCAGGCGCAGGCGCAGGCAGAGCGGGCGGACCGTATGAGCGAGCACGTGCACGAGAAGCAGCACGATCCACATGACCGCAGCGGTGCGCGGGCGATGTTCATCGAGCTGCGCAAGCTGCCCGACGGCTCGCCGGAGCGGGCGGAGCTGCGCAACCAGCTGGTGCGGATGCACCTGCCGCTCGTCGAGCACCTGGCGCGCCGCTTCCGTAATCGCGGCGAGCCGCTGGACGATCTGACGCAGGTCGCAACGATCGGTCTGATCAAGTCGGTGGACCGGTTCGATCCGGAGCGGGGCGTCGAGTTCTCGACGTATGCGACGCCCACGGTCGTCGGCGAGATCAAGCGCCACTTCCGCGACAAGGGCTGGGCGGTACGAGTACCGCGCCGCCTGCAGGAGCTGCGGCTCGCCCTGACCACGGCGACGGCGGAGCTCTCCCAGCAGCACGGCCGCTCCCCGACGGTGCACGAGCTGGCGGAACGCCTGGGCATCTCGGAGGAGGAGGTCCTGGAGGGCCTGGAGTCCGCGAACGCGTACTCCACGCTGTCCCTGGACGTCCCCGACACGGACGACGAGTCCCCGGCGGTGGCGGACACGCTGGGCGCGGAGGACGAGGCCCTTGAGGGCGTCGAATACCGCGAGTCACTGAAGCCGCTGCTGGAGGACCTGCCGCCGCGCGAGAAGCGGATCCTGCTGCTGAGGTTCTTCGGCAACATGACGCAGTCGCAGATCGCACAGGAGGTGGGTATCTCCCAGATGCACGTCTCCCGCCTGCTGGCCCGCACCCTGGCCCAGCTGCGCGAGAAGCTGCTGGTGGAGGAGTAGGGACGGCTGGGGCGCGGCCGGGACCGCGCAGGCGCGGGGCGCGCGCGCCGAAGCGCCCGGTCCGGCCCAACGCCCCGGCGGCGGAGCATCCACGCCGCGAAGCACGGCGCTCCCGCCCCGACACGCCCGGTCCTGCCCAGGCCGGCTCAGAACCGCCCACGGCCGGACGCTCCGGCTGCGCCGCGAAGCCGGCGATTCACAGGACGTGGCCCCGTCCCCGACAAAAACCAGCGCCGCGAAGCCGGCGCCGCCTCGCAGGGGCGTGGGGTCCGTGCCCCCCTCACAACATCAAGGGCGGGCGGGTGGGACAGACCCCGCACCCGCTACGCGTCCCGCGCCGCGCCGCCCCGGATGCCCAGCGCCTCCGTCGTCGTCGGGTTGACCAGCAGCACCAGGCCGGTCAAGGCGACCATCGCCAGCACGATGCCGAGCGGGATCAGCCCGGCCGACGAACGCAGCAGCGTCCACGACGGGATCAGCGCCATCAGGTGCGTGATGATCGCCGGACCCCGGCTCCAGCTGCGCCGCAGCAGAAGCCCCCTCGCCGCGATCAGCGGGATCGCGCCGAGTGCGATAAGTGTCACTCCACCCATCTCCGCCTGCGAGGGACTGTCAGGCCGGCCGAGCAGCCCGAGCACAAGCATGTAGACGCCGCCCGCGGCCAGTGCCAGGCCCTCCAGACCGGATACCGCGGCCGCGGCGGTCAGACGGGCAGGTCGGGGGGTCTGGTCATCGCTCACCACTGCAGGGTAGCCCGCGTAGGAAGCCCGGGTCTGGGCCCGGTACTCACCACTGGGTACGCTGCTGCGCATGCGCGCACTTCTTGTGGTCAATCCGGCAGCAACCACCACCAGTGCTCGCACCCGTGACGTACTCATCCACGCCCTCGCCAGCGAGATGAAGCTGGAAGTCGTCACGACGGAGTACCGGGGACACGCCCGCGACCTCGGCCGCCAGGCCGCAGATTCCGACGACACAGAGCTGGTCGTCGCCCTCGGCGGCGACGGCACCGTGAACGAGGTCGTCAACGGTCTGCTCCACAACGGCCCCGACCCCGACCGCCTCCCCCGCCTCGCCGTTGTCCCCGGCGGCTCGACGAATGTCTTCGCCCGGGCCCTCGGGCTCCCGAACGACGCCGTGGAGGCGACCGGCGCGATCCTTGACGCGCTCCGCGACCGGACCGAGCGGACGGTCGGCCTCGGTCGCGCGGCCGGCACCCCGGGCACGAAGGACGAGTCGGCCCCGCCCCGCTGGTTCACCTTCTGCGCCGGACTCGGTTTCGACGCGAGCGTCATCGGCCGGGTCGAACAGCAGCGGGAGCGGGGCAAGCGCTCCACGCACGCCCTCTATATGCGCCAAGTGGTACGGCAGTATCTGGACGAGCCCCACCGCCGGCACGGCCCGATCACCCTCGACCGCCCCGGCAAGGACCCGGTCAGCGATCTCGTGCTGTCCATAGTCTGCAACACCGCCCCCTGGACCTACCTGGGCAATCGCCCGGTGTACGCCTCCCCGGCGGCCTCGTTCGACACCGCCCTGGACGTCGTCTCACTGTCCAAGCTGTCGGCCCCCGCCGTGGCCCGGTACGCCACCCAGCTGCTCACCTCGACCCCCGAGCGCGGACCGCGCGGCAAGCACGCCGTCACTATCCATGACCTGACGGACTTCACCTTGAATTCAAAGGTTCCGCTGCCGTTCCAGATGGACGGTGACCATCTGGGGCTCCGTACGAGCGTGACGTTCACAGGCGTACGCCGTGCACTGCGTGTGATTGTGTGAGCGGAAGGACCGAAAGTCCTTTATCTCGAACGTATGGGCTGGGCTCCACCCCATAGAAGTACGGCTGTGACCTAGTCGACACCGAGGAATCAAAAAAAAGTTTCCGGAAGGGGTTGTATCCGCCGCCGAGGTTTGCGAATCTCTACATGGCGATCGGGACGGCCCGCAACATCGGCCCCACAGACCGCCAGAACCCCTCCTAAGAACCCAGGACCACGCCGGGTAACTGGCAGTCGGCCCTTCCCTCGCGGGGGGATTCGTGAAAGCGTTCACATTCACAAGCAACCTGAATGTAATACCAAGGAGAGGTAGCAGCCATGGACTGGCGTCACAACGCCGTTTGCCGCGAGGAAGACCCCGAGCTCTTCTTCCCCATCGGCAACACTGGTCCTGCGCTGCTGCAGATCGAGGAAGCCAAGGCCGTCTGCCGTCGCTGCCCCGTTATGGAGCAGTGCCTGCAGTGGGCGCTCGAGTCCGGCCAGGACTCCGGCGTCTGGGGTGGCCTCAGCGAGGACGAGCGTCGTGCGATGAAGCGTCGCGCCGCTCGCAACCGGGCGCGTAACGCCAGCGCCTGAGCCCGCCCCTGCTACGAGCCTGAGCCCGGCGCCGCGTACAGAGAGTACGCATTCACCGCCTTCGAGCCGCAGCGCGCAGTACCCCCGATGCGCATAGCAACGTGAGCTTCGAGCCCCGGACCGTTCCACACGGTCCGGGGCTCATTGCTGTTCCGGCTCTCCTACTTCCGCTTCTCGCCCTGCACAGGGATGTCGAGGACGACGCGGGTGCCACGACCGGGCGCCGGGACCGGGAGCATGTCGAAGGTTCCGCCCAACTCCCCTTCCACCAGGGTCCGTACGATCTGCAGACCCAGGTTGCCGGCGCGCTGCGGATCGAAGCCCTCAGGCAGACCGCGGCCGTCGTCCTGGACGGTGATCAGCAGCCGGCTGGTCTCCGCGCGCTGATCGGCCCGCACGGCTGCGACCTCGACCGAGCCGCGCTCCCCCTGCGCGAAGGCGTGCTCAAGGGCGTTCTGCAGCACCTCGGTCAGGACCATGGAGAGCGGTGTGGCGACTTCGGCGTCCAGGATCCCGAACCGTCCCGTACGGCGGCAGTCGACCTTGCCCGGCGAGATCTCGGCGACCATCGCGATCACCCGGTCCGCGATTTCGTCGAACTCGACGCGCTCGTCCAGATTCTGGGAAAGCGTCTCATGGACGATCGCGATCGAACCGACGCGCCGTACCGCCTCGTTGAGCGCCTCCCGGCCTCCTTCGGAATCCATCCGGCGGGCCTGGAGACGGAGCAGGGCGGCGACCGTCTGGAGGTTGTTCTTCACCCGGTGGTGGATCTCCCGGATGGTGGCGTCCTTGGTTATCAACTCGCGCTCGCGGCGGCGGAGTTCGGTGACGTCGCGGAGAAGTACGAGAGAGCCGATGCGGACACCCTTGGGCTTGAGCGGGATGACGCGCAGCTGGATGACCCCGCCGTAGCCCTCGACCTCGGTCTCGCGCGGCGCGTAGCCGCTGGCAAGTTTGACCAGGGCCTCGTCGACCGGACCGCGCGCCGGGGCGAGTTCGGCGGTGGTCTGGCCGAGGTGATGTCCGACGAGGTCGGAGGCGAGGCCGAGGCGGTGGTACGCGGAGAGGCCGTTGGGGCTCGCGTACTGGACGACGCCGTCGGCGTCGAGCCTGATCAGCCCGTCGCCGACGCGCGGCGACGCATCCATGTCGACCTGCTGCCCGGGGAAGGGAAACGATCCTGCGGCGATCATCTGGGCGAGGTCGGAGGCGGACTGGAGGTAGGTGAGCTCCAGCCGGGAAGGGGTCCGTACGGTCAGCAGGTTCGTATTGCGGGCGATGACGCCGAGGACTCGGCCCTCGCGGCGTACGGGGATGGACTCGACCCGCACCGGCACCTCCTCGCGCCACTCCGGGTCGCCCTCGCGCACGATCCGCCCCTCGTCGAGCGCGGCGTCGAGCAGCGGCCGGCGGCCGCGGGGGACGAGATGGCCGACCATGTCGTCCTGGTAGGAGGTGGGGCCCGTGTTGGGCCGCATCTGGGCCACCGAGACATAGCGGGTGCCGTCGAGGGTGGGGACCCAGAGGACGAGGTCGGCGAAGGAGAGGTCGGAGAGCAGCTGCCACTCCGAGACCAGCAGATGGAGCCACTCGAGGTCGGATTCACTGAGGGCTGTGTGCTGGCGTACGAGGTCGTTCATGGAGGGCACATCTGCGAGCGTACCTTCGGGGTGAACCGGTTGAGCCGTCCGCCCGTGCCGGAGGATGGACCGGAACTAAGCTCTGCAGACGGATGGACAGTGGAGAATGGTCTAGTCCACAATGTTTGAGTAAAGCCTCCACCCTCCCCGCACAGGAGAGTGGAACGAGGTACCCGGCGCTCTCTGCCCTGACTGCGTCGATACCTCTCACACGGCCGAGCGGGACCGCACACCTGCCGGCCGGAGCAGCTCCGGGCTGCGGTGCCGTACGGGTTGAGGGTCCCGTCACGGCGCCGCGGCCCGCGGGTGCCCGTGCCCCCTCAGCCTCTGTCAGCGGGGCTCGTCACCGTTCAGTGCGTCTCCGTCACCTTCGCCAGAGCGCGCGGCGCGTCCGGGTCCTGGCCACGCGCGATCGTCACCTCGTACGCCAGCAGCTGCAGCGGCAGGATCTCCAGGATCGGCTGGAGTTCCTCCGGGACTCCGTCCACCGGGAGGACAAAGCCCGCCGAGGCCGCGTCGACCTGGGGCTCGGGACCGATCACCACCAGGTCCGCGCCGCGGCCGCGGAGGCGGTCGAGGACCGGCTGGAGGGCCTCGCCGCCCTTGCCGTCGGTGACCACCGCGATGACCGGGGAGATGTTGTCGACCATGGCCAGCGGGCCGTGCAGCAGATCCGCGCCGGAGTACGCGAGGGCCGGGATGTAGCTCGTCTCCATCAGCTTCAGCGCGGCCTCCTTCGCCGTGGGGTAGCCGTAACCCCGCGACGTGATCACCATCCGCTCGGCGAAGCGGTAGCGGGAGGCCAGCTGCCGCACCTCGTCCTGGCGGGACAGGGTCTGCGCGGCGAGCTCCGGGAGGATCTTCGCCGCCGCGCCGTCGCCGCCGCGCAGACCCTCCACGAACAGATAGAGCGCGAGCAGCGACGCGGTGTACGTCTTCGTCGCCGGGAGCGCATTCTCCGGGCCGGCCAGGATGTCGATGTGGAATTCGGAGACCGCCGCCAGCGGGGAATCCGCGTTGTTGGTCACCGCCAGCGTGATCGCGCCCGCCTCCCGCGCCGCCTTCGTCGACGCCACCAGGTCCGGTGAGCCGCCGGACTGACTGACCGTGATGACCAGGACGTCGGTCAGATCGGGTCGTGCTCCGTACGCCGTCGTCGTCGACATGGAGGTCAGCCCGCACGGCAGACCCAGCTGGATCTCGAGCAGGTACTTCGCGTACAGCGCGGCGTTGTCGGACGTGCCGCGCGCGGTCAGCAGCACGAAGCGCGGGCCGCGGGCCGCGATCGCCGCCGCCACCTCGCGGATCTTCGGCGCGCCCTCCTCGAGGATGCGCCGCAGCACCGCCGGCTGCTCCGCCATCTCGCCGGACATGATCCGGCCCGGGCGCTCGCTCTGTTCGGCCGAACTCGTGGCGGACATGCTGGCTGCCTCCATGTGGATTCCTTGTGCCGGGGACGGAAGGTTCTCCCGGTACAGCACGGCCCGCGTCGGTCAGACCCCGGCGCCCTTGCCGGCGATGACCTCCGCGGCGGCCCGTCCGCAGACGCGGGCGGCGCCATGGGTCGCGATGTGCAGGACCCCCCTCGGCTCCGCCCGGTCCACACCCATCTCGACCACGACCGTGTCGGGACGGGCCTCGATCAGGGCGTCCAGAGCGTCGGCCATCCAGGGGTGGCGGTGGACGTCGCGTACTACAGCGACGATCCTACGGTCCCCCGCAAGACCCAGCACATTTCCTACCAAAGAGGGTGTATCGGTCGTACCGTCAGCAGCGCTGCCGTATGTGTCGGTCGTCGTGCCCGGCAGTATCGCGGCCAGCTCCGCCGCCACTCCCCACGGAGTCTCGTCCCCCACGGCGATGTTCGCGACCGGTGTGAAAGCGGCTACGTACGGAGGGCTCGTCAGCGGTTCGTACGGCGCCTCCCCCGCTGTCACCCGCACCGCCCGGCGCGCCGCGACAAGGCCGATGTCGGTGCCGGGCGCGGTCCCCTCCTGTGAAGCCGCGCCCGGCTCCGCTGCAGCCCCCCTGGCCCGCCGCGTCCAGTCGGCGAGGGCGCGTACCCGCGCCGCCGCGTCGGCCAGCCTCTCCTCGGGCAGTTCGCCGTCCCGTACCGCGGCGACCAGCGCGTCGCGCAGCCGCAGTACGGTCTCCTCGTCGGCCAGGCCGCCGCCGACACAGATCGCGTCGGCGCCCGCGGCGATCGCGAGGACGGAGCCGCGCTCGATGCCGTACGCCGCCGAAATGGCCTGCATCTCCATGCCGTCGGTGACGATCAGGCCCTGGTAGCCCAGCTCTTCGCGCAGCAGACCGGTGAGGATCTGCGGGCTCAGCGTCGCCGGGCGGTTCGGGTCGAGCGCGGGAAGCAGGATATGCGCGCTCATCACCGCTTTGGAACCCGCCGCGATCGCGGCGCGGAAAGGCACCAGCTCACGGGCGTGCAACGTGTCGAGATCCACGTCTATCCGGGGCAGCGCGTGGTGCGAGTCCACATTGGTGTCGCCGTGTCCGGGGAAGTGCTTGGTGCAGGCGGCGACTCCGGAGGACTGGAGGCCTTCGACGTACGCGACGGTGTGGCGGGAGGCGAGCGCGGTGTCGGCACCGAAGGACCGTACGCCGATGACCGGGTTGTCCGGATTGGAGTTGATGTCCGCGGACGGCGCCCAGTTGAGGTCGACGCCGCACTCGGCGAGCCGGCGGCCGAGCTCTCGGGCGACGGCCCGGGTGAGGTCCGTGTCGTCCACCGTGCCCAGCGCGTAGTTGCCGGGGAAGGAGGAGCCGGTGCGCACCTCGAGCCGGGTGACGTCCCCGCCCTCCTCGTCGATCGCGACGAGTACGTCGTCCCGCTCGGCCCTCAACTGCGCGGTGAGCGCGGCCAGCTGACCGGGCGAGACGATATTGCGGCCGAACAGGCCGACGGCCGAGAGGCCTTCGCCGATCCGGCGCAGCAGCCAGTCCGGTGCGGTGGTGCCGACGAAGCCCGGCTGGAGGACGGCGAGCGCGTCGCGGGTCAGGGTGTCTGTACTGCGTACGAGAGTTGTCATGTGGACGGCGTCATCCCTTCACTGCGCCGGCCGTCAGACCCGCGGCCATCTTGCGCTGGACGAGGAGGAAGAGGATCACGATGGGGATGGCCATCATCGTGGCGCCCGCCATCATCGGGGCGTACTCGGTGCCGTTCTTGGTGGTGAAGTTGCCCAGCCACACGGTGGCGGTCTGGTTCTGCTGGCTCATCAGCATCAGTGCGTACAGGTACTCGTTCCAGGCCTGGATGAAGCCGTAGACCGAGGTGGCGACCATGCCCGGGGCGAGCAGCGGGAAGACCACGCGGATGAAGGCGCCGGTGCGGGTGCAGCCGTCGACCATCGCCGCCTCCTCCAGCTCCTTGGGGATGTTGACGATGAATCCGCGCAGCGTCCACACCGTGAAGGGGAGGATGAAGGTCAGATACGTGATGATCAAGCCAGTGAGCTTGTCGTACTGACCGAGGTCGTTCAGCAGCAGGAAGACCGGGATGATCATGGCGACCAGCGGAATCATCTGGACCGCGAGGATGCCGACGATCACGATCTTGCGGCCACGGAAGGCGAACCGGGATATCGCGAGCGCGGCGAGCATGCCGACCGCGATGCCGATGACGACCACGACGAGCGAGACGGTCAGGCTGCGTCCGACCGGTCCCCAGAAGTCGGCGATGTCCAGGGCCCGCCGGAAGTTCTCCGTCGTGAAGACGTTGGGGAAGAAGTGCGGGTCGGGGTCGATGGCGTCCTTGGCCGGCTTGAACGCCGTGTTCAGCATCCAGTAGACCGGGAAGCCCGCGGTGACGAAGACAAGGAGGCCGAGCAGATTCCAGCCGAGCCGGCTCTTCCTGGGACGGCGGGTGGCGGCGCGAGCCGCGGCGGTCGAAGTCACTCCACCTCTCCGATCTTGAGCATCTGGCGCATATAGACCGCGACCACACCGAGCAGCAGGATCACGGTGACAAGCGCGATCGCCGAGCCGGTGCCGTAATCGTTGACGACGAAGGCCTTGTCGTACGAGTACGTGGTGAGCAGCTGGAACTCCGCCTCGGGATGGCCGTTGCGCATCACGAAGACCTGCGGGAAGACACCCATGTCCCAGATCACCGAGAGCGTCGTCAGCATCACGATGATGGGCTTGAGGATCGGCAGGGTGACGAAGCGGAAGACGCCCCAGGCGCCTGCGCCGTCGAGACGGGCGGCCTCTTCGAGCTCCTTGGGCACCTGGGTGAGGCCTGCGCTGAGTGTGATCACGACGAAGGGCACGGCGCCCCAGACCACCAGCAGGATGATCACGGCGAGGCCCTGGGGGCCGCTGGCGAACCAGTTGTGGCCGATCATGTCGACTCCGGGCAGCCTGGAGAGCAGCCAGTTGAGTACGCCGTAGTCGGCGTCGAAGAGCCACTTGAAGATCGCGGTGGCGACGATGATGGGCATGCCCCAGCTCGCCACGAGCGCGATGTTGATCAGGGTCTTCACCCAGCCGGAGACCCGTTGCAGCAGCAGCGCGACCAGCATGCCGATGACCATGGTCAGCACCACGGCGCTGAAGGCGAAGACGGCGGTCCGTATGACGACGGTCCAGAACTCGCTGTCCCCGAGGATCTTGGAGAAGTTGTCGAAGCCGACCGGCTCCGGGTCCTTGAAGCCCCACAGCTGGGGCTGGCCGAACTTCTGGAAGGAGAGGGTGACCAGCCGTACCAGCGGATAGCCGAGGACGAGCAGAAGGATGAGCAGGCAGGGCGCGAGCAGCAGCCAGGGCACTCCTGTCCCGCCCGTTGTCGGCTTTCTGCCGGGCTTCGCCGGCGTGGTTGCGCCGGTCCCCGGTCGTGGCGATTGCCGCGTCGGCGGCACCGTGGCGGTGGTTGTCTCTGCGGCACTCATCCCGTGCTCCTCAGCGGTCCCTCTCCCGGTACGAGCGGCAGGGCCCCGTCGCGGTGACGGGGCCCTGCCCATAGGTCACTTGGTGTTGATGACCTTGTCGATCGCGGCGTCCGCGGTCTTCGCGGCGTCCGCCACCGACTTCTTGCCGGTGCCGATCTGTTGCAGCATGGTCTTGAGGGTCTGGGCCTTCTCGACCTGACCCCAGCCCGGTGCCATCGGGACGAACCAGTTGGACTCGGCGGCGGTGGCCGGGACCACCGTCTTCGGGTCGTTCTTCAGGGTCGCCAGGTCGGTCTTGTTGTTGGGCAGGTTGCCCTTGGCGAGCAGACCCTTCTGGCCCTGGGCGCCGGTGAAGGCGTTGATCCACTCGGCCGCGACGTCCTGCGCCTTGGACTTGACCGGGACGGCCAGGTCGGAGCCGCCGAGGAAGACGGGAAGGGCCTTGCCGTTCGGGCCTGGCATCACGAAGTTCTCGAGCTTGTCGGCGAGTTTGCCGACCTTGTCGTTCTTCGGGTCGGCGGCCGTGCCGCCCTCCCAGGCCGCGCTGAAGATGGTCGCGGACTTGCCCTGGCCGAAGACGACCGGACGGTCGGACTCGTCCTTCGTCTTGTCGCCGTGCATGTACTTGTCGAGGATCGACTTGTACTCATTGAGGCCCTTGAGGGACTCGGGCGAGGAGAGGTTGGCCTTCCAGGTGTCGCCGTCCTTCTTGGCGATGGAGCCACCGGCGTCGTACACGAAGGACATCGCGGCGTACCAGTCCGGCGAAGGCTGGTACCAGGCGCTGAACTTGTCGCCCTTCTTCTCCTGGATCTTGTCCAGGGCGTCGGTGAGCTCCGCGTACGTCTTCGGGGCGGCCTTCACGCCGGCATCGGCGGCGATGTCCTTGCGCCAGGTGCCGACACGGCCACCGGCGTAGTACGGGACACCGTAGGTCTTGCCGTCGTACGTGACGGACTCCTTGAGGCCGTCCAGCCACGCGTCCGACTGCTCGAACTTCTTCGGGTCGACCTCGGCGAACGCGCCCTTGGTCATGTAGCCGAGCATCTCGGTGTTGCCCATCTCGACCACGTCCGGAGCCTTGTCCGTGGCGAGTACGGCGTCGAGCTTGGCGTTCTTGTCCGGCCAGCCGTAGTACTCGTGCTTGATCTTGATGCCCGGGTGCTTCTTGACGATCGCGTCGTCGGCGGCCTTTACGAGATCGGGCCAGTTGTTCTGGGCGTCCACCGTCAGCCAGACGGTCAGCTCCTTGGCGTCGCCGCCGCCGGCCTTGTCCCCGCCCTTGTCCGAATCACCACAGGCCGCAAGGCCGATCATCATGCCCGCGACGCCTACCGCCGCGATGAGCTTGCGCTTCACGCCACCCTCCTCAGGGATGCCTGCAACCCCCCTGCCCACCGCGAAGACATACGACGAGTACTGCTCGTGGGGCTGGGTCCTGGTCTTTAATGGTTTAGACCAGTACTCGGGAGCTTGGCCTAGACCTTTAGGGGTGTCAAGGGTGTATAAGAAGGGCTGTCACCTCCGTTATCGGACCGACACCTGAGGGAGGTCGACGACCCGCGACCGGACCGTGCCACCATGTGAGCCGCAACAGACGGAGGAGCCGGTGACGGCAGCAGCACAAGAGTCGGGAAGGCGGGCCATGGCCACGGACGGGGGCGGCACCGAGACCGAGGGCGGGGCACAGACCCGTACCGCGCGCGTGCCCAAGTACTACCGGCTGAAGCGCCACTTGCTGGACATGACGGAGACCATGCCGCCCGGCACGCCCGTGCCGCCGGAGCGCACACTCGCCGCGGAGTTCGACACCTCGCGTACGACGGTGCGCCAGGCGCTCCAGGAACTGGTCGTCGAGGGCCGCCTCGAGCGCATCCAGGGCAAGGGCACCTTCGTGGCCAAGCCCAAGGTCTCGCAGGCCCTGCAGCTCACCTCGTACACCGAGGACATGCGGGCCCAGGGCCTCGAGCCCACCTCGCAACTGCTGGACATCGGGTATGTCACGGCCGACGACACGCTGGCCGGACTGCTGGACATCTCGGCCGGCGGACGGGTGCTGCGGATCGAGCGGCTGCGGCTGGCGAGCGGCGAACCGATGGCGATCGAGACGACGCATCTGTCGGCCAAGCGCTTCCCGGCGCTGCGGCGCAGCCTGGTGAAGTACACCTCGCTCTACACGGCGCTGGCGGAGGTGTACGACGTCCATCTGGCCGAGGCCGAGGAGACGATCGAGACCTCGCTGGCCACGCCGCGCGAGGCGGGGCTGCTCGGTACGGACGTGGGCCTGCCGATGCTGATGCTGTCGCGCCACTCGCTCGACGCGCAGGGCGAGCCCGTGGAGTGGGTGCGCTCGGTGTACCGGGGCGACCGGTACAAGTTCGTGGCGAGGCTTCAGCGCCCCGCTCCCTGAACCGCGGTCCGACCCGCACACCCTGCCCCGCCGAGGTTCATCGGCACAGCGCCGCAACTGCCGTTGCGGCGCTATGTCATGTTTACCGCCACCGTGCCCGGGCGCGACGCGAAGTCGTTGCCGTACCGATATGCGGACGGGGGGTGACTCGGTTCGAAAGCCTCGCCTACATTTCCTGCGCATTACAGGTACAGGTGATCAGCGAGGGGACGGAGTCGCCGTATGTCAGCAGAGCCTGAGGCGCCAGAAGCGCCGGAAGTGCCTGAAGTTCCTGAAGCGAAACCACCGGTCATCACGCCGGTGCGCGTGATCGTCGCCGTCTGCCTCTTCGCGCCGTTTGTGGCAATGCTCTGGGTCAGTTCGTATGCGAAGACCGAACCGGCCTTCATCGGGATCCCGTTCTTCTACTGGTACCAGATGCTCTGGGTGGTCATCTCGACCGCACTCACCATGATCGCTTACCAGCTGTGGCAGCGTGACCAGCGCGCCCACAAGGGAGGTGCGTCGAAGTGAAGGACGGCGTGAACGGCGTCGCACTCGGCGTCTTCATCTTCTTCTTCCTGGCCGTCACGGTCATGGGCTTCCTGGCCGCGCGCTGGCGCAAGGCCGAGAGCGACAGCCTCGACGAATGGGGCCTGGGCGGCCGTTCGTTCGGCACCTGGGTCACCTGGTTCCTGCTCGGCGGCGACCTGTACACGGCGTACACCTTCGTCGCCGTCCCGGCGGCGATCTACGCGGCCGGCGCGGCGGGCTTCTTCGCCGTGCCGTACACGATCCTCGTCTACCCGCTGATCTTCACCTTCCTGCCGCGGTTGTGGTCGGTGTCGCACAAGCACGGATACGTCACCACCTCGGACTTCGTGCGCGGGCGCTGGGGCTCGAAGGGTCTCTCGCTGGCGGTCGCCGTCACCGGCATCCTGGCGACGATGCCGTACATCGCGCTCCAACTGGTCGGCATCCAGGCGGTACTCGATGTGATGGGCGTCGGCGGTGGCGAGACGACCAACTGGTTCGTCAAGGACCTGCCGCTGCTGATCGCCTTCGGTGTGCTGGCGGCGTACACATACTCGTCCGGCCTGCGGGCGCCGGCGCTGATCGCGTTCGTCAAGGATGCGCTGATCTACATCGTCATCGCGGTGGCGATCATCTACATCCCGATCAAGCTCGGCGGCTTCGACGACATCTTCGCGAAGGCGGGCGACGCGTTCGCGCAGATCAACCCGGCGACGGAGAAGCCACGTGGCGCGCTGGCGCCGGGCGAGGCGGGCCAGTGGGGTTACGCGACGCTGGCGCTGGGCTCGGCGCTCGCGCTGTTCATGTATCCGCACTCGATCACGGCGACGCTGTCTTCGCGCAGCCGTGATGTGATCCGCCGCAACACCACGATCCTGCCGCTGTACTCGCTGATGCTGGGTCTGCTGGCGCTGCTCGGGTTCATGGCGATCGCGGCCGGTATCAAGGTGCAGAACGGTCAGCTGGCGATCCCTCAGCTGTTCGAGACGATGTTCCCGGACTGGTTCGCGGGTGTGGCGTTCGCGGCGATCGGCATCGGCGCGCTGGTGCCGGCGGCGATCATGTCGATCGCGGCGGCGAATCTGTTCACCCGGAACATCTACAAGGACTTCATCAAGCCGGACGCGACGCCCGCGCAGGAGACGAAGGTCTCCAAGCTGGTCTCGCTGCTGGTGAAGGTGGGCGCGCTGGTCTTCGTTCTGACGATGGACAAGACGGTGGCGATCAACTTCCAGCTCCTTGGCGGCATCTGGATCCTCCAGACCTTCCCGGCTCTGGTCGGTGGCCTGTTCACGCGCTGGTTCCACCGCTGGGCGCTGCTGGCGGGCTGGGCGGTCGGCATGATCTACGGCACGTCGGCGGCGTACGGAGTCGCGAGCCCGACACAGAAGCACTTCGGTGGCTCGTCGGCGGAGATCCCCGGCCTCGGCGAGATCGGCTACATCGGCCTCACGGCGTTCATCCTGAACGTGGTGGTGACGGTGGTCCTGACGTTCGTCCTGCGGGCGCTCAAGGCCCCGGAGGGCGTGGACGAGACCAGTCCGTCGGACTACACGGCGGACGCGGGCGACGCGGGCGTCCAGGTGGAACTGCCGCCAGCGACAGCAGTGGTGAGTCACTGACGGTCGGGCCGACGTGAGGGCCGTTGCGTTTCCCGGGAGGGGCGCGACGGCCCTTGGCTGTTGGGCGGGCAGCAGATCAAGCCCCGCAGATCAAGCCCCAACGGCGATTGAGGCGCGGGGTCCGGGGCGGAGATCCAGACCGTCCCCGGGATCACCTTGCTCCCTTACGCGTTGGAGCCGCAGCGCGCCATGACACAACATGTGGGGGGTGCCGCATCAAGCGGCCCCCACATGTATGCTCATGGTCGCTGTCGACGCAGGGGAATCCGGTGCGAATCCGGAACTGTCCCGCAACGGTGTGATGCGGTGCGCTTTGTCGTACCCCGCCAGTCCGAGGACCTGCCGACGGTGCATCCGGCTCGACCGAACCGGGTGCCGAGACGTCCGGGCCTCGCGGTTGGGCCGGTGGACGCCGTGCGGTGTGCTGCCCTTAGACGGGTACGTACGCCCGTACCGGCCTCCCCTCCCCCGCCGGCCCAGAGCCGAGCGAGGGAGAGCACCACGTGACCATCGCGCCAGCCGATCCGGCTTCAGGCATCTCCGAGCAGGTGGCCGACGGCCCCGGGACCGCACTGCTGCGGACCCTCACGGACCTCACCGCCGATCTGCCCGACACCGACCCCGGACGTGTCGCCGCCGCCGCGCTGCGCGGCCGGCACGCCGGGTCGGACGCGGCCGAGCTGCGGAGCCTCGCCACCGACGCGGCCGCGGGGCTGATCTCCGAGGACCCTGCCTACTCACGGCTCGCCGCCCGCCTGCTGACCCGTCATATCGCGGACGAGGCAGCCGGACAGGGCGCGGTGGCCTTCTCCGCATCCGTCGCGGTCGGGCACCGCGAGGGCCTGATCGCGGACCGTACGGCCGAGTTCGTGACGCTGCACGCCGCGCGGCTGGACTCCCTCATCGACCAGACCGCCGACGACCGCTTCGGCTACTTCGGTCTGCGCACCCTCTACAGCCGCTATCTGCTCCGGCACCCGATCACCCGTCAGGTCATCGAGACCCCGCAGCACTTCATGCTGCGCGTCGCCTGCGGCCTCGCCGAAGACGCTTCGGTCCGTGCCCTGGACGAGGTCGCCGCGCTGTACGGCCTGATGAGCCGCCTCGACTACCTCCCTTCCTCGCCCACGCTCTTCAACTCCGGCACCCTCCACCCGCAGATGTCCTCCTGCTATCTGCTGGACTCGCCGCTGGACGAGCTCGACTCGATCTACGACCGCTACCACCAGGTGGCCCGTCTTTCGAAGCACGCGGGCGGCATCGGCCTCTCCTACTCCCGTATCCGCTCCCGCGGTTCGCTGATCCGGGGCACCAACGGCCACTCCAACGGCATCGTTCCGTTCCTCAAGACCCTCGACGCCTCGGTCGCCGCGGTGAACCAGGGCGGCAGGCGCAAGGGCGCCGCCGCCGTCTACCTGGAGACCTGGCACTCCGACATCGAGGAGTTCCTGGAGCTGCGCGACAACACCGGTGAGGACGCCCGGCGTACGCACAATCTGAACCTCGCGCACTGGATCCCCGACGAGTTCATGCGCCGCGTCGAGGCGGACGCCGACTGGTCGCTGTTCTCGCCCGCGGATGTGCCGGAGCTGGTCGACCTGTGGGGCGACGAGTTCGACGCGGCGTACCGCAAGGCCGAGGCCGCCGGTCTCGCGCAGAAGTCCATGCCGGCCCGTGACCTCTACGGCCGGATGATGCGGACGCTCGCCCAGACCGGCCAGGGCTGGATGACCTTCAAGGACGCCTCAAACCGCACCGCCAACCAGACGGCGGAGCCGGGCCACACGGTCCACTCCTCGAACCTCTGCACCGAGATCCTCGAGGTGACGGACGACGGTGAGACGGCCGTCTGCAACCTCGGCTCGGTCAACCTGGGTTCGTTCGTCGCCGACGGCGGCATCGACTGGGAGCGGCTCGACGAGACCGTCCGTACCGCCGTCACCTTCCTCGACCGCGTCGTCGACATCAACTTCTACCCGACCGAGCAGGCCGGCCGCTCCAACGCCAAGTGGCGGCCGGTGGGCCTGGGCGCGATGGGCCTCCAGGACGTCTTCTTCAAGCTCCGCCTGCCCTTCGACTCGGCCGAGGCGAAGGCCCTCTCCACGAAGATCGCCGAGCGGATCATGCTGGCGGCGTACGAGGCGTCCTGCGACCTCGCCGAGCGCAACGGCCCGCTGCCCGCCTGGTCCCGGACGCGCGCGGCCCGTGGCGTGCTGCACCCCGACCACTACGACGTCGAGCTGAACTGGCCGGAGCGCTGGGACGCGCTGCGCGCCCGGGTCGCCTCGAGGGGCATGCGCAACTCCCTGCTGCTCGCCATCGCGCCGACCGCGACCATCGCCTCGATCGCAGGTGTCTACGAGTGCATCGAGCCGCAGGTCTCCAACCTCTTCAAGCGCGAGACACTCAGCGGTGAGTTCCTCCAGGTCAACGGCTACCTGGTGGCGGAGCTGAAGAAGCTCGGCGTCTGGGACGCGCAGACCCGTGAGGCGCTGCGCGAGTCCAGCGGCTCGGTGCAGGGCTTCAGCTGGATCCCGGCCGACGTCCGCGCGCTGTACCGCACTGCGTGGGAGATCCCGCAGCGCGGCCTGATCGACATGGCGGCGGCCCGTACGCCGTTCCTGGACCAGAGCCAGTCGCTGAACCTCTTCCTGGAGACGCCGACGATCGGGAAGCTCAGCTCGATGTACGCGTACGCCTGGAAGCAGGGGCTGAAGACGACGTACTACCTGCGCTCCCGGCCGGCGACGCGGATCGCCCGTGCGGCCGGCTCCGGCGCTGCGGCGGCCGCCGCCCCCATCCCGCTACAGCAGTCGTCGGCGCCCGACGCGGACGCGATCGCCTGCTCCCTCGAAAACCCCGAGTCCTGCGAGGCCTGCCAGTAATGACCACCCCGAACACCGAGAAGAACCTGCTGGACCCGGGCTTCGAACTGACCCTGCGTCCGATGCGTTACCCGGACTTCTACGAGCGCTACCGCGATGCGATCAAGAACACCTGGACCGTGGAGGAGGTCGATCTCCACAACGACGTGGCCGACCTCGCCAAGCTCTCCGCCGGCGAGCAGCACATGATCGGCCGGCTGGTCGCGTTCTTCGCGACGGGTGACTCGATCGTCTCCAACAACCTGGTGCTGACGCTCTACAAGCACATCAACTCCCCGGAGGCGCGGCTCTATCTGAGCCGTCAGCTCTTCGAGGAGGCGGTGCACGTCCAGTTCTATCTGACGCTGCTCGACACCTATCTGCCGGACCCGGACGACCGCGCGGCCGCCTTCGACGCGGTCGAGGAGATCCCCTCCATCCGCGAGAAGGCCCAGTTCTGCTTCAAGTGGATGGACTCGGTCGAGAAGATCGACCGGCTGGAGTCGAAGGCAGACCGCCGTCGCTTCCTGCTGAATCTGATCTGCTTCGCGGCGTGCATCGAGGGCCTGTTCTTCTACGGCGCGTTCGCGTACGTCTACTGGTTCCGCTCCCGCGGTCTGCTGCACGGTCTGGCCACCGGTACCAACTGGGTGTTCCGGGACGAGACGATGCACATGAACTTCGCCTTCGAGGTTGTGGACACCGTCCGCAAGGAGGAGCCCGAGCTCTTCGACGATGCGCTCCAGCAGCAGGTCACCGACATGCTGAAGGAGGCCGTCGAGGCGGAGCTGCAGTTCGGCCGCGATCTGTGCGGCGACGGTCTGCCCGGTATGAACACCGAGTCGATGCGCGAGTACCTCCAGTGCGTCGCCGACCAGCGGCTGACGCGGCTGGGCTTTGCTCCGGTGTACGGCTCGGAGAATCCGTTCTCCTTCATGGAGCTGCAGGGCGTCCAGGAGCTGACGAACTTCTTCGAGCGCCGTCCTTCCGCCTACCAGGTGGCGGTCGAGGGCTCGGTCGGCTTCGACGACGACTTCTAGACCCGTCAAGACCTCTCCGGACCGTTCCAGACCATGTGAATACGGGGGACGGGGGCTGAACGGCCGGGCGGATGCCTTCTGCGCATCCGCCCGGCCGTTTCAGTTTTCGCGCGCGGTGTGCACCGGCGTCGAAACCGAGCTGACAATCAGCGGGCACGCTGGTCAATGAGTACGGCCAGTCCGTCCAGGATGCGCTGCAGGCCGAACTCCCATGCCTGGTCACCCTCGCCGGGCTGAGCCGCCGAGGCGAGCGCGGCAGTGAGGGCAGGGAAGCGCTCACCATGTGCCTGCATCAGCTCTCCGAGGATGGCGCCCAGCTGGGCTTCGGGCTTGCCTGCCGGACCTGCCGCGCGGGTCTGCTGGACGATGGCGCGTACGTGTCCGGCCAACAGGACCGCGGCATCCATCTGCTCGGCGCCGCTGAGGCCCGTACCGTCCAGCGCCGAGATTGCCCGCTCCATCCAGGACAGCTCTGCGGGACCCATGACCCGCGGCCCGACGGTGGCGTCCAGCGCCCATGGGTGCCGGCGGAAGACAGCGATCAGCCGACGAGCCCAGTCCTCGAGCCGGTCCCGCCAGCCGTCATGCCGCTCAGCCTCGGTCGGGTACGCGCCGAGCGCGGCGTCCACCATCAGCGCGACCAACTCGGCCTTGCCCGGCACATACCGGTACAGCGCCATCTTGGTGACGTCCAGCAGCGCGGCGACCCTTTGCATGGACACAGCGCCCAAGCCCTCGGAGTCGGCGACCTCGATCCCGGCCCGTGCGATGCGGTCCAGGTCAAGTGTCGGTTTGGGGCCTCGCGCGGGCCTGGGGTGGGGCCCCCACAGCAGCCGCATCGTCTCGACGTGCTTGTCACCCATGCGCGTCGCCCCTCCTGTCGAGCCTTGTGGATCTGCCGAGCCTTGCCGGGTCCACCGAACTGTGTCTATCGTACACAGTAACTACAGTGTCCACCGGATACAGTTTCACTGGGGGGATCCATGATCCAGAACGTCCTCATCTCCGGCGCGAGCATCGCCGGCCCGGCGTTGGCCTACTGGCTGGGGCGCCACGGCTTCAGGCCCACAGTCGTCGAGTTGGCCCCGGCCCTGCGCGACGGCGGCCAGGCCGTCGACTTCCGCGGCGAGACGCATCTGGCCGTGCTGGAGCGTATGGGTGTACTGAACGATCTGCGCCGGTTCCAGACCGGCGGCAGCCCGATGCGCTTCGTCGGCGACGACGGTCGGCAACTGCTGTACCTGCCGGCCGAGTTCGCCGGCGGTGGCATAGAGGTGCTTCGCGGTGATCTGGCCCGGGTGCTGCACGAGCACAGCCTCCCCCGGACCGAGTACATCTTCGGCGACTCGATCACCGACCTCACCGAGACCTCGTCCGGCGTACAGGTCGACTTCCGGCACGGAGCCTCACGCACGTTCGACCTTGTGATCGGCGCGGACGGGCTGCACTCCAACGTCCGCCGCATCGCCTTCGGCCCGGAGAAGGACTATGTGAGCCACCTCGGCCACTACGCGGCCACCTGGCAGCTCTCCAACTACCTGGGCCTGGCGAAGGGCTCGGTCTGCTACAACGCTCCGGGCCGACTCGCCTCCTTCGGCGCCGACCACCGTAACCCTGAGCGGGCAGGGGCCTTCTTCGTCTTCGCCGCGCCTCAGGTGCCGTACGACCGTCACGACCTCGATCAGCAGAAGGCGCTGATCACCAAGGCATTCACCGGCCTCGGCTGGGAAGTGCCGCGACTCCTCGAATCCCTGCAGCAGGCGCCGGACCTGTACTTCGACTCAATCAGCCGGGCGGACGTGGACACCTGGTCCACGGGCCGGATCGGTCTCGTCGGAGACGCCGCGTTCGGGGCCACCATCGGCGGCATGGGAACGGGGGCCGCGGTGGTCGCTGCCTACGTACTGGCCGGCGAACTCGCGCGGGCCAAGGGCGACCACCGGGTGGCCTTCACCCGCTACGAGAGCAGACTTCGGCGGTACGTCACGGGCTGCCAGAAGGGCGGCGACCGCACCGGAAAGTTCCTCGCCCCCGGCACCAGGACCGGCATACGCGTGCGCAACAGCCTGTTGTCCCGGCCCCTGCTCATGAACGGCATGCTCAAACTGGGAGAGAAGGTCAGCAGCGTCGCAGCTCTGCCCGACTACCGGCCGAGCCCACTCGCGCCAACGGACGCCGCGTGACCCGGGACCGGACCTCGAGTTGCCGCTCGACGAGCTGATGGGGGCCTTCCTCGTCGAGCTGCTCGGCCCGGCGCAGCTGGCGGTCGATGGCGCGCTCCCTGGCGTGTCCGACAAAGGCGGGAAGCGTGATCAGCCCGAACAGGACGAGTACGAAGAGGTAGCTCAGGAAGGTGTTCATGACGTCCACTGTCGTCCTTCCGCGCCGAAGAAGTCAGTGGCAGGACTGTCATCAACCATCGAATTACTGCCACACTGATTCCATGCTGAAAAATGTGGCTGCCGTCCTGCTGGACGAGGTGCACCCCTTCGAACTCGGCGTCGTCTGCGAGGTGTTCGGCCTCGACCGCAGCGACGAAGGACTGCCCGTCTACGACTTCGCGGCGGTCTCCGCCGAGGGCCCCACCCTGCGTACCCATGCCGGATTCACCATCAGCACTCCGTACGGCCTCGAACGGCTGGACGAGGCCGACCTCATCGCCGTCCCCACCGGCGGCTCGTACCCCACCCGCGGCTATCCCGACGAGCTCCTGGACGCACTGCGCCGCGCCGTGGACCGCGGCGCCCGTGTGCTCAGCGTCTGCACCGGCGCGTTCGTCCTCGGTGCCGCGGGGCTGCTCGACGGCCGCCGCTGCACCACCCACTGGCGGCACGCCCAGGCGCTGGCCCGCCGCCATCCGCGGGCCCTCGTGGACCCCGATGTGCTGTACGTCGACGAGGGGCCGGTGATCACCTCGGCCGGCACCGCTGCGGCGATCGACGCCTGCCTTCATGTCGTACGCCAGGAGCACGGCCCCGAGGTCGCCAACAAAGTCGCCCGGCGGATGGTGATCCCGCCGCACCGCGACGGCGGGCAGGCGCAGTACATCGAGCGCCCACTGCCACGCACCCCCTGCGACACCGTCGGCGACGTGCTGTCCTGGATGGAGCGGCATCTGGACCGCGAGATGACCGTCGAGCAGCTCGCGACCCGCGCCCATATGTCACCGCGCACCTTCGCCCGCCGCTTCCAGCAGGAGACGGGGACCACTCCGTACCGCTGGCTGCTGCGCCAACGGGTACTGCTGTCACAGGAGTTGCTGGAGTCGACGGACGAGACGGTGGATGCGATCGCGGGCCGCGCCGGCTTCGGGAACGCGGCGGGGCTGCGCCACCACTTCCTCCGTACGCTCGGCACCACACCGAACGCGTACCGCCGGACCTTCCGAGGCCCGGTGCGCGACGTCGCGTGAACGCCCGAGGGCCCCGCTCGTTGTGAGCGGGGCTCTCCGGCGTCGCAGAAGGATCAGGCGTTCGGGACGGTCTCGTAGCGCGGCGTGCCCTCTTCCATCTGCCGCAGGGCGTCCTTGCGGTCCCGCTTCGAGAGCCGGTCGATGTACAGGTATCCGTACAGGTGGTCCGTCTCGTGCTGCAGGCAGCGGGCGAAGTACCCCGAGCCGCGCACCTTGATCGGCTTGCCCTCGGCGTCCTGCCCGCGCACCACCGCGTAGTCGGGACGCGCCAGCGCCGCGTACGCCGTCGGGACGGACAGGCAGCCCTCGTTGGCCTCGTCCAGGACACGGCGCTCGGCCGGCAGCTCCTCGAGCACCGGGTTGCAGACGACGCCGACGTGACGTACGCCTTCGTCGTCCATGCAGTCGTAGACGAAGACCTTCAGGTCCACGCCGATCTGGTTGGCGGCCAGGCCCACGCCCTCCGCCGTCCGCTGGCTGGCGAACATGTCGTCGATGAGAGCGGCGAGCCTGTCGTCGAACTCGGTGACGTCCTTGCACTCCTTGTGGAGCACCGGATTGCCGACGACCGTGATCGGGCGGGACGTGCCACGCTCCCGGTACGCCAGCTCGCGCTCCTCGCAGTCTTCCGTGTCCACGACGAAACCATCGTTGACCTGCTGGTCCGTCTTCTGCTGCGACGCCATGTCAGCCGTACGCCCTTCTCAGTACCCGATGCTTGCTCACTCTGTGTCCGTACAGCCTACGGCCAGGGGTCAGCAGACTTCCTCGAGATCCCGCCACTCACGGGAGTCCGGGCTGTCCGCGACCCAGCTGTCCAGCAGGCCGCGTACGAGCCCGGCGGGCGCCGCGATGCCGCACTCGCGCTCCGGGGACCACAGATCGCCGGCCGTGCGGTGTCCCAGCGGCCCCGGGTGTCCCGGCTCGCTGTGGTCGTGCGGGTCGAGGTGCTCGCCCTCGCCCTCGGCACTGGGCATACGGCTCTCGGAACAGGCCCGGCACAGCAGTCGCACCGACGAGGACCAGTCCTCGGCTGCGAATCCGGCGTCGGCGGCGAGCTGCTCCAGGGCGTCCCGGTCGGCCTCGGTCGCGGCCTCGAGCAGGACCACCCAGGTGGGTACGGGCGAGGGGGCCCAGAGCTCGATCTCGTCGAAGACGGGGTAGGACGGTCCCGCGGTGGTGGTCCGCTCGCCGTGGGGCACTCCGTCGTGCAGGACGACCTCGCCCCAGCGGCGCCCGGAGGACGGCAACGGGATGGAGAGCACTTCTATCCGTGCCGGGTCGAGCCTGCGGCCCCACACCACTTCGGCCTCGCCCTCGGGCGAGAGGCGGACGGCCGCACTTCCCAGCTCCATGCCGACCGGCTCGCCGTTCGCGGCGGCCGCACCCGGCACCTTGAGTCCGTAGGCCTGCCAGGAGCGACGGGCCAGCGGCCAGTCCTGCAGTGCGGTGGCGGCGATTCCGACGTTCCACCAGTCGGGGGCGCCGGTCTCCTTGTCGAGCAGGGCGACGGCACGCAGTCCCGCGGCGCGCGCCTGCTCCCAGTCGTGCCGGAACTTGTGCAGCAGCGCCAGGTTGAACCAGGACTCGGAGAGCCAGGGCTCAAGGTCCGCGGCCCGTGTCAGCAGCGCTCCCGCGTCCTCGTACCGCCCGTCGCCGATCAGCGTGAACGCGCGGTCGGTGGCCTGCCGCCAAGAGGCGGAGGGCCGATGCCGTACCTTCCCGAAGATCCTCACGATTCCCGCCTGCCGGTCGCTCGGGTCAGTGCCCCCGGACACCCTCTTCTTCGCATCCAACCATGCCCGGTCACAGGCTCGCTCATTACCCATGGGTTACCCAGGTGGGACCGGGGCCAGACCGCCTCGTGCGAGGACTCTGGCAAGCGATTCGACAACCTCCGGCTGGTAGTCGTGGGCGGTGCCGAGCCGCAGCCGTTCGAGTGCCGTGAGCGCCCCGCCCGCTGTTCCTCCGCTTCCCCCGGTGAGATCGTCGTATGCGTTGACGGTCCGGACGATCCTGGCGGGCAGCGGCTGTTCCCGGTACGGATCTGCCTGGCGCTCCACGACGACGGCGACGGCCACGGGGACGCCGGTCTGCCGGACGACCGCTCCGCCGAGGAGCGCGATACGTCGCTGCTCGGCGGCGGGCAGCAGAGCGGTGGCGCCCTCCGGTACGGGGTCGACGAGAGAGAGCTGGCCGATGTCGTGCATCAGCGCCGCGTACTCCAGAACGGTCAGATCGGGCCCGGAGAGCCCCAGCTCACGCCCGACGGCGGTGCTGAGCGCGGCGACTCGGCGGGCGTGGCCGGACTGGGTGTAGCCGGCGATTTCGGTGGAGCGGGCCAGGGAGGCGATGGTCTGCCGGTTGGTGGTCCTGACCGCGGTGTAGCGCCGGAAGGACAGCTGGGCGAGCAGGAGAGGTACGCAGAACACAGGAAGCGCCCACAGTCCGGCGACGGCGACGGCGAGCGCCATCACGGCTCCGGTGGCGCAGACGGCGGAGCCGATTCCGAGGAGAGCCCTCAGCTCGTCGCGCAGCAGCGGCCCGTACGGAATGGGGGTACCGCCCATGCGCTTGGCGCTGTGGGGGAGGGTGCGGGCGCGCAGCATCGCGGCGGCTATGACCGCGTCGCACAGGGCGGTCAGTCCGAGCAGGACGAGGAGGAAGACCGCATGGTATGCCCCGTGCCCGATGACTTTTCCCAACTCGCCCGAGTTGTACAGCGGCTGGAAGCACACGGCTGCGAACCCGACGGTCAGCACCCGCCGCGCCACATGATCGAGCGCGGGCCCGCTCCCGCGCGCCACATGCGGTACGGCACCGACGAGCGCGGCGGCAACGACGACGGCGACGACCTGGAGGACACCATGGGTGGTGGGCTCCCCCGCGCACTCGCCGAGCAACGCATACGCGAGCGCCCCGGCGGCCGCGAGTGGCGCGGGCTCCCGCTCGCCGGGCAGGGCCCCCCACCGGACGAGCTCGCCGACGAGGATGAGGGCACCGAAGGCGAGGGCGTTCCCGGGCTCGTCCACTCCCTGCCACGCGGTCCACGCCAGCCCGGCCCCGATGAGCAGGGCAGCGGCGGTGTAAAGGGCGCCAACGATGACGCCGGGCCGCCGTATCACGCCGCGCCCGCTCTCACCCCGGGCCACCCGCCGCACCGTCGTCGCGCCCGGGCACTGCCACGCGCGGCGGCTCCGGCTGAGGCGGCACGTTTCCTCGCAGGTCCGGCCCGCGCGCCACCCCCGCCGACTCGCGCGCCACTGCCGCCGGCTGGTCCGACATCACCCCCGTCGGCTCGTCCGACATCACCCCCGTCGGCTCGTCCGACATCACCCCCGTCGGCTCGTCCGACGTCACCGCCGTCTCCCAGCCGTGCCGCTCCAGCGCTTTGGCCAGCGCCCGCACCATCTCCGGGTCGAACTGCGTCCCCGCGCACCGCCGCAGCTCCTCCAGCGCTACCGCCACCGGCCGGGCCCGCCGGTACGACCGGGTCGAGGTCATCGCGTCGAACGCGTCCGCCACCGCCACCACCCGCGCGAATTCCGGGATCTGGCCCCCTGCCAGCCCGTACGGGTAACCGCTCCCGTCCAGCCGCTCGTGATGGTGCAGGATCGCCGCCCGCGCCTCCCCCAGGAACCCGATGCCGCGCACCATCTCGTGCCCGTACTCCGGATGCAGCTCGATCACCCGCCGCTCGTCCGGCGTCAGCGGACCGTCCTTGCGCAGCACCCGCGTCGGCACCCCGAGCTTGCCGACGTCGTGGAGTATCCCCGCGAACCGGAGCACCTCGAGCCGCTCCTCCTCCATGCTCAGTTCGCGCGCGATCAGCACCGACGCCCGCCCCACCCGCTCGCTGTGCCCGCGGGTGTACTTGTCCTTGATGTCGACGGCCTGCACCAGCGCCCGGATGGTCGCCTGATGGGCGGCGCGCTCACGGTGGTACTGGGCGAAGATCCAGCAGGAGATGTACATCGGCAGCAGGACGAAGAGCGCGGAGAGCGGCCCGTACGGACTGCGCCACAGCACCGCCATCATCAGTCCGGCGAGCCCGTGCGCGCAGTGCGGCGCCGCCGAGCGCAACAGCAGCCCGCGCCAGGCGGTCCGTACGGGCAGGCGTTCCGCGGTGGCCAGGATGCCGACGTCGAGCGCGGTCAGCACCAGGCAGAAGGCGAGCGCACCGGCGGCCGCCGGCAGCAGCGCGTACGGAAAGTCCGGTGCCCGCAGTGTCCGCTCACCATTCAGCAGCAGATACGCCTGTGCCGCGCCCCAGGTCGCGAGCGCGAGCTGCGCGGCGCGCCAGATCCGGCGTACTCCGGCCGGGCGCCGGTCGACCCGCCCCAGCAGCGCACCGGGCACGGCGACGAGCGCGGCCGCGGCGGGCGGCAGCAGAAAGGCGGCGGCGAGGAGTACGGGGAAGAACGATCCGGCAGCCAACGGCACGGAGTCGCCGAGGTAGCGGCAGCGGGCGGGCAGCTCACACACGGCGTACAGCCCGGCGAGCATCAGTACGGCGCTCCAGGGGGCCTCGGCGCCAGGCCGCGGCACGGGCAGTACGGGCGGTACAGGCAGGGCAGGCAGTACGGGCAGCGCACACGCCACAGCGCCCAGTACGACGCACAGAATGTACGCGCGTGCCGCCGTCGGTATGGGCTTCACTGCCCTGCACCCCCCTCAAATCGAGCGCCTAGGCTAGCGAGTTGAGGGGTGTACGGCGGCCGGAAGCCTGCGATTCGCACCTACGGGTGACATACGAACAGGGTGCGTCGCGACAACCGCGACACACCCTGTTCGTATGTACGAGTACGCCTACTCCTGCGCGACGCTCGGCAGCTCGGCGCCGGAGACCGTCACATCATGGTCGGGCACGGCCTGCCCGGACCGGATCAGATCGATGCGTCCCATGACCTTGGCCCGCAGATCGCTGGGCACGTCGTCATGCCCGCAGCAACGCTTCACCAGCTTCTTCACGGCCTGCTCCAGCCCGTACTTCTCCAGGCAGGGGGAGCACTCCTCGAAGTGCACCTCGAACTTGGTGCAGTCGCTGTCGGGCATCTCGTGGTCGAGAAACTCATAGAGATGGTCCAGGACCTCTGAGCAGTCCGTCTCGTGCGGCTCTCCGCAGCTCATGAGCCTGAGCCTTTCGCTTCGTTCGACTCTCCTGCACCGGCGGGGACGAGCCCGCGCTCGCGGGCGTAGTCCTCCAGCATGCCGCGCAGTTGACGGCGGCCTCGGTGCAGCCTGGACATCACTGTGCCGATGGGCGTTCCCATGATGTCCGCGATCTCCTTGTACGCAAAGCCCTCTACGTCGGCGAGATAGACCGCCATGCGGAACTCTTCGGGGATCGCCTGGAGAGCCGCCTTGACGTCCGAGTCCGGCAGATGGTCGAGGGCCTGCGACTCGGCGGAACGCAGCCCGGTCGACATGTGCGACTCGGCGCGCGCGAGCTGCCAGTCCTCGATCTCCTCCGCGGCGCTGCGCTGGGGCTCGCGCTGCTTCTTGCGATAGGAGTTGATGAAGGTGTTCGTGAGAATCCGGTACAGCCACGCCTTGAGGTTCGTGCCCTCACGGAACTGGTGGAAGGATCCGTACGCCTTGGCAAACGTCTCCTGCACGAGGTCTTCGGCATCAGCCGGATTGCGCGTCATGCGCAGCGCGGCCGAGTACATCTGGTCGAGGTACCCGAGGGCGTCCCGCTCGAAGCGGGAATTGCGCTCGGCGGTCGTCTCCTCGGACTGCTCCGCCTGGCCGTCGTCGGTCCCTGCGTCGGTCCCAGTGACCGGACCCACCTCCTCCAACGATGTGGCGAGGCCGAATGCCGACCCGCTCGAATCGGAGGATAGACGACGATCCGCTCCGTCCGCCGCCCGAACAGGGGCGGTCTTCGCCGCGGAAAGCACCGTCCACTCCAGGTCAGCGGCGTGCGAGCGGCTCGGGCAGATGGTCGAACCCATGCGACGGACTCCCTACTCAATGCACCATGCTCTGTTTCTCCGACATCGGCCACAACAGTGCTCGTACGCTCAGCATTCCCGGAGTCCGCGGGCCCAGCTGCCGACCGCATCCGTGATGATGCTCACCACCTCGGCCTCGGCCATCCCCGCCCGCTTGGGCACGCCGAACCCGTGATCCCCGTACGGGACTTCCACAAGCTCGTGCGCACCCTCGGGGAACTCTCCGGGCTTGCCGAAGGGATCATTCCCGCCCTGTACGACGAGGGTCGGCACCCCGGCGCCGAGGAGCTCGTCGGCCCGGGACTTCTCGGGCCTGCCGGGCGGATGCAGCGGAAAACTCAACGCGAGCACGCCGACGGCGCCGAGCTCCTGGGCGGTCCGGCAGGCGACCCGAGCCCCGGCACTGCGCCCACCGGCGACGACGGGCAGCCCGGGCTTCTGCAGCGCGGGCCAGACCCCGCGCCACCCGATGTCGAGCGTCTTGGGCGCGGGCGCGAGCTTCTTCCCTGCCACCCGCCACGGCTGCTCGACGAGCGCGACCGTGACCCGCTCCTGGGGCAGGACACCGGCAATCCCCTGGAGATCCCGCGCCTCGATGCCACCACCGGCCCCATGACTGAGCGCCAGCACAAGCCGCGCCCGCTCGGCCGGGTACCAGGTGACACGGGCGTCCCCGGCGGCTGTCTCAACGATCTCGATCCGACTCACAAGCCCCATCCTGCCGCTGCCGGGGCGCGGGGGTTGTGTTGTGGGGGTATGGGTACCGCGCCCGACCCCGCCCCAGCGGCCCCTCGCCAGGCCCCGCGAGGCACAGCTACCAGCCCCTGGGGGCACGCCCGCAGGACATCACCCGCCGCTCGCCTGGGCGCGGGGCCCCGGGCTCCACCCCGCCGCTCCGCGCCCCGGGGGTCCGTGGGTCCGGGGGCTTGCCTCCGGTATCGGGAAGGGGCGCGGCCGGGGAGAACCACCCCCGGTCAGAACAGCGTGCCCACTTCCGGCCCCGACAGCTCCTCCAGCAGCTCCGGCCCGTTGTTCCGGACATTGCTGACCGCCGTCGTCACCGGATACGCCCTCATCAGGCCACCCGGCGGCGGCTCCAGCAGCCCACGCAGCTCCTCCACATCCGTCCTGGACGGGTCCAGCCACGCGTCCCACCGGTCCGGCGTCAGCATCAGCGGCATGCGCGGGTGGATGTCCGAGAGCGACCGCGGGCCCTCCGCCGGGGCCACCCCCAGCGGTCCCGTCTCCCCCTCCGTCGTGATCACCGAGCACGTCACCCACCACGCCTGCGGATGATCGTCCGGCAGCGTGCGATCACGCCAGAACTCGTACAGGCCGGCCATCGCGAACACCGACCCGTCCGACGGCGTCACGAAGTACGGCTGCTTCCGCGGCCGCTTCTTCTTCCCCTCGACCTCCAGCTCCCGCTCCCCCGCCCCGGTCACCCACTCGTAATAGCCGTCCGCCGGCAGAATGCAGCGCCGGGACACGAACGGCCTGCGGAACGACGGCTTCTCGTGCACCGTCTCCGCCCGCGCGTTGATCATCCGCGCGCCGCCCTCCGGCGACTTCGCCCACGACGGCACGAGCCCCCACTTCAGGCCCCGCAGCTGGCGAACCGGACGACGGTCTTCAGCGTCCTTAACAGGGCGTTCGAGAATCGCGTAGACCTCCTTCGTGGGGGCCACGTTCCAATCGGGCGCCAGCGTCTCCTCCGGCTCCCACTTCTCGACCTCGAAGAGTCCTGCGAGATCCTCGGGCCTACGACTCGCTGCATACCGTCCGCACATGAGTGCCACACTGCCACTCCCGCCCGCCTCCCGAGGAGCCGCCCGAGAAATGGCCAGCACCGATCCCGCCACCAGCCTCAGCAGCGCCGCGATAGGCGACCTCTGGGACCGCGTCTCCGGCACCCAGCCCGTCCCCGCCGAGTGGCTCGTCATCATCACCGGCCTGGTCGCCCTCGCCGCCGTCGTGCCCCACTCCCTCTGGCGGCTCTCCCGCAACGCGATCACCATCGCCCACGAAGGGGGCCACGGCCTCGTCGCGCTGCTCACCGGCCGCCGCCTCGACGGCATCCGGCTGCACTCCGACACCAGCGGCCTCACCGTCAGCGCCGGCAAGCCGACCGGGATCGGCATGATCCTGACCGCCGCCGCCGGCTACACCGCTCCGCCGCTGCTCGGCCTCGGCGGTGCCTATCTGCTCGCCGCGCACCACATCACGCTGCTCCTCTGGCTGGCCACCGCCCTGCTCATCGCGATGCTGGTGATGATCCGCAATGCGTACGGCGCACTCACCGTAATCCTCACGGGTGCCGCCTTCCTGCTCATCTCCTGGCTGACAGAACCCGGCGTACAGTCCGTCTTCGCCTATCTCGCCGTCTGGTTCCTGCTGCTCGGTGGCGTACGGCCGGCCTTCGAGCTCCAGTCCAAGCGCCGCCACGGCGGGGCCCCGGACTCGGACGCCGACCAACTCTCCCGGCTGACCCATGTGCCGGCCGCGATGTGGCTGTTCCTCTTCCACGCGGTGTCGATCTGTGCGCTGATCGGCGGCGGCCGCTGGCTGCTGGGCCTCTGACCGTCGGCCAAGCCCCCGGAGAGCCCTCTATCACCCCTTGATTACGCCCCGATTTCGGAGCATTTGATCAAGATCCGGCTCTCCGCCGAGCCACTAAAGTGATGGCCATGACCGAAAGCTCCGTGCACCCTGCCCTCTGGCCCGCCCCCTACGCGACCGGGGCCGTCGAAGCGACGGTCACCGTGCCCGGATCGAAATCGGTCACCAACCGGGCCATGGTGCTTGCCGCGCTCGCCGCCGAACCCGGCTGGCTGCGCCGCCCGCTCCGCTCCCGTGACAGCTTCCTGATGGCCGAGGCACTGCGCGCTCTCGGCGTCGGCATCGAGGAGGGCGTGGGCCCCGACGGCGGGGGTGAGACCTGGCGCGTCATCCCGTCCGGCCTGCACGGCCCTGCCACGGTCGACGTCGGCAACGCCGGTACGGTGATGCGCTTCCTGCCTCCCGTCGCCGCGCTTGCCGACGGCCCGGTCCGCTTCGACGGCGACCCCCGTTCCTACGAGCGCCCGCTCGGCGGCGTGATCGACGCGCTGCGCGTTCTCGGCGCCCGTATCGACGACGACGGCCGGGGCGCGCTCCCCATGACCGTGTACGGCGGCGGCGCGCTGGACGGCGGCCCGGTGGAGATCGACGCCTCCTCGTCCTCCCAGTTCGTCTCCTCGCTACTGCTCTCCGCCCCGCGCTTCAACCAGGGCGTGGAGGTACGGCACATCGGCGGCAAGCTCCCTTCCATGCCGCACATCCGGATGACCGTCGACATGCTCCGCGCCGTCGGCGCCCAGGTCGACGAGCCGGAGACCGGCGGCGAGCCCAATGTCTGGCGGGTCTCCCCGTCCGCCCTGCTCGGCCGCGATCTCACTGTCGAGCCCGACCTCTCCAACGCCCAGCCGTTCCTGGCGGCCGCGCTGGTCACCGGCGGCCGGGTCACCATCCCCGACTGGCCCGAGCGCACCACCCAGCCAGGTGACGCGCTGCGCGAGATCTTCACCGAGATGGGCGGCTCCTGCGAGCTGACCGACGGCGGTCTGGTCTTCACCGGCAGCGGCCGTATCCACGGCATCGACGTCGACCTCGGTGAGGTCGGTGAGCTGACCCCGGGCATCGCGGCGGTCGCGGCGCTCGCCGACTCCCCCTCCACGCTGCGCGGCGTCGCCCATCTGCGCCTCCATGAGACGGACCGCCTCGCGGCCCTCACCAAGGAGATCAACGAACTCGGCGGCGACGTCACCGAGACCGAGGACGGCCTCCACATCCGCCCGCGCCCGCTGCACGGCGGCGTCTTCCATACGTACGAGGACCACCGGATGGCCACGGCAGGCGCGATCATCGGCCTCGCGGTCGACGGCGTAGAGATCGAGAACGTCGCGACAACCGCGAAGACACTCCCCGACTTCCCGCAGATGTGGGCCGGAATGCTCGGGGCCTGAGGACATGCGCCGCTACGGCAAGAACCCCGACGAGGACGACATCCGTGTCCGCCCCAACCGCAAGGGCAACCGCCCGCGGACCAATATCCGCCCCAAGCACGAGGACGCCATCGAGGGCATGGTCCTCACCGTGGACCGGGGCCGGCTCACCTGCCTCGTCGACGACCGGGTCGTCATGGCGATGAAGGCCCGCGAACTGGGCCGCAAGGCCGCGGTGGTCGGCGACCGGGTCGGCATCGTCGGCGATCTCTCCGGCGAGAAGGACACCCTCGCGCGCATCGTGCGTATCGAGCCGCGCAAGTCGGTGCTGCGGCGCACGGCGGACGACGACGATCCGTTCGAGCGCGTGGTCGTCGCCAACGCCGACCAGCTGGCGATCGTGACGGCGCTGGCCGACCCCGAGCCGCGCCCCCGGCTGATCGACCGCTGCCTCGTCGCCGCGTACGACGGCGGGCTGACCCCGCTGCTCGTACTGACCAAGTCGGATCTGGCCTCGCCGGACGAGCTGCTGGAGATGTACGGAGCGCTCGGCGTTCCCCATGTGGTCACCACCCGCGACGAGTTCGTGGACGGCGTCGCAGCCGAGCGGGTCCATGAGCACCTCAAAGGCCGGACCACCGCCTTCGTCGGCCACTCCGGCGTCGGCAAGACGACCCTGGTCAACGCCCTCGTTCCGAAGGAACGCCGGCGGAGCACCGGCCTTGTCAACGCGGTCACCGGACGCGGCCGGCACACCACCACCTCCGCGCTCGCCCTCCCGCTCGCGGACGCGGAGGGCGGCTGGGTGATCGACACCCCGGGCGTGCGCTCCTTCGGTCTGCACCATGTCGATCCGTCCCGGGTGATCCTCGCCTTCCCCGATCTCATACCGGGTACGGAGGGCTGTCCGCGCGCCTGCAGTCATGACGAGCCGGAGTGCGCCCTGGACGAGTGGGTGGCCGAGGGGCACGCCGATCCGGCGCGGCTCTACTCGCTGCGGCGGCTGCTCGCCACGCGGGAACGACGCGAAGGCGACTGACGCGCGCACGTTTGCGAGCAGTCGATGCCGGTAAGTGCATAATCGCACCGAGTGCGACTGAGCAGTCACCGACCGACGCGGGAGGCACAGCCATGGCGTGGCTGCTGGTGGTGGTCGCCGGATTCCTGGAAACGGGCTTCGCGGTCTGCCTCAAGCTCTCGCACGGTTTCACCAGGCTCTGGCCGACCGTCGCCTTCGCCAGTTTCGCGCTCGGCAGCTTCGGCCTGCTGACGCTCGCCCTGAAGAAGCTTGATGTGGGTCCCGCATATGCGGTGTGGACGGGCATCGGCGCGGCAGGCACCGCGATCTACGGAATGGTCTTCCTCGACGATGTGGTCTCCACCCTCAAGATCATCTCCATCACGCTGGTGATCATCGGCGTCATCGGCCTGCAGCTCTCGGGCTCGGCCCGTTGACGGCCCCGCCGACGGCCGTACGCACCAGCAGACCGACCCCCTCACCGACCGGCGCGATCACATACGAGAGCGCGAGCCGCACCGTCAGCTCGCAGCGGTGCGCCAGATAGGCCGACTCCTCCCTCGTACGGCTGTCCTGCATGCCCCGGCCCAGTGCGGCGAGCGAGCGGTCCCGTACCGACGCGACCAGCTCGGCCGGGGCCGGCAGCCCCGCGTCCGCACGCCGCTGGGCCGGCACTCCGGACATCGCGGCGTCGCGTCGGGCGGGCTTCGGCACCGGCAGCCGTTCGCCCCAGCAGCCGGTGAGCAGGGCCCTCAGCAGCGGCCTCGCCCGGGCCTCGCCGACGGTCCACTCGGCGACCGCCACCAGCCGGTCCGCGGCCCCGGTCCACTCGGCCAGCATCCGTTCCACTCCATGGAGGTACTGGTCGGCCTCGCGCCGCACCAGTGCGCGGGCGAGGCCGTCCTTGCTGCCGAACTCGTTGTAGAGGGTCTGCCGCGAGACCCCGGCGGCGGATGCGACGTCCACCATCCGTACCGCTGCCCAGGGCAGGTCTGCGAGCGCCGCGAGAGCGGCGTTCAGTAGGGACTCTCGCGCTGTAGGCATCGTCGCCTCCCAGGCCAAGCGGCACTGGGCTCAGGGTTGACGTGCGGCCCCCCACTGTCAATAGCCCTGGCAGACAGGGACCCGGGAGGGGCCTGGGAAGCCCCGATAGAGTGACGACCATGCCCGACTACCACGATGATCTGCGTCTCGCCCATGTCCTCGCGGACGCCGCCGACGCCGCCACCATGGACCGGTTCAAAGCCATGGACCTCAAGGTGGAGACCAAGCCGGACATGACGCCGGTGAGCGAGGCCGACAAGACGGCGGAGGAGCTGATCCGCGGACAGCTCCAGCGGGCACGGCCGCGTGACGCGATCCTCGGCGAGGAGTACGGCATCGAGGGCACGGGCCCGCGCCGCTGGGTCATCGACCCGATCGACGGCACCAAGAACTACGTACGCGGCGTGCCGGTCTGGGCAACGCTGATCTCACTGATGGTGCAGGGCGAGGGCGGCTACCAGCCCGTCGTGGGCGTGGTGTCGGCCCCGGCGCTGGGCCGCCGCTGGTGGGCCGCTCAGGACCGCGGCGCCTACACCGGGCGCAGCCTGACCTCCGCGAGCCGGCTGCAGGTCTCCAAGGTCGGCCGGATCGCGGACGCCTCGTTCGCGTTCTCCTCGATTACCGGCTGGGAGGAGCAGGGACGGCTCGACGGGTTCATGGATCTGACCCGGGCCTGCTGGCGCACCCGTGGTTACGGCGACTTCTGGCCGTACATGATGGTCGCCGAGGGTTCGGTGGACATCTGCGCCGAGCCGGAGCTCTCACTGTGGGACATGGCGGCGACGGCGATCGTCGTGCAGGAGGCGGGCGGATCCTTCACCGGCCTCGACGGGCGCCCGGGCCCGCACAGCGGCAACGCAGCCGCGTCCAACGGTCTGCTCCACGAGGAACTGCTGGGCTATCTCAACCAGCGGTACTGACGGGTACATACACCTTTTCCATGAGCTTCCGCGCGCCGCCCAGGCTGCGGTGCGCGCCCCCTTGCTGCCGCCCCGCAGGGCTGCGACTCTAGGAGTCCCCCCACTTGTGAACTTGTGAATCGGTTCCCGAACAACCGATCCACCAAGGAGGTGGCTCCATCCATGCTCGTCCGTGACGCCATGAGCACGGTGGTCCTCACCATCGGACCCGCACACACACTCCGCCAGGCGGCCGGCCTGATGGCCACGCGCCGTATCGGCGCCGCCGTAGTCCTCGACACCGATGCCGGCGGCCTCGGCATTCTGACCGAGCGCGACATTCTGAACTCGGTGGGCGCGGGGCAGGACCCCGATCTGGAGACCGCCGGTACCCACACCACCACCGACGTCGTCTTCGCCGCGCCGTCCTGGACCCTGGAGGAGGCCGCTGAGGCCATGACGCACGGCGGCTTCCGGCATCTGATCGTGCTCGACAAGGACGGGCCCGTAGGCATCGTCTCGGTACGCGACATCATCCGCTGCTGGGCCCCGGTCAGGCGGCACCCGGCGATCCTGACGGGTTAGGCACACGACGGATCAGGGCATCCGAGAGGGCCGGACCCCCTGGACAGGGATCCGGCCCTCTGTACTACGACAAGCGTCCGTCAGCCGCGAAGGGCCTGGACCGCGGCCTCGAGCCGCTTGCCGAAGTCACCGTCCGCGTGACGGAAGTTGTTGACCGCGCGCTCGGCGATGTCGTCGCGCGACACCTTCGAGATGAACCCTGCGAGGTTCTCGATCAGACGGCCCTTCTCGTCCTCGGACATCAGCCGGTAGAGGTTGCCCGCCTGCACGAAGTCGCTGTCCTCGGCGTGGCTGGGGGCCTCGTGAGTGCCGGTGCCACCGGCGACGGCGGTCGACTGCCACAGCGGCTTGTCCGTCTGGAAGGGGCCGCCGAAGCTGTTCGGCTCGTAGTTCTTGGCGCCCTTGTGACGGCCGTCGTACAGGAAGCCGTCACGGCTGTTGGTGCGCGCCTCGGTGGCGTGCGGGCGGTTCACCGGCAGATGGTCGGCGTTGATGCCGACGCGGTAGCGGTGGGCGTCGCCGTACGCGAAGAGACGGCCCTGGAGCATCTTGTCCGGGGACGAACCGATGCCCGGCACGAAGTGCGCGGGGCTGAAGATCGACTGCTCGACCTCGGCGAAGATGTTCTCCGGGTTGCGGTTGAGCTCCAGCTTGCCGATCTCGATCGGCGGGTAGTCCTCGTGCGGCCAGACCTTGGTCAGGTCGAACGGGTTGAAGCGGTAGTTCGCCGCCTCGGCCGCCGGCATGATCTGCACCTGCACGGTCCAGGACGGGAAGTCGCCGCGCTCGATGGACTCACGCAGGTCGCGCTGGTGGGAGTCCGGGTCCACACCGGAGAGGCGGTTGGCCTCGTCCGTGGTGAGGTTCTTGATGCCCTGGTCGGTCTTGAAGTGGTACTTGACCCAGAAGACCTCGCCGGCCTCGTTGTTCCACTGGTACGTGTGCGAGCCGTAGCCGTTCATGTGACGCAGCGTCGCCGGGATACCGCGGTCACCGAAGAGCCAGGTCACCTGGTGCGTCGACTCCGGGCTGAGGCCCCAGAAGTCCCACACGTTGTCGGCTTCCTGCGAGCCGGTGTACGGGTCGCGCTTCTGGGTGTGGATGAAGTCCGGGAACTTGATGGCGTCCTTGATGAAGAACACCGGGGTGTTGTTGCCGACGAGGTCGTAGTTGCCCTCTTCGGTGTAGAACTTCAGCGCGAAACCGCGGGGGTCACGCACCGCGTCCGCCGAGCCGAGGTTGCCCGCGACCGTGGAGAAGCGCAGGAACGTCTCGGTCTGCTTGCCGACCTCGGAGAGGAACTTCGCGCGCGTCCACTGCGAGACGTCCCGGGTCAGTGTGAAGGTGCCGTACGCACCGGCGCCGCGTGCGTGCACGATGCGCTCCGGGATGCGCTCACGGTTGAAGTGCGCGAGCTTCTCGAGCAGCACCTGGTCCTGAACCAGAACCGGTCCGCCGACGCCCGCGGTCTCGCTGTTCTGATTGTCGGCGACCGGTGCGCCGGCCTCCGTGGTGAGCGGTCCCTGCGTCACGTGCGCCTCCTGCGTCATGCCTGACAGTCCTGTCCTTGGCGTATGCCGGTCCCGATCCTACAATGGACTTTGTCTAAGTCAAGGAAACATCCAAACTCACACCTGTTCGGAACCTGGTTCCCTTCACTGTTAGGCTTGTCCTTATGAGTGACCTGTTGGAACGACTTCGCGGACGCGGCTGGCGCATGACGGCACAGCGGCGCGTCGTGGCAGAGGTCCTCGACGGCGACCACGTCCACCTGACGGCCGACGAGGTGCACGCGCGTGCCGTGACGAGGCTGCCCGAGATCTCCCGGGCGACCGTCTACAACACGCTGGGTGAGCTGGTGAGCCTCGGCGAAGTCATCGAGGTGTCGACCGACCGCCGCGCCAAGCGGTACGACCCGAACGCGCACCGGCCGCACCAGCACCTGGTCTGCGCCCAGTGCGGCGCGATCCGCGACGTACACCCCGTGGGCAACCCGCTGGCCGACCTCCCGGACGCGGAGCGCTTCGGCTTCACTGTCTCGGGCGTCGAGGTGACGTACCGGGGCACGTGCCCGAACTGCGCGGCCGCCTGACACGCATACCTTCACGAAGGGCCCGGCACCCGAGAGGTGCCGGGCCCTTCGTCGTGGTCCGCGGGCAATCGTTCCGCCGCCGTGGAGAAGGGCCTTCACCGTCTGGCCCGCTCTGACCGGCCTGGCCCGCCTGACCGGCATGCGGCTACGACAAAGGCCCGGATCCTGATGGATCCGGGCCTTTGTCTGTCAGTAGCGGGGACAGGATTTGAACCTGCGACCTCTGGGTTATGAGCCCAGCGAGCTACCGAGCTGCTCCACCCCGCGTCGGTGAACACAACATTACGTCACCCCGCCGACCAGCGCAAATCGATAGTCGTCAGTACGCCATGAGCCCGCAGCGCTACGCCGTGAGCTCCTGGTGCAGCGCCTCGCGCAGCCGCGCGGCCCTCTCCGCCACCTCGGCGGGACCCAGCTCGACGGCCCGTGCGCACCACCGCTGGCCCTCGGTCAGCTCACCCCTGCGGGCGGCGAGCAGCGCCAGGCGCAGCGCGGCCCTGCCGTGCCCCGCACGGGCCGCGCGGCACCACCACAGGGCCGCCTCGCGCTCATTGCCCTCACGGGCGAGAAGCAGCCCGAGGTTGAAGGCACCGTTACGGCTGCCTGCCTCCGCCGCCTCCCGGTACCAGCGGGCGGCGTCCACCATGTCGCCCCGGGCGGCGGCCAGCATGCCGACCCGCACCTGGGCACGGCGGTGCCCCTGCTCGGCGGCCCGCTCGTACCACTCCTCGCACTCGCTCTTCTCCGCCGTCGCCTCGCCGAGCGCGGGCGGCCCGGGCGGCGGCTGGCGGGAATCGAGCACGGTGGCGAGACGGAAGGCTGCCTCGGCGCTGCCGCCGCCCGCCGCGCAGCGCAGATGGCGCTCGGCGGCCTGCTCGTCACCATCCCTGAGCAGCGCGATGCCTACCTGCAGCGCGGCCTCGGTGTGACCGGCTGCGGCTGCCCTTTCGTACCAGATCAGAGCCGTACGGTCGTCGTCACGGCCGGCGTAGAGGATGCCCAGATTGAACGCCGCGTCGACGCTGCCGGCCTCGGCGGCCTTGGAGAACCAGGGCTCGGCACCGGTCGCGTCGCCGGCCTGCAGAAGCAGTACGGCGAGCGCGTTGGCGGCCTCACGGTGCCCTGCGTAGGCGGCACGGCGGTACCACTGCTCGGCCTGCGGCGTACGGTCCTGGGCGGCGCAGAGCAGCCCGAGGTTGTACGCACCGTTGACGTCACCCGCGTCCATGGCGGCGCGGTACCAGCGCTCGGCGGTCTGCTGCTCCCCACGGGCGGCGTGCAGCGCACCGAGGGCGTTGGCGGCGTTGCCGTCACCGTCCTGCGCGGCACGCAGCCACCAGACGGCGGCGCTCTCCTCGTCGCCCGCGTCCCGGAGCAGGAACCCGAGCGCGCAGGCGGCGCGGGCCTCTCCGTCCTTGGCGGACGTGAGGTACCAGCGACCGGCCTCCTTGAACTCGCCACGCTTCTCGAGGATCGCGCCGAGGTGCAGCGCGGCCCGCCGGTGCCCGCGAGCGGCGGCCTGCCGGTACCACTGCACGGCCTCGTCGAGCAGGGACAGCTCGACGTCATCGCCGCCGCCCGCAGCCAGGCCGTCGTCCTTCACGTCGTCTGGCCCGACGGCGCCGACCTCCCCCGTACGCCCTGCACGACCCGCGCCCGCGCCCGCGCCGACAGGCTTCACGACGCCCTGATCGACCGAGCCGATCCCTCCCGCACGCCCCGCACGCCCCATCCGCAGGCCCACGTCCCCGCCCTCGCGAGCCTCCTCCGCCGCCAGCCGCTCCAGCACGCGGGCCAGCCGGTACGCCGCCTCGCGGTGCCCCTGCTCGGCCGCCGCGCGCAGCCAGTGCTCGGCGCCCGCGTCGCTGCGGTGCTCCAGAAGATCGGCAAGGGCGTACGCGCCCAGCGCGTGGCCCTGTTCGGCGGACTGGCGCAGCCAGTACTCCGCGGCGGGCTCGTCGCCGCGCTCACGGAAGTGACGCCCCAGCGCGTGCGCCGCCGCCGCGGAACCTGCGACGGCCGCGATACGCCACCACCCGGCCGCCTCGTCGGCGTACCCACGCTGGTGGAGGAGGACACCGAGATTGTTGGCGGCGGCGCGGTCGCCGTCGGCGGTCGCGCCACGCAGGTAGGGCTCGGCGCCGTCGAGGTCGCCGCGGCGCAGCAGCAGCGCGCCGAGCACGCTCATCGACGCGGTGTCGCCGCCGTCGGCGGCACGCCGGTGGCGCGCCTCGCTTCCCGCGGTCTCCACGGAAACGGAGTCGACGCCTTCGCCGCCACCGGCAGTGTCAACGTTGTCAACAGCGTCACCCGCGCCGATCGCGTCCGCCACGTCTCCGGCATGCCGCTGCACAAACCGCCCTGTCTTCAACAGAGTTGCCCTGTCCCCCATAAATTCCATCGTCGCACCACCCGCAACCCGCGTACACCTGGTATACCGCAGCCAGTGAGGTCACTTCAGCGTTTTGTCGACATGCCCACAGATGGACAAGTCAAACACGCTCAGGCCCAACTCGCCCCGCGCGGCACACACTTCTCACCGGCAGCACATACGCACGAACAGGGCCCGAATCCTCAAAGGATTCGGGCCCTGTTCTTCTTCAGTAGCGGGGACAGGATTTGAACCTGCGACCTCTGGGTTATGAGCCCAGCGAGCTACCGAGCTGCTCCACCCCGCGTCGTTGTGTTGCAACCGTACCACGACGCGGGATGGCCCCTGCTCAGCCGCCCTTGGGGGTGGTCGCCGGACTGGGCTTGCTCTGAGCCGCCGCGGCTCGCTCCAGCGCGTCCTGCAGGGCAGCCTGTGCCTTGCCGTACGCCTCCCAGTCCGTCGGCTTCTTGTCGAGTGCCGCCTGGGCATCGTCGTACGCCTTCTGGGCGTCCGCGATGGCGGCCTTCAGCCCGGCGTCACCGGTCGCCGGGGGCGGCTTGGTGGTGTCGCCCGGTGGCGGTGTCGTCGTCGGTGGCTCGGCGACGTTCTGCTCGAAGACCGCGTTGAGCGCCTCCGTGAGGCTGTCCTTGAAGACCGGTTTGCCTCCGCCGTAGGCGACGGCGACCTTCTTCAGCAGCGGATAGTTCGCGCTGCCGCCTCGTGCGTACACCGGCTCGATATAGAGGAAGCCGCCGTCCAGCGGCACCGTCAGCAGATTGCCGTACTCGATGTCGGAGTCGGTGCCCCTGAGGTCCCTGACGAAGGTCGCGACCTCCGGCACACCGTTGAGCTCACTCTGCACCTGTTGTGGACCCTGCACCGTCTCGGTGACTCTCAACAGCCGTATCGTGCCGTACCTGTCGCTGTTGGCATCGGCGTCGACCGCCATGAACGCACCCAGGTTGGGGCGTCCGGCCGGCGTGAACGTCGTCGTCAGAGAGAACTTCTGCGCCTTGTCCCCGGGCATCTTGAGGCTCAGGTAGTACGGCGGAACGGCGCTGGTGTCCTTGTTCGTCGGGTCGTCCGGCACCTGCCAGGCGTCACTGCCGCTGTAGAACTGCTCGGGCTCGGTGACGTGGTACCGGGTGAGCAGCTCGCGCTGCACCTTGAACATGTCCTGCGGGTACCGCAGATGGGCCTTGAGGTCGGGCGAGATCTTGTCCTTCGCCTTCACCGTGCCGGGGAACGCCTTCATCCAGGTCTTCAGCACCGGGTCCTTGGTGTCCCACTGGTACAGGTTGACCGTGCCGTCGTACGCGTCGACGGTGGCCTTCACCGAGTTGCGGATGTAGTTGACCTGGTTCTGCTGCGCGACGACCGCACGCTGATTGGTGGTCAGCGAGTCGGCGGTGGTGTCCCCCAGCGTCGTACGGGAGGCGTAGGGATAGCCGTTGGTCGTGGTGTACGCGTCGACGATCCACTGGATGCGGTGGTCGACGACCGCAGGGTAGGCGTCGCCGTCAATGGTCAGCCAGGGCGCGACCGCCTCGACGCGCTCCTTGGGCGTGCGGTTGTAGAGAATCCGCGAGCCCTCGCCGACTGCTCCCGAGTAGAGGATCTGCGGCTCGCTGAAGGCGACGGCGTACGCGGCGCGGTTCAGCGGGCTGGAGAGGTCGACCCCGCCCTTGCCCTTGTAACTGGTGGTCTCCTCGCCGTTCTTCTCGTAGTCGAGCTCCTTCTGCGGACCACCGACGATGGAGTACTGCTCGGTCTTCTCGCCGTAGTAGATCCGCTGCTCGTACTTGCCGAGCTGGCCGCTGGTCGGCAGCCCGGACTCGGTGAAGTCGGGCGAGCCGACGGTGCCCTTGTCCGGGTCCGTGATGGTGTTCGTGCCCTTGGCCGCGATCGCGCCGTAGCCGTGGGTGTACGTGAAGTGGTCGTTGATCCAGTTGCGCTTCTGGATGCCCTTGATGTTGAGCTCACGCAGACCGATGACCGTGTCCTGCGGCTTGCCGTCGGTTCCGGGGTAGCGGTCGACGTCCAGAGTCGCGGGGAACTGGTAGTACTTGCGCTCCTGCTGGAGCTGCTGGAAGGCGGGCGAGACGACGTTCGAGTCGACCAGGCGGTAGCTGGCCGCCGTGGGGGCATCGGCGCGCTGCTGGGCCTTCCGCTTGGGGTCGCCCTTGCCGGAGTAGTCCTCCGGGTTGGCGTTGTCGATTCCGTACGCGTGCCGCGTGGCCTCGATGTTCTTCTTGATGTACGGGCTTTCCTTGGCCTGCTCGTTCGGCTGGACCTGGAACTTCTGCACGATCGCCGGGTAGAGGCCGCCGATGAGGATCGCCGACAGGACCATCAGCCCGAAGCCGATCACCGGCAGCTGCCAGGTCCGGCGCCAGAGCGTCGCGAAGAAGAGCAGGGCGCAGATGACCGCGATGCAGAAGAGGATCGTCTTCGCCGGGAGGTAGGCGTTGGCGTCGACGTAGCGCAGGCCCGTCCAGTTGCCGGTGGCCTTGAAGTCGCTGGACTTCACCGCAAGGCCGTACCGGTCGAGCCAGTACGCGACGGCCTTGAGCGAGACGAAGACACCGAGCAGCACCGAGAGATGACCGGTGGCCGCGCCCGTCGCCCGCGCGCCTGGGCTGGTGATGCGCAGTCCGCCGTACAAATAGTGGGTCAGCGCGGCGGCGATCAGCGAGAGCACGGCGGCCGCGAAGCCGAAGCCGAGCATGAACCGGTACCAGGGCAGATCGAACGCGTAGAACGACACGTCCATCTGGAACTGCGGGTCCTTCTGGCCGAAGGAGACGCCATTGACCCACATCAGCCAGGTGCGCCACTGACCGGTGGCGGAAGCTCCGGCAATCAGCCCGACGAGAGCGGTGATCGCGAGGAGCACCCACTTCTTGTACGGGGCGATGCCCATCCGGTAGCGGTCAAGACTCTGCTGCTCCAGCGACATGGCGCTCAGCGGCGGCCGCAGCCGGTGCGCGAGCCAGATGTTCACGCCGACGGCTGTGGCCATCAACAGCCCGAAGACCGCGAACAGCCCGATCTTGGTCCACAGGGTGGTGGTGAAGACGGAGGAGTAGTTGACCGAGCGGTACCAGAGCCAGTCGGTCCAGAACCCGGCGAACATGACGAAAGCCATGGCCAGCACGGCCAGCACGCCCAGTGTCATGAGCAGGGTGCGGACACGCCGGGACGGCCGGCCCACTCTGATCCGTGGCCCGGTCGGGCCTCCGCCGCGGTCCGGCATCTGGAAAGCCAACGTGCGCACCTCGAAGTTCGCGGTCGTGTGAAATCGGGCCCCGCGATCGTAGAGCCCATTGATGCAACTTACTAAGGCTTTACCTAGTTCCCGTCTCGGGCCCGGAAGGAGGCAGGATATTGGCCATGTCCAACGTTTCCCCTTCAGGCCCCCCGATGGCCGCGAGCCCGCTCACCCGCGCCGTGCTCGAAATCGACGAGTACGCATCAAGGCTCGGCTGGGACCAGCCGGCCAGGCTCTTCGCACTCGTCGACACCGCCCACCTGCGCTCCCAGGAGCCGGGCCTCGCGGCCCAGCTCGGCCTCGACAGCGACGAGGCGGCTGCGCCGCTCACCCCGATCGAGCAGGACGAAATCCCCGCCGGGAAGGCGCTGGACGAGTTCCTCGCCACGATCGCCTGGCCGGAGGCCGTGGCCGGCTGCGCGCTGACGGTGGAGCGCCTGATGCTCCCACCGTCCGCGGAGTCCTCGGTCCCGGACGGCCTCGACGAAGCGGCCCTCACCAAGTGGGTCGCCGCCCACCCGAACCGACAGGAGGTCCGCATGACAGTGGCGGTCCTGCGCGACGGCGCCCGCGAGTCGGCGGTACGCCTGCGCGAAAAGGACTCCCCGACGGAGGTCCTGACTGGCTCGGACCTGGTGCCGGGCCTGACGGAGGCGCTTGCGGCGACGTTCGAGGCGTAACGACGACTGTTGATGGCACCGCCGTACCGGATCGTGAGGGATCGGGTACGGCGGTCTGCTGTAGGGGCGGGGCGGCCGCGGGTCAGGGCCGGGAGCAGCACGCGCGCTCAGGGGCTCTGGGGGGGGCTTCCCCCCACCTTCGGGAAGGGGCCGGGCAGGTTCGGGAAGGGGCGTCCAGACGAAGCGCCCCCGGCCTCAGTTCGCCGCGCAGCCCGGCAGCCCCGCCGTGTCCCCCGACTTGATCTTCTGCAGCGACGTCGTCGCATCGGCGATCGTGTTCACCTTCACCAGCGTCAGTCCGTCCGGGATGTCCGACGCCGCCGCCGCGCAGTTGTCACCGGGCGTCAAGAAGTACTCCGCCCCGGCGTTCCGCGCGCCGACCAGTTTCATCTCGATGCCGCCGATCGGCCCGACCTTGCCCTTGTCGTCGATCGTCCCCGTGCCCGCGACGAACTTCCCGCCCGTCAGATCCTGCGGCGTGAGCTTGTCGACGATGCCGAGGGCGAACATCAGGCCCGCACTCGGGCCGCCCACATCCGCCAGGTTGATGTTGACGGTGAACGGGAACGTGTGGTCGGTCCCGGCCTGGATGCCGACGATCGCCCGATCGCCCTTGGCCGACTTCACCGTGGTGATCGTGACCTTCTCGGTGGTCCGGGGCTCCTTCCCGGCCTTCTCCGCCGCCGCCGCATCCTTCGCCGGCACGATCGTGAAGACGACGTCCTCGCCGGGCTTGTGCTTCACGACCAGCTTGGCGACGTCGGCCGGCTCCTTCACCGGCGTGCCGTCCACGGCCCGGATGACGTCACCCGCGTGCAGCCGGTTCTCCGAAGGCGTGTTCTTGAGCACCGTGGAGACCACGACCCGCGACTTCACCGGGATCTTCAGCTGCTCCAGCGCGGCAACCTTCGCGCTCTCCTGCGACTGGGTGAATTCCTCGGCGTTCTCCTGCGTGGACTGCTCTTCCGTCTTCCCGTCCGGGTAGAGCGTGTCGTGCGGCACCATCACGTTGTCGTGGGCCAGCCAGCCGTAGACCGCCTCGACGATGTTCATCTTGTAGTCCGCACCGGTGACCCTGACCGTGGTCATGTTGAGGTGACCGGTGGTCGGGTATGTCTTGCGGCCGGAGATCTGCAGCACCGGCTCTCCACCGGCCGCGCCCAGGGTGTTCACCGTCGGCCCGGGCGACATCTCCGAGTACGGCACTGGGATGAACACCCCTGCGCAGAGCAGCGCAATGAAAATGAGGGTGGAGGCGAGCATCGTCGCGGTGCGGCGTGGCATGGAACGACAGTACGGGACGGGTCTGTCAGACCACCGTCGGGGCCGGTCCGTACGTGGCGACTTGGCAACTGCGTACGGTCGGCGGCCGGGTCATACCCGGGTCATGCGGCATCAGAACCGGAGTCCGTTTTCTCCATCGCGTCGCGAAACCGCGCATATCCGGCAAGCTCGGCCACATCCCCGGTCGTCCGGTTCCGTGAAGCCCAGCTTCCCCATATCGCAGCACCGACGGCAGCGAAAAGCGGAATCAGCAACCAAGCGAGTGCTGCCATCACGACCTCCCTACCCCATGAGCAAACCCAACTGAGTGATCAGCAGATTAGCCATCTGCCAGTCCAACGCTCGTGGCAGGGGGGCGGTTACGCAAATCGGGGTGCTTGAGCTCCGTCAGGGTTTCAGCAGGCCCCGACCCACTCCTCCGTACCGTCGGAGAACTTCTGGTGCTTCCAGATCGGCACCTCGTGCTTGAGGTCGTCGATCAGCTTCCTGCAGGCCTCGAAGGCCTCCCCGCGATGAGGGCATGACACGGCGACCACGACCGCCAGATCTCCGACCTCCAAGTCACCCACACGGTGGACGGCGGCGAGCGCCCGAACGGGGAATTCCACCGCGACCTTCTCCGCGATCCGGCGCATCTCGGCCTCGGCCGTGGGATGGCAGGAGTACCCAAGGGTGTCGACATCGGCGCCACTGTCGTGGTTGCGCACGGTGCCGACGAACAGCGCGGTGCCGCCCGTCGCGTCGTCGCCGACGGCCGCGAAGACCTCGTCGACGGAGAGCGGGGTGTCGCGGATCGCCAGCAGCCGGATGGGGTCTTCCGCCGCTTGCTCGCCGGGGTGGTCGTACGTGCTTGCCATGCCTTCCATCGTGCCGCACCACACTGACAACGCGGAATAGCTCTTTCGACCGGTTGGGGGCGCGCCGCCTTGGAGCCTCCTACAGACGGCCCGCGGGCGGTTCGCAGGTGGTTAGATACGGCGCCGCGCCTTACGGGCACGCCGCACCAGGGCCGCCGTACCGAGCAGCGCGACCGTCGCACCCGCCGCACCCGCCGCCGTGGCGTCCTTGCGGCCCAGGCGGCGGCCCGCGACGGTGTGGCGGCCCTCCACCTCCTCCAGCAGCGCGGCCAGGACCTCCTCGTTGGTCCACTCAGGTCGCCAGCCCGCGTCGTGGAGCCGACTCACACTGACCACCCAGGGGTGCATGGTGTACGCCAGGTCCCCCGCCGGGGACGGGGTCAGGCCGATCCGGTGGAGCCGGGCCGCGGCACCCAGGGCAACCGCCGAGGGCAGCTCCATCCGTCGGATGCCGCTGAGCTCCTCGACCTCTTCCTGCTCCAGCCAGCCGTCGCAGCCGACCGCGAGCTCCCCGTCGACCTTCTCCAGTGCCGCGTACTCGAGCGCACTCACCAGGTCCTCGACATGGCAGAACTGCCAGGTGGGACGCGATCCGGCGACCACGAGCAGGCGCGGCGACTCGAAGTAGCGGGTGAGCGCGGTGTCAGTACCGCCCACCAGGACGGCGGGTCTTACCACCGTGACGTTGAGCCCGGGGTGGGCGCGGGGTGCCCGGCGGCCCAGGCGCTCGATCTCCAGCAGGTCGCCGACGCCCGTGGCCTCGGCGGTGGCGCGCAACTCCGCGTCCTCGGAGAGCGGGATGTCGTTGTCGGGCAGCGCCCCGTAGACCATCGCCGAGGTGCACAGGACGACCCGGTGGACGCCGGCCGCCGCGGCGGCGGTCAGGACGGTCTGTGTACCGCGCACGTTGTACGCCGTACGGGCGGCCGAGTCGGTCTCCAGGTCGAGATCGAGGGCCAGGTGCACCACCACGTCGGCGCCGCGCAGCTTCTCCGCGATGGCCGGGTCACGTACGTCGAGGATGTGCCACTGCGCGTCGGAGACCTCGCCCCGGCGCTCGTCGATGGCAACGACCTGCTTGATCTCCTCGGACGCGGCCAGTCGCCGGACAAGCAGATCACCGACGCCCGAGGCGGCGCCGGTGACCGCGACGACGGGGCCACGGCCGTTGGACCCGCGGCCCGAGGCCGGGGTTGATTGGTTTCGCGCTGCGCGAACCTGCGGATCTGGGGAACTCACCAGGCGTCTCCAGCGGTTGTTTTCAGTACGTACGCGAATGACACGTCCGTACCAGGTGGCGTCCATCCTGCCGCAGGCCAAGAGTCGGCGGAGCACCGAGCCCATATGCGGCCCGGATGTCTACGCTGGGTGGTGTTGTCGGGCAGTCGCCGTCGGCAGGATGCCGGCGGCCCTACGAGCCGAGGAAACCCGTGAGTGACACCCCATTCGGATTCGGCCTTCCGCCGGAGGAGCCGGAGAACGGCGACGAGGGCAAGGAGAAGGATCCCGCCGGAGGTGGCCAGGACTCCGGCGGTCAGTTCCCGCCCAATCCTTTCGGGTTCGGTACCGGTGAGGGCGGCGGTGACAATCCGTTCGCCGCGATGTTCGGTTCGCTGAACCCGAACGACCTGGGCGCGGCCTTCCAGCAGCTCGGCCAGATGCTGAGCTACGAGGGCGGTCCCGTGAACTGGGACATGGCCAAGCAGATCGCGCGTCAGACGGTCTCGCAGGGCACACCGGACGGCACCAAGGACGAGAGCGTGGGCCCGGCCGAGCGCACCGCGGTCGAGGAGGCCGTGCGGCTCGCCGACCTGTGGCTGGACGGAGCGACCTCGCTGCCCTCCGGTGCGAACACCGCCGTGGCGTGGAGCCGTGCCGAGTGGGTCGAGGCGACGCTCCCGGCGTGGCAGCAGCTCGTCGACCCGGTCGCCGAGCGTGTCGGCCTGGCCATGGGTGATGTGCTGCCCGAGGAGATGCAGGCCATGGCGGGCCCGCTGATCGGAATGATGCGCTCCATGGGCGGCGCGATGTTCGGCCAGCAGATCGGGCAGGCCGTCGGTGTGCTCGCGGGCGAGGTGGTCGGCTCGACCGACATCGGCCTGCCGCTCGGTCCGGCCGGCAAGGCCGCGCTGCTGCCGTTGAACATCGAGGTGTTCGGCAAGGACCTCGGCGTGCCGAAGGAAGAGGTGCGGCTGTATCTGGCCCTGCGTGAGGCCGCCCACCAGCGGCTCTTCGCCCATGTGCCGTGGCTGCGCTCGCATCTTTTCGGCGCGGTGGAGGGGTACGCCCGCGGGATCAAGGTCGACACGAGCAAGCTGGAGGACGTGGTCGGCCAGTTCGACCCGACGCATCCCGAGCAGTTGCAGGACGCTCTCCAGCAGGGCATGTTCCAGCCGGAGGACACCGCGGAGCAGAAGGCGGCGCTGGCCCGTCTGGAGACCGCGCTCGCGCTGGTCGAGGGCTGGGTCGACGCGGTGGTGCACGAGGCGGCCTCGACCCGTCTGACGTCGGCGGACGCCCTGCGCGAGACGCTGCGCAGGCGCCGGGCCTCCGGCGGTCCCGCCGAGCAGACATTCGCGACGCTGATCGGTCTTCAGCTGCGTCCGCGCCGACTCCGGGACGCCTCGCGGCTGTGGGCCTCGCTCACCGACGCACGGGGCGTGGACGGGCGCGACGGACTGTGGGAGCACCCTGACATGCTGCCGACGGCCACTGACCTGGACGATCCGGACGGCTTCGTCCACCGTGAGCAGCTCGACTTCTCGGAGCTGGACAAGATGCTCGGTGAGGCCGCGGGCGGCGGCAGCAAGCCGAATCTCGACAAGGACGACGTCGAGAAGAGCACCAAGGACGACGAGGGCGACAAGGACCAGTGAGCCTGCACGACGACGCCGTACTCGTACTGAAGAGCTACGAGGACCAGGAGGAGCTGCGGCAGGTCTATCTGGACCATCTGGCGGCGCACCCGGACGGAATATGGAAGGCCTGCGAGGCCGGGCATGTCACGGCGAGCGCGCTGGTGATCGACGCGGAGCGCGGCCGGGTGCTGCTGACGCTGCACAAGAAGCTCGGCATGTGGCTGCAGATGGGCGGCCACTGCGAACCGGATGACGCGACACTGGCTCTGGCCGCGCTGCGCGAAGCCACGGAGGAGTCCGGGATCCAGGGGCTGACCCTGCTGCCCGGTGGTCCTGTGCGGCTGGACCGGCATGCGATTCCGGCGCCCTGCCACTGGCATCTCGATGTGCAGTACGCGGCGCTGGCTCCGGCCGGGGCGGTCGAGGAGATCAGCGAGGAGTCGCTGGATCTGCGCTGGTTCACGTACGACGAGGTGGCGGGTGTGGCCGACGAGTCGGTCATACGGCTGCTTGAGCGTACCCGCGCGGCCCTGTCGCAAGCAGTTCACGAGTACGAGGCATGAGTACGAGGCTTGAGTAAGGGGGCATGAGTAAGGGGCGGCCTCTTTTGAGGCTGCCCCTTACCTGTGTGCCTGGTGGCGTGTCAGTTCCAGGCGTTGTTCTGATTCTGAGCGTGGGCCCCGTGCTGGCCCATGCCGTACTGGGCGCGCAGGCCCTGTCCGATCTCCGCACTCTGCGGCGGCATGACCTCACTGGGCTGCACCAGCGCGAAGCCCTGGCCGAGGAAGCTGAGCTCCCAGCCCTCGCCGGTGTTGCCGCGCCTCCGCCGTACGCCGGAGGAGTGTGTCTGCGCCTGCATCTGCACCCGCAGCGCGGACGACCAGGCGACGATCGCGTCGGCGTCCACATTGACGTACTTGTCCGGCGTGACCTGCATCATCAGCGGCTGGCCCGAGGTCATCAGCGCGACCTTGCCCCGGCCGGAGATATTGAGCTGGTACTTCCCGGAGCCGGAGATGCCGTACTGACTGTCCACCGCGATGACCTCGGTGTGCAGCGTGGAGTCGAGCGCCAGGACATAGGCGCTGTCGACCGTCATGCCGTCCTGGTCGACGTCCACGACATGGATGTACTGTGCGAGGTTGGCAAGGTAGACCGTGCCCTGCCCGGAGCAGCGCATCAGGTCCAGACCCTCACCGGTGTTGGCACGGGCTCGCCGCTGGTTGTTCGACTGGTACTCGCCGTCGAAGTCCATCAGCCCCTGGTACGCGACCATGGCGCCCTTGCGGGCGAGGACGTCGTCATGGCCGGTGAGCGAGACCCGCAGCAACTGCGGGTTCTGCACGATGTACCGATCCTGGGACTGCTGTTCGGTGTAGCTGAAGAGCGGACTCTGCATGATGTGTACTCCTCCCCCTCAGTGCTGGATCCGCAGGCGGTCGGTACTGTCCTCACTCGGCTGTACGACGACGATGCCCTGGCCCGAGAAGCCCATCTGGTAGGCCTCTCCGCTGCCCCGCCCGATCAGCGAGGAGGCCTTGAAGCTGCGCTTGCCCTTCACCTTGAGGTTCGGGGACCAGGCGACGAGGGCGTCCGGGTCGACATATGTCTCGTCCTCGCCACGGCCGCAGTCGACGACGATCGGCGTACCGCGCGAGGTGAGGGCCACCCAACCGGTGCCCGCGACCTCGACGTTCCACAGGCCCTGGCCGGCGAACTTGGCCAGGCCCTTGACCCGCTGGACGCCCCACTGCAGGTGCGCGTCGAAGGCCAGCAGATTGGTGCCGTTGACCGAGAGTGAGTCGTTGTTGAGGTTGATGACGACGACGTCCGCGCCGTAGTCGGCGAGGTAGAGCAGTCCGTCTCCGGAGCACTTCATGATGGGCGCACCCTCGCCGGTCACCCACTGGGAGGCGATCTGGCGGACGGCGGGCGGGTTCGGCTCGTACTGGACGAAGCCTTCGTAGGCGACCATCGAGCCGGTGCGTGCGTACAGGTCCTGGCCGGTGGCCATGGCGACCTTGAGCATGGAGCGGCCGTGGTTCTCCATCCGGGCCGCGATCGGGGTCGGGGCGAAGCCCGCGAGTTGCTGGTTCATTCTTCGGGCTCCCTCAGACCTCGTACGGCTGGACGACGATGAAGTTGCCGGGGGCGCCCCGGAACTGGAGGTTGATGGTCTCTCCGCTGTGTCCCGGGTACGCGTTGCGGCGCAGCCTGACCTGGCTGGAGAGGATCACCTGGGACGCGGCCGACCAAGCGACGACCGCATTGCAGTCGGCGAACGTCGTCGGCGTGACCGGCAGGACCACGGGGATGCCGTGGGTCTTCACGATGACCGTGCCGGTGCCCTGGAACATCATGGTGAACAGGGCGCCTCCGGGGATGCCGTGGCCCTCGATCCTGCGGACCTCGTGCTGCAGCGACTCGTCGAAGGCGAGGACGTTCTCCGCGGAGACGCAGATGCCGTCGCCCTGCAGCTCGATGGAGTGCAGATGAGAACCGTTCTCGGCGAGGAAGATCTGGCCGCGGCCGCTGCAGCGCATCAGCTGCATCTCCTGGCCGGTCGCATTGCCGACGATCCGGCCGGCGAAACCAGCACCCTTGTAGCTGAAATCGACCTTGCCCTGGTACATCACCATGCTGCCCTGGCGGGCGAGGACGGGCGTGCCGCCCATGGTCAGATCGACCCGCATGAGCTGCTGGTTCTGCGGGGTCCAGCGCTGGCCGGTGGGGGTCTCGCGGTAGGGCTGGAGCGCGGCCTGCAGGCCGGCGCCGGCTTGCGGGACTCCCTGGGGAACGCCCTGCGGGACGCCCTGGGGGGGCATGCCGGGAGGCTGCTGTCCGTACGGGGACGGGGCCTGCTGTCCGTACGGCGACGGCGCGCCCGGCTGCGGGGCCTGCCCCGGGATCTGTCCGGGCATCTGCCCCGGGATCTGGCCGTACTGCGGCTGCTGAGGCGTCTGTCCGTACGGGGACGGGGCAGCCGGCGGCGGGGGTACGGTGCCGCCGTGCGGGGTCAGCGGAGCCGCGATGGTCGGCGCCGCATGCATCTGCGGGTTCTGCTGAGGGGCGGGCGCCTGGACTGCGGGAGCACCGAAGGAGGGGGCTGGCTGCGGTCCTTGAGGGGCCTGCGGTATCTGAGGCGCCTGCGGTGCGCCGAACGCCGGGGCGGGCGCTGTGGCCTGCGCGGGCGGCGCGAACGAGGGCGCGGCACCCTGCGGTGGCTGCGCGGCCGGTGGCTCCTCGGCGACCTCGCCGCCGAAGTTCTTCAGCAGCGCGTCGAGACCACCGTCAAAGCCCTGGCCGACGGCGGCGAAGCGCCACACGTCCTTCAGGTAGAAGTCACCCAGCATCACGGCGCGCTCGGTGGAGAACTCCGAACCGTTGAAGGCGTACCGGACGACCTCCTCGCCGCCCGCGACGATACGGATGTACCCGGGGCCGACCTGAGACATCTGCCCGGCACCGTCGATGGTCGCGGTGAAGGAGAGTCGGTGGATGTTCGCCGGGATACGGTCCAGAGTGACGCGAAATGACTCGGTGTCACCGGACTGCGCGCCGAGCAGTTGGATGGACTCCTCGGGAGACTTCGGCTGGTTGAAGAAAATGAAGTACCGGTCGTCCGAGAGCTGCTCGTTGGCGTCGAGTCCGAAGCAGCTGATGTCGAAGGTCAGCCCAGGAGCGGCGATCTGCACACCTACGTACAGATCCGTTCCCGGCGTGAGATCACTGATCTTGGCCTTGTGGCCGCGTTGGAATTCCCTGGCCATGCGTAACGACCGTCCCCCATCCCGAAATGTGACTGCGTCGCGCCAGGCTAACTGCTGGGACCGACATTGAGCCAAGCCGGTACACATTCGGTACAGGACCGTCGGCGGTCGCTCCCGCCGGTCACTCTCCGCGTGCGACGGGCAGGTGCGGCAGCCGGTCGGCTGCGACGACGCCTTCGAGATAACCCTTGGCCCGCTCGGTGCGGGGGTACGCCTCCAGCAGCCGCCAGAACCGCGGGCCGTGGCCGGGCACGAGCAGATGGGCCAGCTCATGGACTAGCACGTAGTCGACGACATACTCCGGCATCCCCTGCAGGCGGTGTGACAGGCGGATACTGCCCTCCGCCGGAGTGCAGGAGCCCCAGCGGGTGTTCTGATTCGTCACCCATCGCACGGATGTCGGTCTTGCGCGTCCGTCGAAGTACTGGGCGGACAATCGCTCGGCACGCTCGGCCAGTTCGGCGTCGCCGAGGATCCGCTTGCTCTCCTGCGCTGCGAGCTTGTCGAGCATCACGCTGACCCAGCGCTGCTCCTCCGCCTCCGACATCCTGGCGGGGATGAGGACGATGGTCCGGTCACCCTCCCGGTAGGCCGAGACCGTTCTGCTGCGCCGGGCGCTCCTGCGGACCTCGACCGCACTCGTCCCCGATCCGCGGGGCGGCGGGTGGCTTGTCGCGCTGCGCTGTTGGCTTCCGGCGCTGTGCGGTGGGGTCTCCCCAGCGAGGCGAGGGGAAGGGTCGACGGACACGCCCCGACGTTACCCGCTGCCAGAGGAGGAAGTCCCGCCTCCGGGACGGTTCGAGCTTGATCCACTCCATGGCGTGCACCATTTGAACGACTAATGCCCGCACCTGTGGATAACTTTTCACACTCGTCGACACCGCCGGGCATTCTGACAGCAGTTCAGAGGAGAGGCCGGACGACGGATCAACGGGGGAAGCGCAATGCATCCGACGGTGAAGCCTGCCTTGCGGCGGGCATGGCGAGAGCGACAGACCGTGCAATTCGGGGCGACACCCGCGCATGCGGTGATGGTCGGTCCGGTGGACACCGCGACAGGTGCCCTGATCGAGCTGCTCGACGGGACGCGGGGGTTGCCGTGGCTGCGCCAGGAGGCGCGGTCGATAGGTCTGCCGGAAGGACAATTGGACGCTCTGGTGAACCGGTTGACGGCGGCGGGGCTGCTCGACGATCCGACGGCAGGCGGCCCGGCGGCCGATGCGCTACGGAAACGGGTCGGCGCCCTTGACCGGCTGCGCCCCGACCTGGCGTCGCTCTCCGTGGTCCATCCGGAACCGGGCGGCGGGATACGGCGCCTGGCAGCCCGGCGGGCCATACGTGTCCAGGTCCGGGGCGCGGGACGGGTCGGTGCGACGGTCGCCGCGGTGCTCTCGGCGGCCGCTGTGGGCCGGGTGGAGGTGCTGGACGGCGGATGTACTGAGCCGTGGGACGTGACGCCCGGCGGGCTGCCGACGAAAGCGGTCGGTGAGCGGCGGGACGCGGCGGCCCGGCAGCTGGTGCGGCGGTCCGCGCCCGACCGTCCGCCGCGCGCGGCGGAGTCGGCAGGGACGGCAGAGTGCGCTGAGCCCGGTCTCTCCCTGGTCATCGTCGCGCCACGGGACGGCCTGGCCGCCTATGCCCCCGATCCGGCCGCCGCCGAGGACTGGATCGCCACCGGGACACCCCATCTGTATGCGGGAGTTGTCGAGGGGACCGGTGTGGTGGGTCCGCTGGTGCTGCCCGGCGGTACGGCCTGTGCCGGGTGTCTGGAGTTGGGCAGGGCGGAGCGCGACCCGGCGCGGCCCAGGCTGCTGGCACAGTGGCGCTCGGGCCGCCGAAGAGCTGTGCCGGCCTGCGATGTCGCTCTGGCCACGGCTGTGGCAGGGATGACGGCGGCACACGCGCTGTCGTTTCTCGACGGGGAGCTGCCCGCGAGTACCGGGGCGCGCTGGGAGACTTCACTGCCTCTGCTTGACTGGCGATCGGAGACGGTCACCCCGCACCTCGACTGTGTCTGCAGTGCGGACGGGAAGAGTGAGAGGGAGCACACCTCGGGGATCGGGCCGCCGCACGAGACAATGGCCGGGTAACCGCCGTCAACGAAGCAATGCTGTAAGGCACACGCGGCACGGCAGTCTGGGATTTGGAGGGGCGCATGTCTGATCTTCCCCGGAAGGCGGTCACCCGGACCGCCAAGTTGGCCGCGCTGCCACTGGGCATCGCGGGCCGTGCCACTTGGGGGCTGGGTAAGCGGATCGGCGGCAAGTCCGCGGAGATCGTGGCCCGGGAGCTGCAACAGCGCACAGCGGAGCAGCTGTTCAAGGTGCTCGGCGAGCTCAAGGGCGGCGCGATGAAGTTCGGGCAGGCCATGTCCGTCTTCGAGTCGGCTCTCCCCGAGGAGATCGCGGGCCCCTATCGCGCGGCCCTGACCAAGCTTCAGGACGCGGCGCCCCCGATGCCGACGCGTACGGTCCACTCGGTCCTGGACCAGCGGCTGGGCGAGGAGTGGCGGGAGCTGTTCCTGAAGTTCGAGGACAAGCCGTCGGCCGCCGCGTCCATCGGCCAGGTACACCGGGCAGTGTGGCACGACGGGCGCGAGGTCGCGGTGAAGGTGCAGTATCCGGGGGCGGGGGATGCGCTGCTCTCCGACCTGACGCAGCTCAGCCGGTTCGCCCGGCTGCTGGGGCCGCTGATTCCGGGGATGGACATCAAGCCGCTGATCGCCGAGCTCCGCGACCGGGTGTCGGAGGAGCTGGACTACGAGCTGGAGGCGCAGGCGCAGCGGGAGCATGCGGCGGAGTTCGCGAACGATCCCGATGTGCTGGTGCCCGATGTGGTCCACCAGTGCGACCAGGTGCTGGTGACCGAGTGGATCGACGGGATACCGCTGGCCCAGGTGATCACCGACGGCACGACCGAGCAGCGGAACCGCGCGGGGCAGTTGCTGGCCCGCTTCCTCTTCTCGGGCCCGGCCCGTACGGGACTGCTGCACGCGGATCCGCACCCGGGGAACTTCCGGCTGCTCCCGGAGGAGGAGGGCGAGGGCTGGCGGCTCGGCGTGCTGGACTTCGGCACCGTGGACCGGCTGCCCGGCGGGTTGCCGCAGACCATCGGCGACTGTCTGCGGATGACACTCGAGAGCGAAGCCGAGGCGGTCTACGAGCTGCTGTGCGAGGCGGGCTTCGTCAAGGAGTCCATAGAGCTCGACCCGGACGCGGTGCTGGAGTACCTGCTGCCGATCATCGAGCCGGCGGAGGCCGAGGAGTTCACCTTCACCAGGAGCTGGATGCGCAACCAGGCAGCCCGGATCGCCGACATCCGCTCCCCCGCGCATCAGCTGGGCAAGCAACTCAATCTGCCGCCGTCGTATCTGCTGATACACCGGGTGACGCTTAGCACGATCGGGGTGCTGTGCCAGCTGAACGCGACCGTGCGGCTGCGGGACGAACTCGAATCGTGGCTGCCCGGGTTCCTGCCGGAGGACGAGGAGGACAGCACGGCGGTCGGGGCTCAGGCCTGAGCGACCGCCGCCGCGCCACACTGCAGCACCCGGTAGTCACCACCAGGCTGAGTCGAGCCTGCCCTCGATCGCCCTGATGTTGGCGCGTGCGCAATCGTCGCAAAAGTAGTGACGGCTGCCGTTCTCCACAGAACAGGTCGAGGTGGGCGGTGGTCCCTCGGCGATCGCGCCGCAGTGGGAACACACGAAGCTCTCGGAATCCGGCTGTGCAGGGTGAGAAGTCTGCTGCTGGTCCACCTCGTGACGATAACCCCATAAGGGACCGGCCGCCGGGACAACGCACCGCGGGGGCCGGTCCGTTCGGACCGGCCCCCGCGGGTCAGTGTCTGTCGTGCAGTGCTCTTGTGCGGTCAGTGCATGACGGCCATGGCCAGTGCGCGGCGGGCGCGCATCGACACACGCTCGGCGCGGCGCTGCATCCGCCGCGCGGCGACCAGGCGAACGGCCAGGCGTTCCGCGTCGGCTTCCCGAAGGCGCTCGTGCATATGCGCACGCGCCATGGCTTCTGGGATGAGTTGCATCTCACGGGTCCTGTTCTGACGCGAGGCGTTCGCGCCGATGGTGGTGACGGCTGGGGTGGCGGAGCCTGACGGCTCGCTCGTGGAAGAGGTCATTGGGGCCAGCTTCTGGGGATCGTGCGTGACGGGGCGGTCGATGGTTCCGATGGCGTTCATGCCGCAACCGGGTTCTTGCGCGGGCGACCACGCGGCCGCTTGCGGGCGACGACCACGCCCTGGACGAAGAGCTCGCCGCCCCAGACGCCCCACGGCTCACGCCGCTCCTTGGCACCCGCGAGGCAGGCCTCCATCAGCGGGCAGGTACGGCAGAGGGACTTGGCGTACTCGACATCAGCCGGCGACTCGGCGAAGAAGACCTCCGGGTCGTAGGAACGGCAGGGGACGGGTACGCCGAGGGCCTCGATGGCGTCATCGAGCGCGGAGAGCGCAGTGAGCGGAGTCAAGGTGGAGTCCTCCGTGAGGGCGGGCGGGGGGATCGTCTCGGAAGGCGGTACGGACGGGGCGTGCGCTTCGAGTTGCACGGTGGTGTCGTTCCTCGTCTGGTCGTTCCGGCCTGTTGGCCGGGTGGCGGCTGGTACCGGGTGTTGCGTGTCCCGAGGCCCCTTCGCCCTGTCGTCCCGCTTTAGGGAAAACAGAAGGGCCGCGGATCCCGGGTGGGGTTCCGCGGCCCTGAAGGCGCCGGCCTGATTCTGGATCAGGCTGGATCACTCCAGGGTTCGAGCCCACGGAAGGCCCACATCGTGTGGTGCTGCGTCGTGCGGTGCTGCTTCGCCTGCTTCTGGGTTTCGGCACTGGCCGCCGCAGAGGCATAGGCCCGAGCCTTTGCCGCTGCTACTCCTGCTTCCAGTGCCTTGGTCGGTCGCTCATTGCGCTCCAGGACGGGGAGACCGCCCAGGCCGGCCACAGGAAGCGCGGCAGAAATGCCGGACACACCGGTGCCGTTGAACGCCGCGGAGAAGCCGAGCGAGCAGGCGGAGGCGACCGAGCGATCGGTCATTTTGGCGGTGCTGACGAAGCTGGTCTTGATGCTGATCACTGGAATCGCCTCCTCTCGGCGTCTAGAGGACCGGCCGGGGCCGATCGCGCGTATTCGGATAAGTACAGCACGAGGACAGGGCTTCAGAGAAGCTCGCTGTTCCCGTGGTTAAGAACCTATGGGGATTGCTGGGGCGGGCGCAAACTATTTTTTCGACGAGTTTGTATCAGTCCTCCTCGTCGTCTCCTCCAACCTCCTGACCTGCGCAGATGGTCAGCACATCGGCTCCGAAGCGCTCGAGCTTGCGACCGCCGACCCCGGAGATCCCGGCCAGCTCGCCCTCACTGTCCGGCACGGCCTCGGCGATCGCCATCAGCGTCTTGTCGGTGAACACGCAGTACGCGGGCTGGCCCAGCTCCTTCGCCTGCTCCGAGCGCCACTCGCGCAAGCGCTCGTACAGCGCCTCGTCCATGTCGGAGGGGCAGTCCTCACAACGCATCAGTTTCATCTCGCCCGCGTCGGTGAGCGTCTTGCCGCAGACGCGACACAGGACGGGCCCGCGCCGCTTGCGCCGACTGCCGCTGCCGCGCTCGATGCCACCGGCCCCGCCCGCGCCGCGGGCGCCGGGGGCCGCCGAGCCGGGACGCATCCCGTTCAGGAACCGGGTGGGGCGGCGGGAGGCGCGGCCCCCGGGCGAGCGGGACAGCGCCCAGGACAGGGAGAGATGGAGACGGGCGCGGGTGACGCCGACGTAGAGCAGCCGGCGCTCCTCCTCGACCTGCTCGTCCGTCTTGGCGTAGGTGATGGGCATCATGCCCTCGGTGAGACCGACCAGGAACACGGCGTCCCACTCCAGGCCCTTCGCCGAGTGGAGCGAGGCAAGAGTGACGCCCTGGACGGTGGGGGCGTGCTGGGCAGCGGCGCGCTCGTCCAGCTCGGCCACCAGATCGGCGAGGGTCGCCTCGGGCTTGACCCGTACATAGTCCTCGGCGAGGCGGACCAGCGCGGCCAGGGACTCCCAGCGGTCGCGCACCGCTCCCGATCCGGCAGGTGGCTCGGTGGTCCAGCCCTTGGTGGAGAGCACTGCCCGGACCTGAGCGGGCAGGCCCTCGGCGTCGTCGAGCAGCGAGTCGTTGCCACCGGCGCGGGCGGCACCGCGCAGGGCCACTCCCGCTTCCCGTACCTCGGGCCGGTCGAAAAAGCGCTCGGCGCCGCGCAGCTGGTAGGGCACTCCGGCGTCGGCCAACGCCTGCTCGTAGACCTCCGACTGGGCGTTGATCCGGTAGAGCACGGCGATCTCGCCGGCCGGGACGCCCGAGGCGATGAGATCGCGGATACGGCGGGCGGTGCCCTCGGCCTCGGCCGGCTCGTCCGCGTACTCCGTGTAGGCGGGCTCGGGGCCGGCCTCGCGCTGCGAGATCAGTTCGAGGCGGTGCTCGGCGGCCCGGCCGCGCGCCTGGCTGAGCAGACCGTTGGCCAGATGGACGACCTGGGGCGTGGAGCGGTAGTCGCGGACCAGCTTGACCATGGTCGCGCCGGGGTGGCGGGTGCGGAAGTTCAGCAGATGGTCGGGGGTGGCGCCGGTGAAGGAGTAGATCGTCTGGCTGGCGTCGCCGACGACGCAGAGGCTGTCGCGGTCGCCGAGCCACAGGTCGAGGAGCCGCTGCTGGAGCGGGCTGACGTCCTGGTACTCGTCCACCACGAAGTGGTGGTACTGGCGGCGGATCTGGTCGGCGATGTCATGCCGGTCCTGGAGGATGCCGACCGTGAGCAGCAGCACATCCTCGAAGTCGATCACCGAGCGGTCGCGCTTGAGCTGCTCGTACATCCCGTAGACCTGGCTGATCTCGGCCGGATCGCGCGGGGCGTCGCGGTGCGACTTGGCGACCGCGGCCGGGTAGTCGGCGGGCACGGTCTGGGTGACCTTGGCCCACTCGATCTCGCTCGTGACGTCGCGCAGCTCATTGCGGTCGAGCCGGATACGGCAACGGGCGGCGGCCTCGGCGACCAGCTGGATCTTGCGCTCGAGGAGGCGGGGCAGCTCGCCACCGACGACTTTCGGCCAGAAGTACTGGAGCTGGCGCAGCGCGGCGGAGTGGAACGTACGCGCCTGGACGCCGCCCGCGCCGAGCTGCCGCAGCCGCCCACGCATCTCGCCCGCGGCGCGGTTGGTGAAGGTGACGGCCAGCACACTGGCGGGCTGGAGTATCCCCGCGCGGACGCCATACGCGATGCGGTGGGTGATCGCTCGCGTCTTGCCCGTGCCGGCTCCTGCCAGCACGCACACCGGACCGTGCAGGGCGGTCGCGACCTCGCGCTGCTCGGGGTCGAGCCCGTCGAGCACCGCGTCCGCCGACTCGGGGACCTGTGGGAAAAGAGAGGAGTGCGTTGCTGCTGTCACACCGCCATGCTGCCAGGTCGGCGGAGATGGGTGCGGCCGTTGTCCACAGGGGGGCAAGAGCAGTCGTACTAATGCGGGAATGGTGGCCAGGTCACGTACGTTCACTTATGCGGTGCGAACACGCATCGAGCGAGATCCGGCGAGATCTGGCGGGACGAACAGAGGAGCGCAGGGACGATGCAGGGGACTGTGACGATGTACAGCACGACGTGGTGCGGCTACTGCCGTCGGCTGAAGAGCCAGATGGACCGCGAGGGCATTGCGTACACCGAGATCAACATCGAGCAGGACCCGCACTCCGCGACCTTCGTCGAGAAGGCCAACGGGGGTAACCAGACCGTTCCGACCGTGCTCTTCGCGGACGGTTCGACCCTGACCAACCCCTCGCTGGCCCAGGTCAAGCAGAAGATCAGCGTCTGAGCAGACAGACGTCCGAGCAGGTGGAGAGAGAGCCCGGCCGGTCGGCTAGGCGACATCTCCGGGCTTCGGCAGCGGCTTGCCGTACCAGAGCTCGATGAGACGGGCCGCAATCGAGATCCCGTAGGGAGGCAGCACCTCCCCGGACTCGAATGCGGCCCGCAGGTCTTCCCGGGAGAACCAGCGCGCCTCGTGGATCTCTTCGCCGTCCACATTGATCTCGGAGGACGTCGCCCGCGCCATGAAGCCCAGCATCAGGCTGGACGGGAACGGCCAGGGCTGGCTGGCGATGTACTCGACGTCGCCGACCGTGACTCCCGCCTCCTCCCAGACCTCGCGGCGCACGGACTGCTCGATCGACTCGCCGGGCTCCACAAAGCCGGCGAGCGTCGAGAAGCGACCCTCCGGCCAGTGCACCTGCCGGCCCAGCAGCGCGCGGTCCTCCTCGTCGGTGACGAGCATGATCACAGCAGGGTCGGTACGGGGGTAGTGCTCCGCTCCGCAAGCCTGGCAGCGCCGGATGTGGCCCGCGGCCGCGATGACCGTGCGCTCGCCGCAGCGTGAACAGAAACGGTGCAGCCGCTGCCAGTTCTCCAGCGCGACCGCATGCACCAGCAGGCCCGCGTCGCGCTGTGAGAGCAGCAGTCCGGCTTCGCGCAGTCCGGCCGCGCGGGCCGACTGGTCCATACGTCCCGGCAGGGCGTCCTTCTGGAGCGCGAAGTAGCGCACTCCCTCCTCGTCCGTCCCCAGGAAGTAGCGGTGGGTCTCGGTCACAGGAGCCTCGAAAGCGGGCGTCATGACGAGTTCGGTGCGGCCGTCGGGGGTGTCGTCGATCAGCGCCTGACCGCCGGAGACCACGAAGACCCGGGTCGACGGGTGGCTCCACGCCGCCGCCAGCCAGGCCTCGTCGAGGCGGTGGTGCGCCTCGCGGTCGATACCGCTCGGCGCGGTGAGACCGATCGAGCGGTGTGTGGTGCCGTTACTGATGGTGCTCACAGTTATTTCCAACTCCCCCGGGTGGATTGGGTTCAGGTCAGCGGAGTGCGGCGGCGAGGTCGCCCCACAGGTGGGCGGTCGTCTCCACGCCCTTGAGGAGCAGGTCCAGTTCGACCTTTTCGTTGGGCGCGTGCCAGCCGTCGGACGGTACGGAGATGCCCAGGAAGAGGACGGGAGCGTCCAGCACGTCCTGGAGGTCGGCTGCGGGGCCGGAGCCGCCCTCGCGGGTGAAGCGGATCTTCTGTCCGCCGAAGGCGCGGCCCATGGCTCGTACGACCGACTGCAGCGCGGGGTGGTCCAGCGGGGTCAGACAGGGGCGGGTCGACGCCGCGAAGGTGACCTCATGGCGGATGCCCGCCGGGACGCGGGCCGCGACCCAGTCGCCGATGGCCTGCTCCACCTTCTCCGGTTCCTGGCCCGCGACAAGGCGGAACGTGAGCTTCAGCTGGGCGGAGGACGGAATGATCGTCTTGCCGCCGGGGCCTTGGTAACCGCCGCCGATGCCGTTGAGCTCGGCGGTCGGGCGGGCCCAGATGCGCTCCAGGGTGGAGTAGCCGGCCTCGCCGAGGGTGCCGTGCGACTTGGCGGTGTTCAGCCATGACGCCTCGTCGAAGGGGAGCTCGGCGAAGAGTTCGCGCTCCGCGTCGGTGAGCGGCGCGATGCCGTCGTAGAAGCCGGGGATCGTGACGTGTTCGTCATCGTCGTGCAGCGCGGCGACGAGGCGGGCGGCGACGGTGGCCGGATTGGGCACGGCGCCGCCGAACGAACCGGAGTGGATGTCCTGGTCGGGACCGTACAGCGCGATCTCGCAGTCCGCGAGGCCACGCATGCCGGTGCAGACGGTGGGGGTCGTCTCGGACCACATACCGGTGTCGGACACGATCACTGCGTCGGCGGCGAGGCGGCCGGCGGCGGTCTCGACGAGAGCGCGGAAGTTCGGGGAGCCGGACTCCTCCTCGCCCTCGATCAGCAGCTTGAGATTGACCGCGGGGGCGGTGCGGCCGGTGGCGGCGAGATGGGCCCGTACGCCCAGGGTGTGGAAGAAGACCTGGCCCTTGTCGTCCGCCGCGCCGCGGCCGTACATCCGGCCGTCGACGATCTGCGGCTCGAACGGGTCGGTGTGCCAGCCGTCCTCGCGAGCGGCGGGCTGAACGTCGTGGTGGCCGTAGACCAGGACGGTTGGCGCGTCCGGTTCGCCGGACGGCCACTCGGCGAAGACCGCGGGGGCGCCGGGCGTGGGCCAGACCTCGACGACCGGGAAGCCGGTCTCGTTGAGTTTGGCCGCGAGCCACTCGGCGCTGCGCCGTACGTCCGCGTCGTGGTCGGGCTGGGCCGATACGGACGGGATGCGCAGCCAGTCGGCGAGGTCGTCGAGGAAGGCGGCGCTGTGCTGATTGATGTACGTACGGACGGCGCTGTCCGGGGTGTCGCTCATGCACTTGAGCCTAACGGGCTCCGGTGGCTGTCCCACCGGCCGTCTCGCCCAGCAGGATGCGCTCCAGCTCGGCTCGGCCGGGGAGGGCGCCGGGGCGGACGATCTCTCCGCTGCGAACGTAGACGAACGCGGCGCTGACGGCTTCGAGGGGGAGGCCGTGCTGCTCGGCCCAGGCGAGGCGGTAGACGGCGAGTTGGAGAGGGTCGGCGGTGCGGGTGCGGCTGGTTTTCCAGTCGACGATTTCGTATGTGTGCGGCACGCCGTCCGTGTGCGCCTTGCCGTATATGTGCGGCTCGCCGTTGCCGTTGCCGCTTCCCTTGCCGTCGCCGTCGCCCGGGTCGGTTCGGTAGACGGCGTCGATACGGCCCCGGATGACACGGCCGGCGAGGGTGAGCTGGAACGGAGCCTCGACGCGGTACGGGGTGCGGTGGGCGTACGGGGTGCGCTCGAAGGCCTCCTTGAGCGCGGCGAGATCGTGCTCGTCCGCGATCTCGGGGTCGTCCGCGTCGCCGCCGGGAAGCTCGTCGGGGCCGAGCATCGGCAGCGGGAGCTCCTCGAACCGCGACTCCACCCAGGCGTGGAACCTTGTGCCGCGGCGGGCGGCGGGCTGCGGGGGGCGCGGCATGGGGCGGGCCAGCTCCTGGGCGAAGCCGTCGGGGTCGGCGGCGATGCGCAGCAGCTGCGAGGCGGAGAGAGAGGGCGGTACGAGGACATCACGGACGGTGGCGCGGGTGCGGCGGAGCTCGCCGGCGAGGGCGTCGAGGTCCCGGTCCCAGGAGGCGATGGTGCGGGCGTCTTCGGGGTGCGGGGGGATGCCCCCCACCCCGCCCCTTCTCGAAATCGGGGGCAGGGCCCCAGACCCCCCAGGGGTGGTGGTGGACATGGGAGCTGACGCCCCCACACCCCCGGCGCCGGCTTCGCGGCGGCCCCTCTGAGCCGGGACAACCGGGTCGTGCCACGGGTCCGGCTCATGACCCTGGTCGTCGTCGCCCTCCCTGAACGGCTCGGGCTCCCAGTCGTCCCAGTCCGGCAGATCCACAGGGTCGGGGTCGGGGTCCAGGGGCCCGTCCAGGGGCCCGTCCAGGGGCCCGTCCAGGGGCCCGTCCAGGGGCCCGTCCAGGGGCCCGTCCAGGGGCCCGTCCAGGGGCCCGTCCAGGGGCGGGGGTTCCTCAAAGGCATCCGCCGACGCATTGGCCAGATAGGAGAGCACCGTGTCCGCCGCGGCGCGGCGGCGGGTCAGGGATGCGGCGTCCAGAGGGAGCGGCCAGGCCTGCGACGCCGTCGTCGTGTGCAGCGCCGGGTTCTCCGCGTCTTCCTCAGGCTCGTCCGCCCAGACCTCGATCTCGCCGAAGCCCTCCGCGCAGTGGTCGTACAGCGCCTGGAGGAACGCCGAAGGGCCGCGTCGGCGCTTCTGGGTCGGGCCCCACCAGTGGGCCGAGCCGAGGAGCAGCGAGCGGGGGCGGGTGAACGTGACGTAGCCGAGGCGCAGTTCCTCGGTGTGCTGGTGGTCCTTCATCGACTCCTTGAAGGACCTGAGCCCCTTCGCATCCCAGGACGGGACGTCCGGGAGGGTCGTCGCGTCGCCCCGCAGCGCATGCGGGAGGACCTTGGACTGGGAGGTCCAGGCCTCGCGCGCCTGGTCGCTCGGAAAGTGTTTGGCGACCAGGCCCGGGACCGCCACGACATCCCACTCCAGGCCCTTGGACTTGTGGGCCGTCAGGACCTTGACCGTGTTCTCGCCTCCCGGCAGGGCGTTGTCCAGGCCCTTCTCGTACTGCGCGGCGGTACGCAGGAAGGCGAGGAAGGCGAGCAGCGTCGCCTCCCCGTCCAGCGCCGCGAATCCGGCCGCCGTGTCCAGGAAGTTGGCCAGAGTCTCGCGGCGGCGGGCGGCCAGGGCGTGCGGTGAGGCGGAGAGTTCGACCTCGAGGCCGGTGGTGGTCAGGACCCGGTGAAGTACGTCCATCAAGGGGTCGGCGAGCGAACGGCGCAGGTCGCGCAGTTCGGCGGCGAGGCGGGCGAAGCGGACCCGGGCCTCCGTGGAGAAGGGCAGGCCGTCGTCCTCCCCGCCGGCCGACTCCAGGAATGTGTCGAGCGCGTCGGCGAGCGAAATGACCTCGGCCGGGTCGGTGCCCTCGACGGCGGCGGCCAGTCGCTCGTCCGGGTCCTTCTCGTCGGACGAGGTGCGGTGGACCAGCAGCCGGGCCCGGCGGCCCAGCAGCGCCAGGTCGCGCGGGCCGATCCGCCAGCGCGGTCCGGTGAGCAGACGTACCAGAGAGGCGTTGGCGCCCGGATCCTGCAGGACCTCGCACATCGCGACCAGGTCGGCGACCTCGGGGAGGTGCAGCAGCCCGGACAGGCCGACGACCTCGACCGGGACGTCCCTGGCAACCAGCGCGCCCTGGATCTCGGCGAAGTCGCCCGCCGTACGGCACAGGACGGCGATCTCGCCGGGCTCCTTTCCCGTACGCACGAGGTGGGCGATGGAGTCGGCGAGCCACTCGATCTCCTCCGCGTGCGTGGGCAGCAGGGCGCAGCGGACGATGCCGTCGCGCTCGGCGCCGGGGGCGGGCCGCAGCGCCTCGACGCCCTCGTGCATGGCGCGCAGAGGCTCGGCGAGGCCGTTGGCGAGGTCGAGGAGGCGGCCGCCGCTGCGGCGGTTCTCGCTGAGCGAGAAGCGGGTGGCGGGGCGGCCGTCGGCGTACGCGAAGTGCGCAGGGAAGTCGTCCAGGTTGGCCACGGAGGCGCCGCGCCAGCCGTAGATCGCCTGGCAGGGGTCGCCGACCGCGGTCACGGCATGGCCGGTGCCCTGCCCGAACAGGCCGGACAGCAGCAGCCGTTGAGCCACGGACGTGTCCTGGTACTCATCGAGGAGGACGACCCGGAATTCGTCCCGCAGGATGGCGCCGACCTCGGGCCTGGTGAGCGCGAGCTCGGCCGAGAGGGCGATCTGGTCGCCGAAGTCGAGGAGGTCGCGGGCTCGTTTGGCCTCGCGGTAGCGGACGGTCAGTTCGAGCAGCTCACGGCGTGCGGCGGCCGCCTCGGGGACCTTGCGCAGTTCGGCGTTGCTGAGCCGGGCGCTCTCCAGCGCGCTCAGCAGCTCGGAGTCGTACGCGCCGAGCTGCTCGGGCCGTACGAGATGCTCCGCGAGCTCCGCGTCGAGTGCCAGCAGGTCGCTGACCAGGGACGGGAAGGACTTCGTCAGCGAGGGGTACGGCCCCGGCGCCTCGCGCAGCACACGCGCGGCGAGCTGGTAGCGGGTGGCGTCGGCGAGCAGACGCGCGGTCGGCTCCAGGCCTATGCGCAGTCCGTGGTCGGTGAGGAGCTGTCCGGCGAAGGCGTGGTACGTGGAGATACGGGGCTCGCCCGGCGGGTTGTCGGGGTCGATGGCGTCGGGGTCCGTCACCCCGGCCCGTACGAGAGCTTTGCGGACGCGCTCGGCGAGCTCGCCCGCAGCCTTGTTGGTGAAGGTGAGGCCGAGGACCTGCTCCGGCGCGACCTGGCCGGTCCCGACGAGCCACACCACCCGCGCCGCCATCACCGTTGTCTTCCCCGAACCGGCTCCGGCCACGATGACCTGCGGGGCGGGCGGCGCGGTGATGCAGGCCGTCTGCTCCGGGGTGAAGGGGATACCGAGCAGCTCTTTGAGCTGCTCGGGGTCGGTGATGCGTGCGGTCACCTCAGAGAGGCTAATGGGGACCACTGACAGCGGTGGTCCCCCTCGGCCTCAACCGCGTCAGGCTCCGGTGCCGGAGCCCGCGCCCAGCTTCTCCAGGTCGACGACCTGGTCGGCCGGTGGAGCCACGGCATTCACCGGCTTGTTGTAGTCGCTGAAGACCATCGTGCCGGGCTCGTCGCCGCCGACCTTGACGACCTTGAGCAGGTAGGGCTCGCCCTCCTTGGCCACGTACATGGTCGTCGTCTCGCCGTTGGCCGCCTTCTTCACCACGGTCGCCGTGGCCTGACCGTCGACCTCGGCGTCGGGGCCCTTGGTCATGCCCTTGCGCTCCGACTTGTCCTTGTCCATGTCGGCGATCATGGCCTTGAGGTCGCAGACACCGTCCATGTCGCCGGAGCTCCCCGCCGGCATCTTCATCCAGCGGCCCTTCATCAGCTCGACGACGCTGTCGGTCTCCTTGCCGGACGAGCCGTCCTCGCTCATCGAGGCGCGCCAGAACTTCTCGTCACCCTTCATGTACATGACCTTGTTGGCCTGGAGGAGCTCGGCCTTGCCGGCCTCCACGCTCATCTTGCCCGTACAGGCGCCCTTGGTGTCGACCGCGAAGTCGACGGTCAGCTGCTCGCCGTCGCTCTTGATCTGGCCCGCCATCCGGATGGACCGGGCGGCCTTCGTGGCCGTGAGGGCCTTGTCGCCGATCTGGTCGGCGGTGAGGCCGGCGAACGGGTCCGCCGGAGCCTTAGAGGTCGTGGCGGCCGCCGGCTCCTTCGCCTTCTCCTCGGAGTTGCCCTTGGCCTTGGTGTCCTTGGAGCAGCCCGCCAGTCCGGCGATCGCAGTCGCACAGACCATCGCCGAAACCAGGAACTTCCGATTGGCTGCCATGTGTCTCTCCCTGTAGATCCCGCTTATCGCACGTTTATGCGACTGTCGCGGACCTCATTTGGATGCAGGGAGCCGACGTGACATGGACCACATGGACCACAACACCGAACGTCGGCGGCGGTCACTCGACGATTTGGCGTCCCTCCGGCTGTGCGCTGCACGAGGCGCGGAAGGTGCAGTGGGTGCAGTGCTGCCCGGTGGACGGGGTGAAGCGCTCGTCGAGTACGCGTCCGGCGGCGGTGGCGAGCAGATCACCGACCCATGCGCCGCTCAGGGGTTCCTGCGCCTGGATCTTGGGGAGGCCGTCGCCGCCGTCCTTCTTGGCGGCGGGCTGGCGCAGCTGTACGAGTTCGGCGCCGCCGGGTTCCGGGCGACGGCCGTCGAAGGCCTCGTCGAGCGCCCCTTCGCGCACCGCGAGCTGGTAGACGGCGAGTTGGGGGTGGGCAGCGACCTCGTCCCTGGTGGGTGTCTGCTTGCCGGTCTTGAAGTCGACGACGTACGCGCGCCCTTCGGCGTCCTCCTCGACGCGGTCCATGGAGCCCCGGATCCGTACCTCGTACTCCCCTGCCTCGAGCGTCACGTCGAAGTCGTGCTCGGTGGCGGCGGGGGTGCGGCCGCCGCGACCGCCGCGGTCCATGACGTGCCAGCGCAGGAAGCGTTCGAGCGCCACGCGCGCGTGCTCCTTCTCCTGCTGCGACTTCCAGGGAGCGTCGAAGACGAGCGCGTTCCAGACCGAGTCGAGGCGCTCCATGAGAACGGCGAGGTCGGCGGGGGTCTGTCCGGAGGCGACCTCGTCCGCGAGTACGTGGACGACGTTGCCGAAGCCCTGGGCGGCGGTGGCGGGTGCTTCCGCCTTCACCTCTCGCCCGAGGAACCACTGGAGCGCGCAGGTGTTGGCGAGCTGGTCCAGTGCGCTGCCGGAGAGGGTGACGGGCTGGTTCCGGTCCCGGAGCGGGATCTGGCTCTGCGTCGGCTCGTACAGGCCCCACCAGCGGTAGGGGTGCGCGGCCGGTACGAGCGGCTGGCCCTCGTCGTCGGTGAGCGCGGCGAGGCGGGCGAGGCGGCGGGCGGCGGCGTCCCGCAGCGCGTCCGTCGCCTGCGGGTCGACGGTGGTGGCGCGCAGCTCGGCGACGAGCGCGGCGACGGCGAGGGGGCGGCGCGGGCGGCCGGTGATGTCCTTGGGCTCCACGCCGAGTTCGGTGAGGAAGCGGGAGGGCTGGTCGCCGTCGTCGGCGGGGGCCTTCACGGCAGTGACGACGAGGCGGTCGCGGGCGCGGGTGGCGGCGACGTAGAAGAGCCGGCGCTCCTCGGCGAGGAGGGCGCCGGGGGTGAGCGGCTCGGCGAGGCCGTCGTGACCGATGCGGTCGGCCTCGAGGAGCGAGCCGCGGCGGCGGAGGTCCGGCCACAGGCCCTCCTGCACACCGGCGACGACGACCAGGCTCCACTCGAGGCCCTTGGAACGGTGGGCGGTCATCAGGCGTACGGCATCGGGGCGCACGCTTCTCTTGGCGAGGGTGTCGGCGGCGACGTCCTGGGCCTCGACCTCTTCGAGGAAGTTGAGGGCGCCGCGGCCGCCGGTGCGCTCTTCGGCGCGGGCCGCGGTGTCGAAGAGGGCGCAGACGGCGTCGAGGTCGCGGTCGGCGTTACGGCCGGCCGCGCCGCCGCGGAGAGCTGCGCGCTCGAGTCGCTGCGGCCAGGGGGTGCCGTCCCAGAGCTCCCAGAGGGCCTCTTCGGCGGTGCCGCCGCCTTCGAGAAGCTCGCGCGCCTTGCGCAGGAGGCCGCCGATCCGCTGGGCGCCGCGGGCGTACGCGGGGTCGTGCGCGACGAGGCGCTCGGGCTCGGCAAGTGCGCGGGCGAGGAGCTGGTCGGAGGGCGGTGGTACGCGGTTGCCACCGGCGCGCTCCTCGTCCCGGAGGGCGCGGCCGAGCCGCCGGAGGTCGGCGGCGTCCATCCCGCCGAGGGGCGAGGTGAGCAGAGTGAGAGCGGTCTCGGTGGTGAGCCAGGGGGTGGGGGTCTCGGTTTCGGACGCCTCGGCACCCGGCGCCGCATCCGCACCCGGCGCCGCATCCGGTGTCGAATCCGCATCCGCCGGCGGTGCCCCGGCGGAACCGGAGGCCTCCGCAGTCCCCTCCCGCGGTCCCGCCGGGCCCCGCAGCGCGGCCGTTGCCGCCGTGCGCAGGGCCGTCAGTAGCGGCGATACGGCCGGTTCGTGGCGCAGTGGGACGTCGTCGCCGTCGATCTCCAGCGGGACGCCCGCCGACGTCAGCGCGCGGCGGACCGAGGGGATGGTGCGGCCACCCGCGCGGACCAGGACCGCCATGTCGTTCCACGGGACGCCCTCCTCCAGATGGGCGCGGCGCAGGATGTCGGCGATGTTGTCGAGTTCCGTGGACGCCGTCGGGAAGGTGTACGTCTCCACCCGCCCGCCCCCGCGGACCGGCGCCGGCTCCCGGTGGGCGCGAGCCTTCTCCGACGGGAGGCGGGGCAGCGGCATCCGCCGGGTCAGCAGCCGGGTCGCCGCCAGCAGACCCGACCCGCTGCGACGCGACGTGGTCAGGACCGACACCTGAGAGGGTCTGCCGTCCGCGTGCCGGAAGGCGTCCGGGAAGTCGAGGATGCCGTTCACGTCCGCGCCGCGGAAGGCGTAGATCGACTGGTCCGGGTCGCCGAAGGCGACCAGCGTCCGGCCCTGGCCGGCCAGCGCCTGGAGGAGCCGCACCTGGGCCGGGTCCGTGTCCTGGTACTCGTCCACGAACACCGCGTCGTACGGGAAGAGGAACGAGGGGTGCGGCACGTCGTACGGGGACGCGGTCCGTTCGGCCAGCAGGACCGCGCGGTGCACCAGTTCCGCGTAGTCGAGGACGCCTTGCATGTCCAGGACGTCCAGATACTCGGCGAGGAATGACGCGGCCGCCCCCCAGTCGGGACGGCCGGTGCGGGCCGCGAAGCGCGCCAGGGAGTCAGGGCCGAGGCCCAGTTCCCGGCTCCGGGCCAGCACCGCCCGTACCTCGTCCGCGAAACCGCGCGTCGTGAGGCACGCCCGCAGCTCGTCCGGCCAGTGATTGCGCACCAGCCCCTCGGCCTCCAGGCCGAGCTGGCCCGCCAGCAGTTCGCGTACGGCGACGTCCTGCTCGGGGCCCGACAGCAGCCGCAGCGGCTCGGAGAACAGATCCGCGTCCTGGTGGGCGCGGACCAGTGCGTAGCAGAAGGAGTGGAAGGTCGTCGCCTGCGGCCCCCGCGCACCACCCAGCCGCAGCGCCATCCGGTCCCGCAGCTCCACCGCCGCCTTGCGGCTGAACGTGAGGACCAGGATCCGCTCCGGATCCACCCCCTTCGCGACCCGCGCAACCACCGCCTCCACCAGCGTCGTCGTCTTGCCGGTGCCCGGACCTGCCAGAACGAGCAACGGACCGTGACCGTGGTCAACCACCGCGCGCTGAGTTGCGTCCAGGAGAGGGGGATGCACCGGGCCCGGCGGGGTACGCACCAGTCGGTACGCGCCCGAGGTCCGCCGCCGTACCTGTTGCTGGTACGTCGTACGCCCGGTGGTGGAGGAGGAGCTCACGTGGATCGCCGGTCCTGGTGGGTGTGCTGGTGGTAATGGAGCGGTTCGTGCCGCGGGTGGAACGGTTCGTGCCGCGGGTGGAACGGTTCGTGCCGCGCGCCGACGACGCTACGCCAGCGCGGGGCGGGGACGTAGTGAGTCAGCCGCGCACCGGGGCTCCGTACGGTCTTCGTACGCCGTACAGTCCCCGGCGCGCCCCTGGTGCCACCGATCGGCCGAAGCTGTCATATGTGAGCGCTGCCGCCCGCACCACCTTCGCCGTCCCATCGCGCGCGTTTCATGTCGAGCCGTGGCACATGGCCTTCGGCACTTCGCGAGGCCTCGCGCAGCGGCGTGCCCTCCGTGCGGTACCGCGCCAGGGCACGCAGCTCGTGCCCGGGCAGCAGCGTGCCGTCCGAGCGCACCACACGCCACCAGGGCACGGCGCCGCCATACAGCGCCATCACCCGGCCCACCTGGCGCGGCCCGCCCTGCCCGAGCCACTCCGCGACATCTCCGTACGTCATCACCCGGCCGGGCGGGATCAGCTCGGCGACCTCAAGCACCCGCTCCGCGTACTCCGGCAGCTCGTCCATCCGGCCCATCCTGCCGCACGCCACCGACAACGCCTCCGACAGCAGGCACAGTGGAGGGAGTGGGACCGGAGAGGCAGAGGGGCGTATCTCACGTGCCTCAAGTCCCCGCGATGCACCCTGATGCCCCCCTCTGCCGTCCGGTCGTGCCACCATCATGCGGGCGGTGACTGGTGATACGAGATCAAGAAGAGACCGAGACGGCGAAGGAGCAGGGCGTGCAGCCTCCGAAGGCGGCAAGCACCCCTGAGTCCGAGTCGTACCCGGAAGCGCCCGCTCCGCAGGCCGACGCGAGCGATGCGACCGGGGCGAAAGGATCCGCCGATTCGACCAGGGAGAAAGGGGCGACCGGTTCGACCAGGGCGACCGACGTCACGGACGTGACCAGCGTCGACCGGGTTTCCGGGGACGAACCACTGCTCGCCGCCCGCGTCCACCGCCCCTCCGATCTGCTGCGGCTGCTCATCGGCATCCTGGCGATCGCCGTGGTGCTCGCCGTCGCCGCCTTCGCCCACGGCACCACCTCCGGTCTCGAGCAGGACATCAACAAGGGCACCGGGCAGGCCCCTGACCTGCTGGTCAAGATCGCCGGGCTGGCGTCCAGCATCGCCGTACTGCTCGTCCCCGTCGCCTTCGCGATCGAGCGGCTGGTCAAACGGGACGGGCTGCGGATCGCGGACGGCGTCCTCGCCGCCGTCCTCGCGCACGGCGTCACCCTGGCCACCGATCTCTGGGTCGCCAAGGCCGCGCCCGGCACGCTCCAGGACGCGCTGACCCAGACGCAGAGCGGCGGCGGGCTGACCGATCCGGTGCATGGCTATCTCGCGCCCGTGATCGCCTATATGACGGCCGTGGGGATGGCCCGGCGGCCGCGCTGGCGTGTGGTGCTGTGGGTGGTGCTGCTGCTCGACGCCTTCGCGATGCTGGTCGCCGGTTACACCACCCCGTTCTCGATCATCCTCACCGTGCTGCTCGGCTGGACCGTCGCGTACGGCACGCTGTACACCGTCGGCTCGCCGAACGTACGGCCCACCGGCCAGACCCTGCTGGCCGGTCTGCGCCATGTCGGTTTCCGACCGGTCACCGCGATGCGCTCCGAGGACGTTCCCGACTCCGCCGAGCAGGGCGACCGCGGCCGCCGCTATCTGGTCACGCTGGAGGAGGGCGCGCCGCTCGATGTCACCGTCGTCGACCGCGAGCAGCAGGCGCAGGGCTTCTTCTACCGGGTGTGGCGCCGACTGACGCTGCGCTCCATCACCACCCGCCGCTCCATCCAGTCGCTGCGTCAGGCGCTGGAGCAGGAGGCGCTGCTGGCGTACGCGGCGATCGCCGCCGGAGCAAACGCCCCCAAGCTGATCGCCACCTCGGAACTCGGTCCGGACGCCGTGATGCTGGTGTACGAGCACCTGGGCGGCCGTTCCCTGGACTCCCTGACGGACGACGAGATCACCGACGATGTGGTGCGCGGGGCCTGGCGGCAGGTGAAGGCGCTCCAGTCGCGGCGTATCGCGCACCGCAGGCTGACCGGCGACGCGATTCTGGTGGATCGTTCCGGCAAGGTGATCCTGACGGATCTGCGCGGCGGCGAGATCGCGGCGGGCGATGTGGTGCTGCGCATGGACATCGCGCAGCTGCTCACCACGATCGGGCTGCGGGTGGGTGCCGCGCGTGCGGTGGCCACCGCGGTCGAGGTGCTCGGCCCGGACGCGGTCGCCGACTGTCTGCCGCTGCTCCAGCCGATCGCGCTGAGCCGCTCCACCCGGGCGACACTGCGCAAGCTGGCCCGCGAGCGGTCGCAGCGTGAGCGGGATGCGGTGCTCGAGGCGTCCGCCGCCACCAAGCAGGCTCGTACGGAAGGGGCGGCGGAGGAAGCGTCGGCCGACGACCGCAAGGCCGCACGCAAGTCGGAACGGGCGGAGAAGCAGGCCGACAAGAAGGCCATGGACGACGCCATGGACGAGGCGCGCGAGGAGGATCTGCTCTCCCAGATCCGTCGGCAGGTGCTGCTGATCAGACCGCAGGCACCGGTCGAGCCGGTCCGTCTCGAGCGGATCAGGCCGCGTACGCTCATCAGCTTCATCGCCGGCGCGGTCGCCGCGTACTTCCTGCTCTCGCAGCTCGCCGGCATCGACTTCGGCACGGTCTTCCGGCAGGCCGACTGGCGCTGGGTGGTGGTGGCCGTCGCCTTCTCCGCGATCAGCTATTTCGCGGCGGCGATGAGCCTGCTGGGCTTCGTGCCGGAGCGGGTCGGCTTCCTGCGGACCGTGGTCGCGCAGGTCGCCGGGTCCTTCGTCAAGATCGTCGCCCCGGCGGCGGTCGGCGGCGTCGCGCTGAACACCCGCTTCCTCCAGCGCTCGGGCGTACGGCCCGGTCTCGCCGTGGCCAGTGTCGGCGCCTCACAGCTCTTCGGCCTCGGCGCACACATCCTGCTGCTGCTCTCCTTCGGCTATCTGACCGGTACCGAGCGAACGGCGTCGTTCACGCCGTCGAGGACGGTGATCGCGGGTCTGCTGACGGTCGCCGTGCTGGTGCTGGTGGTGACCGCGATCCCGTTCCTGCGGAAGTTCGTCTCGACGCGGCTGCGCTCACTGTTCGCCGGTGTGGTGCCGCGCATGCTCGACGTACTGCAGCGGCCGGGGAAGCTGCTCACCGGCATCGGCGGGATGCTGCTGCTGACCGGCGTGTTCGTGATGTGTCTGGACGCGTCGATCCGGGCCTTCGACAACGGCCACCAGCCGCTGAGCTACGCCAGCATCGCCGTGGTGTTCCTGGCGGGCAACGCACTGGGCTCGGCGGCACCGACGCCGGGCGGTGTGGGCGCGGTCGAGGGCGCGCTGACCTTCGGTCTGGTCCTGGCCGGAGTGCCGAAGGAGGTGGCGGCGCCGGCGGTCCTGCTGTACCGGATGATGACGCTCTGGCTGCCCGTGCTGCCGGGGTGGTTCGCCTTCAACCACCTCACCCGCAAGGGCGCGCTCTAGCCGGGCCGGGCGGTCCCCGCACGGCCGCCCCGCCGCCGCTACGCTCCGTCGCCACCCGCATGGACCGCCGTCCCGCGCGGCCGGGTCGCTCGCGGCGGACGATGACGGCATGCCGACCACTTCCGCCGCCTTGCGCGCTGTCGCACTCGCCGCCTCCGCCACCGTGCTGCTGGCCGCCGGCTGCTCCGACAGCAGCGACAAGAAGACGGAGCAGGACCGGACGGAGGATCTCGCCTCCCAGACGCTGGACTGGCAGAAGTGCCCGGCCCCCTCGGAGGCCGAGGGCGGCGGGACCCAGCCCTCGCCACTGCCCGGCGGCACCACCTGGGAGTGCTCCTTCATGGACGTCCCGCTCGACTACGCCGAGCCGGACGGCAAGACCATCGAGCTGGCCCTGATCCGCGCCAAGGCGCTCGACAAAAGCAAGCGGATCGGCTCCCTCATCTTCAACTTCGGTGGTCCCGGCGGCTCCGGGGTCAGCACGCTGCCCTCCGTCGCCGCGGACTTCGAGACCCTGCGCACCCGCTACGACCTGGTGAGCTTCGACCCGCGCGGGGTCGGTCGCAGCGTTGGCGTGGAGTGCGAGGACGACCGTCAGCTCGACGCGTACTTCGCTCAGGACTGGACCCCCGACGACGCTGCCGAGGAGAAGTCCCTCGTCGAGAGTCTGAAGTCCTTCGCGGACGCCTGCAAGGAGAACTCCGGCAACGAGCTCCCGTATGTGGGCACCACCAATGCCGCCCGCGACATGGACCTGATGCGCCAGGTCCTCGGTGACAAGAAGCTCTCCTACTTCGGGATCTCGTACGGCACCGAACTCGGTGGCGTCTACGCACACTTGTATCCGAAGAACGTGGGCCGAGCCGTTTTCGACGCCGTCGTCGACCCGACCGCGACCTCGGAGCAGAGCGCGCTGGGCCAGGCCAAGGGCTTCCAACTGGCCCTCACCGACTGGGCCAAGGACTGCGTGGCCCGCGGCGACAAGTGCCCCATCCCCGGCTCGACACCGCAGGAGATCCAGGACTGGATCATCGCCCTCCTCAAGAAGCTCGACAAGCAGCCGATCACCGGCAGCGGCGACCGGAAGCTGACCCAGACCGAAGCCACCAACGGCATCGCGCAGACCCTCTACTCCACGGAGTACTGGCCGTTGCTGGAGCAGGGTCTCGACGAGGCCGACGGAGGCAACGGCGCGCTGCTGCTCGCACTGTCCGACGCCTTGAACGGACGCAGCGAGAACGGCGACTACAGCAATATCCAGGCGGCCAACTCGGCCATCAACTGTGTCGACTACAAGGACCGCTTCACCCTGGAGGCGGCCAGAGCGAAACTGCCTCAATTCCGCCAGGTGTCGCCGGTCTTCGGCGACACCATGGGCTGGGGCCTGCTGGGCTGCAGTGAGTGGCCGGTGCCCGGCATGTGGCTCACGCCGGATGTCTCCGCCCCGGGCTCTGCCCCCATCGTCCTCGTCGGCAACACCGGTGACCCTGCCACGCCGTACCAGGGCACGAAGGCGATGGCCGACGCGCTCGGCAAGGGTGTCGGCATCGAGCTCACGTACAAGGGTGAGGGCCACGGCGCGTACAACAGCGGCAACAAGTGTGTGCAGAAGGCAGTGAACACCTACCTCCTGGACGGCAAGGCTCCCGCCGCCGGAACGGTGTGTCAGTAGGCCCGCATAGGATGTCGAAACTATCTTCGAAGCCCGGGGGGGCATCCATGACGACGCGGGTACGGGCGGGGGCGCTGGCCGCTGCGGCGGTGCTGGCGGCCGGCGCCATCACCGGCTGTGACAGCGGTTCGGACGCGGCAGGGGGCGACGGCAAGAACACCGCCAAGCCCTCGGCCTCCCGGACCGCCCCGGGCAAGGCCGCCCCGAGCAGGCCGAGCGAGCCGGTCCTGCCCGCCACCCTCACCGGCCAGAAGCTCGACTGGCAGCGTTGCGCGGCGCCCGTGAAGGCGGAGGGCAGCTACGCGAAGGCGCCGGGCGATGAGTGGCAGTGCTCCCGGCTCAAGGCCCCGCTCGACTACAAGAAGCCGACGGGCGAGACGATCGGGATCGCGCTGATCCGCTCGAAGACCGAGGACCGGTCCCAGCGGATCGGTTCACTCCTCTTCAACTTCGGCGGTCCCGGCGGCTCGGGTGTCGCCGGACTGCCGGGCTCGGCCGATCAGTTCAAGAAGCTGCACAGCCGTTACGACCTGGTCAGCTTCGACCCGCGCGGCGTGGCGGAGAGCTCCGAGGTGACCTGCCGGGGCGACCAGGAGATCGAGGCCGGGCACAGACTGGACTTCACCCCCGACACACCCGCGGAGGAAAAGGCGTACCTCGATGACGCCAAGGCCTTCGGCGCGGGCTGCGCCAAGAAGTCCGGGCGGGTGCTGCCGCATGTCGGCACGGTCAACGCCGCCCGCGACATGGACCTGATGCGCCAGGTCCTCGGCGACGACAAGCTCAACTACCTCGGCTTCTCCTACGGCACCGAACTGGGCGGCATCTACGCCCACTTGTTCCCGAAGGACGTCGGACGACTCGTCCTGGACGCGGTGGTCGATCCCACCGCTGACTACGCCGCGCATTCGCGAGGCCAGGCGCTGGGCTTCCAGCGCGCCCTGGAGAACTACTTCAAGAGCCGCGGCATCAGCGCGAAGGACGGCACCGCGCGTGTGGTCGAGCTGCTCGGCAAGCTGGACCGCAAGCCGCTGCCCACCGTCGAGGGGCGCACGCTCACCCAGAGCCTGGCGCTCACCGGGATCGTCTTCCCGCTGTACTCCGAGAACAGATGGGAATACCTCACCAAGGCGCTGAACGAGGCGGAGAACGGTGACGGCACCCGCCTCCTGCAGATGGCGGAGGCCTACAACAGCCGGGACGAGAAAGGCCACTACAGCACCCAGGACCACTCGCAGCGCGCTATATCCTGCGCGGACACCAAAGGCCGGGTGACGGCCGCCCAGGTCACATCGCGCCATCTGGCCGAGTTCACCAAGGTGTCGCCGGTCTTCGGCCCTTATCTGGCCTGGGACCTGGCGGGGTGGTGCGCGGACTGGCCGGTGCCGGGCGAGTCGGACACTCCCGAGGTAGCCGCCGAGGGCGCGGCTCCGATCCTGGTCATCGGCACCACGGGCGACCCCGCGACGCCTTACGAGGGCGCGAAGCGGATGGCGGACGAGCTGGGCGCGGGCGTCGGGGTGCTGCTCACCAACAAGGGCGAGGGGCACGGCGCGTACGGCAATGGCACCTGCGTGACCGGCACGGTGGACGCGTACCTCCTGGACGGCAAGGTCCCGGCGAACGGCAAGACCTGCTCGTAGCAGCCGGCAGCGCGAAGGGCCCCGGACCGGCACTCCGGTCCAGGGCCCTCCCGCACAGCTACGAGCCTCAGTAGATCGGCTTGTCCGGCTATGTACCGCCTGACCTGCGCGTTTCCGGCATCCTCACTCTCCCTGGGCCGTCGTGGGGCCGTCATCGGTGTCAGCTCCGCCCCATGCTCGCCATCCGTCCGAGTGACCCTTAGAAGGCTGCAAAGACACCAGGGCACCAGAGCACCGGAGAGCAGGCGGAAGCTCGGGAGAACACCACAGTTGACGCTTGAGGCGTCTGCTTTCCCGGCCTCCTGAACTGCGGTAGCAGTCTGATCAGAGATCAGAGGTTGCCGCGCACAGCGCGGCGGCGCCGGCGGGGGGTGGGGACGGTCGACTCCACGGCTTTACCCACACTCCCCGATTCGGGTCCCGCGTCGAGCAAGACCAGGGGGCCACTCGGACACATTGCGGGCAGGGGTGAAGCCTGCCCGAGTAGCCGGCAAGCGTACGGCCCCCTGATCATGTACGACCCCAAACCGGGCAGGACACCGGCCAAAGCCGTTCCGTCGACCTCACGTGCTCAGCCTGCGGTACGGCGGCGGGCTATATGCGCTTCGATCAGCCGAACGGCCATCTCATGCCGGGACTGGAACGCGAGACGGTATGGGGTGAGTCCTTCCCTTGAGGGCTGCTGCGGGTCCGCCCCGTATGCAAGCAGGACAGCAGTACCCGCAGCTTCCAACGGTTGACCGGTCTGGACACAACCATCCGCCTCACCGTCGATGGCCCTGAGCAGGGGAGTCCAGCCGCTGTGGCTGTCGAACTCATTCGGATCGTCGCCGGCGTCCAGGAGGCGAGTCAGCTCCGCGAGATCGTCAGTCTCCACAGCGAGATGGACGGGTGACATTTCGTATCGGTCCACGAGTTCGGTCATGCTGTCGATCCAAGCAGGATGCACGAGCGTGGGCGCCATCACTTTTTAGCCCGTGCCCTCCACGTACCCGCTACGTCGGGGAACAACGGTCGTGCGAAGGGCACTGTGACGGCGCCCCGACCGCTCGGCTGGACGAAGACCGCAGACGAGATCCTCGATGAAGTCGCCGCATGCTGCCGAAGAATCTCGGCCCAGGACACTAACGCCTCACGGCGAGTGCCACGCCCAACATCTTGGCGAAGACCTCGACCATCGTGACGTCGTCCTGGTGAAGGTCACCCGGCCTGAGGCAATCGACCGTCAGGAGCCCGAATCCCCTGTCACCTGCCGTGACCGGGCAGGTGATGTATGTCTTGTATGTGTCGCTGTCGGGCTTCCGGACCGCAGGCAGCTGATCAACATCGGGGACAAACTGGCTTGTTCCCTCATCGAGGGACTTCAGCAGCTCTCTGCCCCGAAGATCGGACTCCCTGAAGGTGGTTACTGGCGCGACATTTCGGCCAGACCATAAGTTATTTTGACACTTGATCTCACGCGCCCCCGGCGGCATGTTGGGGGTTTCTTCCAAGAAGCACGATCGCGCATCTGACGGACCGATCAAGTTGGCGGTGAGGGCGACGATGGCCAACTTGGTCTGCTGTTTGAGTCCGCGCCTTTCGATACTGTCGGAGCTGGAGACGATTTGGTCCAGGTTGAGCGCCAGCGGAACCAGGACGTCTTCGAACGCCCTACGTTGATTCTTAGTCGCGGCCTCGGCGGCCTGATGGGCCGTGACTACGCGCCGGTTAGCCAGCCAAACAGTTGTCAGCGTAGCTATCGCCCCGACGCTAGTGATCGTCCAGAACAACCAGCTGGCCATGCCTAGACCGATGACCATCTGAGCGACATACGCCAAGGCCGCCAACACGCCAGCAGCTATCAGGCCCTTACCCACTTGCAACCCCCCTCCCCCGGCGAAACGCCGGGCCACCAGAGTCACGAACGATACACGGAGAGTAGCCCAAGTGGGCGAAATCTGTTTCACCGCCGGGCTCTTCGGGTATTTCTCGGCTAGTGTGTCGAGCTGGCACACGTTGGCGCAGCCAGTCTCGACGTGCGTGATCGTCGCTTCATCCGTTTGCGGCTGCAAGGCTGCCCGGAGGCTGCGGCATCGATCACGCAGTGACAGGTTTCGTTGACCGATGATGACGAGCGCTCACCTCGGGGTCAAGGACGGAGCCCTATGGCCAGTCACGGTGACGAGGGAGCGCGCGACGCTGAGTCCTGGGGGGATTCGACTATGGCCACACCTGCAGGCGTTTGGAGCGGCATCGCTTTAGAAGCTGACCCTCGAATGAGGGAGTTTCGAGCTGACCCTGCTGCATATATGGAACAGCGCGCCCACACACTGCGGTCCGGTGATTTGGATGAGGAGGAGGCACGCCTCCTCAAGCAGAAGAATCAACGGCTCCGCGCGGCATTGTCCAATCTGTTGCATATTTTCCGCAACAAGTGACGTATGCGCCCGCGTTTGCCCGAGATCGTGTGCGGAGGTCACACTCGCCATCCTCCTTACTGCGTTGGTGGTGTAGGTCGCCCACTGGGAGCGGAACCTCATCGCAGCGTTGGAGCTGGGGACGTCGGCACTGCTGATGCGGATGCTGCTGTACAGCAGCGAAGTACAGCAACCACCGCGACCGGCTAAGCAACAGGCCAGAGGGCCCTTACCGAGTCGGTGAGGGCCCCTCTGACGTTGCTGCGAGTCGCCCTGTGCCACCGGCTGAGCCGCGCTTGAGCGAGGCCGTCACCGGAGTGCGTAGACCAGCGCGGGCATACGGACAGCTGCGGGCGTCAGCCGCTGCTCCCCGAGGGCAACACGCCACAGATCAGGGCACCACTCGCCCCGCCTCGCTCCTAAGGCGATGGGCAGATCGCCTGCTGTGCAGTCGAGTACGACAGGCACGCCCCAACTGACCGCCGGCAGCGGCAGGGCACCTTGACCAGTCGAGGAGGCCCAGGTAACCGCCCAGCCGGGTTGCTGACTTGAGTCATTGGACTCCTCCGCCGGCATCTGCACGGAAGCGCACTCACACGTCCTGGTCAGTTCGGCATCATGCCCTGAGGGCCCCATGGGCCTCATATACACCAAACTCCATCAACTTCAAGAACTGTCCAGAGGCGCGAGGATATGGTTTCTGTATGGAGACTTCAGCGATCACAACCAGTGTGGTCCTGCTGATAATTGGTGCCGCGGTGGGTCTCATTCCGACATACTTGATCGAACGAAAGAGGGAACGCCACGCCCTTGAAGTGCGATGGGATCTGCCACTCTATGGTTTATGTAATCAATGCGCGTCGGCAGCACGTCAGTTGGTGCACCTGGTACGCCGATACAACCGGACTCAAGATAGGGAGGAACACCAAAAGAAGGTCGATGAACAACACGCAAGGCTTCGATCCGTAGTACAGCAGATACGCATACTTGGTAGCCGGGAACAGCAAGCGGCTAGGGAAGTAGAACACCACGCCTGGTGGGTTAGAAACGTCCACGAAGGCGGAGAGGACGAATTGGCTGCATACTACGCGAACGCCACCCCCGAGGAGCGACTTCGCGAAGCAATGCGCAGACTCTTCGTTGCAGGCCGACGGCAGCTCGGTGTCAAGAAACCAGATGATGTCGCCAGCGATGATCCGATTGACCCTCGGCTCGGCGAGTAGCCCTCCAAAGCTGCTGCCGTCTCAGTTGTCCTCTGGAGAGTCCCAGAGCGCATCACCGACTTGCCGTAAAGACGGTCCGTGGACTATCCGTGGACGAGTGATCGCTAACCGGTCGACCACGAGTCCGTGACCTCTGCAGACGTCTAGGACCGAAGGAGCCTCCGAAGACCTGCATCCTCCCTGCCCCCCTCCATGTCAGCGAAGTCCGCGGGTCTTGAAGCGGCGCCCGCTGCGGCGTACCCACTTGGCCCGCCAAGCGGCAAAGGAATCCGTCCACTCGTCATCGGCACGCACGGGAGGGCCTTTTTGCTGGTCAGGGGCACCCTAGCGGGGCGGGCGCAGCGGACGCGTAAGCGCCGGACCGCCCCCGCGCCGGTCGGGGGATTGGTCCGGCGCTGTCCGGCTGTCACCGTGTTTCTGCGGGTGGCTGCGGGTGGCTGCGGGTGGCTGCGGGTGGCTGCGGGTGGCTGCGGGTGGCTGCGGGTGGCTGCGGAGAATACGCGGTGACGTTTCCGGTCCGGGTCAGCCTGTCAGCCCTCCCCTGCCTGTGCGGTGAGCCTGTCCGGCACCGTGTCGCGACGCATCCGGCCGGTCGGGTTCCGAGACGCTGAAGGTAAAGACCATCCCCGCTTCATGGCGCGTGCCGAACGCGTCACCTTCGTTTTCCGTATGACGAGGGACCAAGAGCACACCCGAACCCGCCCACCTCGCCGTCGCAAAGGATGCGGCGTTCCCGATCACTCACAAATCCGCTCACCCCCCACTCGAGGTCGTGCTCAGAGACAGCGTGACGTCGATGTACCAACTGGGAGCAACGAACATGGACAAGTCAGAAGTGCTGACCGACCTGGACGTCGCCAGCGCCGACAAATACGTCATGAAGAAGCTGCCAGAGGTAACCCTGGCCTTCTGGATCATGAAGATCGCCGCGACGACCCTCGGCGAGACAGCCGGCGACCTCTTCGCCCAGACCCTCAAGCTGGGCTACTTCTTGACCACGATCGCACTGTTCCTGATCTTCGTGGTCACCCTGGTCGTCCAGCTCAACTCCAAGCGGTACAACCCCTTCTTCTACTGGACCGTCATCCTGGCCACCAGCATGGCCGGCACCACGATGTCCGACTTCATGAACCGTGACGCCAGTGCCAAATTCCTCTCCAACGGGGCCACCTCGCTGGGCTGGGGCCCGCAGGGCCTGGGACTGGGTTACCCGGTGGGCGCCGCGATCCTGATCTCGATCCTGATCTCGATCTTCGCCGTATGGAAGTTCACCGGGATGACGTTCGTCATCCGGGACATCACAACGTTTCGCGGCGAGGCCCTGTTCTGGGCGGCGATTCTCGTGTCGAACACGCTCGGCACGTCCATGGGTGACTTCCTGTCCGACAGTTCCGGGCTCGGCTACCTGGGGGGCGCTCTCCTCGTCTCGGGACTGCTCGTGGTACTCCTCGCCCTCATGCGCGTACCGGTCGTACCGAACGTCCTGCTGTTCTGGGTCGCTTTCGTGCTCACCCGCCCGCTCGGGGCTACCGCGGGCGACTTCCTCACCAAGCCCATCGCCAAGGGCGGTCTCGACCTCGGCACGATGGGCTCATCTGCCGTGCTCCTCGCGGTCCTCATCGGCCTCATGGGCTACGCCCACATGCAGGAGCGCAAGACCGCCGACCCGGGCGGCAAGGTCGTGGCCCGCAATTCCTGAAACTCGGTCGGGAAGCGGCACGACTGCTGCTGGTTCACCCGACCTGCGCGCGTCGCGGGCAGGGCGGCAGCACACGCCGTTCTCAGGCGGGGCGACATCGAGTCCCGTGAAACCGATGACGGCCCTGCGCGAAGTCCGGGCCGTCTCTGGGCCGTGCGAGGGCGCCCGACGCCGACCAACAACGACAGAAGCCCACGGCACCTGACCTGGTCAGAGCCGTGGGCTTCTTCCGCCTTGCTGGTCAGCCGGAGGGCTGATTAATAGATCGGCTTGTCCGGCTCGATCTGGTTGACCCAGCCGATGACGCCGCCGCCGACGTGCACCGCGTCCGCGAAGCCCGCGGACTTGAGCACCGCGAGGACCTCCGCACTGCGGACACCCGTCTTGCAGTGCAGGACGATGCGCTTGTCCTGCGGAAGGTCCTGGAGGGCGGTGCCCATCAGGAACTCGTTCTTCGGGATCAGCCTGGCGCCGGGGATCGAGACGATCTCGTACTCGTTGACCTCACGGACATCGATGATGTCGATGTTCTCGCCGTCGTCGATCCACTCCTTGAGCTGCTTGGGAGTGATCGTCGAACCGAGCGCCGCCTCCTGGGCCTCCTCGGACACGACGCCGCAGAAGGCCTCGTAGTCGATGAGCTCGGTGACGGTGGCGTTCTCGCCGCAGACCGCGCAGTCCGGGTCCTTGCGGACCTTGACCTGGCGGTACTGCATCTCCAGGGCGTCGTAGATCATCAGCCGGCCGACCAGCGGGTCGCCGACCCCGGTCAGGACCTTGATCGCCTCGGTGACCTGGATGGAGCCGATGGACGCGCAGAGCACACCGAGCACACCGCCCTCGGCGCAGCTCGGGACCATGCCCGGCGGCGGGGGCTCCGGGTAGAGGCAGCGGTAGCAGGGCCCGTGCTCGGACCAGAAGACGGAGGCCTGGCCGTCGAAGCGGTAGATCGAGCCCCAGACGTACGGCTTGTTCAGCAGCACGCACGCGTCATTGACCAGATAGCGGGTCGCGAAGTTGTCCGTGCCGTCGACGATCAGGTCGTACTGGCTGAAGATCTCCATCACGTTCTCGGCCTCGAGCCGCTCTTCGTGGAGGATCACATTCACGTACGGGTTGATGCCGAGCACCGAGTCCCTGGCGGACTCGGCCTTGGAGCGGCCGATGTCGGCCTGGCTGTGGATGATCTGGCGCTGCAGGTTCGACTCGTCGACCTCGTCGAACTCCACGATGCCGAGCGTGCCGACGCCGGCGGCGGCCAGGTACATGAGGGCAGGCGAGCCCAGACCGCCCGCGCCGACGGCGAGCACCTTGGCGTTCTTCAGCCGCTTCTGCCCGTCCATCCCGACATCGGGGATGATCAGGTGGCGGGAGTACCTGCGGACCTCGTCGACGGTGAGCTCAGCAGCTGGCTCGACCAGGGGTGGCAGCGACACGGAGACTCCGTTGGTCGGTAAGTCAGTACGGTGGTTCTCTCCGTAACACTGCCACGCCCCCTCTCATTCCGAGACACCCGGTCCGATCCGCGAGACGATTTCGTCCCAGTAGCCGGGCAGCGCCTCGAATGCTCCCTTATGTTCGCTTCGGCCCTTGCCGCCGGAACGGTCGGTGAAGAAGATCGTTCCGGCGCCCTGCCAGCGGGCGATACGCGTGGCCTCCTCCAGGTGGGTCCGTGGCACACCGTGGACGAAGTGCACAAAGCGCTCGGGCGGGTGGTCCGCCGTCCACTCCGCCACCTGCGACCAGCGGTAGTCGGTCCATGGCCCGGAGAAGGTGACCAGCTGGTCGGCGACCTCCGCGTAGCCGGGATACGGGTGCGAGCCGTGCCCGAGCACCAGATGCCCGCCGTCGAGGACCGCCTCCAGCGTCGCCGTCGTACGCCGCACCTCGTGCAGGTCTGCACGGTCCGTCGGGCAGCGGTCCAGCAGGAAGCCGTCGACCTGGTACCACTCGAGAAAGCGGTGCGCGTCGGAGACGAGATCGCCGAATGATCGCGAGCCGTGTGCCAGGTCGAGATGGCCGAGGACGCGTACGCCCGCGTTGCGCAGCCTGCCCGCGGCCTCCAGACAGTGCGGGTCGGGACGGTCGCCGGGGCCGTCGTCGACATTGAGGACCACCCAGTGCAACGGCGTTCCCGGCCGGGTCAGTCCGGCCCATTCGACGGGGGCGAGCAGCGGGTGGGCGTAGCCGGGGATGCCGAAGCCGAGCCTCCCCCAGACTTCGTCCGGGGGGACCTCCCTCGCTGCGGTCGTCGAGGGCTGGGCGCCCGTGCTGGTCAGATGCGGCATGCCGCCTCCATCCAGATGTCGGCGAGGGACTCTTCCAGGTTGATACGGGGGCGCCAGCCGAGCCGGTCGCGGGCGGTGCGCACATCCGCCTGCTGCCAGCTGCCACAGCCGTCGGGGTACGGCGCCGGGGGCACGGACAGGTGGTCCAGTACGGATTCGGTACGCGGGGCGCCGATGGAAGGCCGGCCCGACGGCGCGTCCAGCTCGTGCAGTCCACCGGCGTAGCCGGCGACCCGGGCGAGGACGGCGGCCGCGTCCCTCAGCCGTACGGCGCGTCCCGTACCGATGTTGACCACGCCCTGCGCGGCGGAGAGCGAGGCGGCGTGCACGGCGCGCGCCACGTCCCGTACGTCGACGAAGTCGCGCTGCACGCCGAGGCCGCTGAGCTTCAGCTCGCCGTCGCCGGACTGCATGGCGCGGCGCATCGCCTCGGCGAGGCGGCCGAGCGGGGATCCTGCCGGGGTACCGGGGCCGATGGGCGAGAAGACGCGGAGTACGACGGCGTCCAGGCCGGCCCCGAGCACCAGCTCGGTGGCGGCGAGCTTGCTCACTCCGTACGGGCCGCCGGGACGCGGGATCGCGTCCTCCGCCGTCGACGATCCCTGCTGGGACGGCCCGTACTCGGAGGCGCAGCCGAGCTGAACGAGCCGGGCGCCGCAGCCACTGCGGCGCAGGGCCTCGCAGACGGTGGCGACGGCAACGGTGTTGTGGCGGGTCAGTTCGCGGGCGCCGCCGCGGGTGGCGCCGGCGCAGTTGACGACGACCCCGGGGTGGACGGCGCCGAGGAAGCGGGTGAGCGCGCCCGGGCTCCCGCCGGCGAGGTCGAAGCGTACGTCGGCGTCGTCGCCGCGCCCGAGGGCCGTGAGGTGCACGGCCGGGTCGGCGAGCAGCCGGTCGGCGACGAAGCGGCCGAGGAATCCATTGGCACCGAGCAGTAGCACCCTCATCGCGCGGCCGCCCCTCGGTGCCGACGGGCCGGGGCTGGGGGTAGGGGGGTCATGTCGCTTTCTCCTTAGGGATGTTGCTGTCGATGCAGTACTGGGCGCAGGAATCGGGTACGCACGCGGTGTCGGGTACGCACGCGGTGTCGGCCCCGCAGCAGGTTCAGACGCTGTGCGCCGAGGCCCTGGACAGCGCCGCGGTGGCGTGGGCCAGCAGGCCGAGGGCGGCGGCGCCGCAGGCGAGAGCGGGTACGGCTCCGCTGCCCCAGGCTCCGACTGCCGCCTCGACCGGGCTCGCCAGGAAGCCGCAGCCAGGGAGGCGTCCGGCCAGCAGGAGGGCGGGGGCGGCGACTTCGACGGCGCAGGCGGCGGCGAGTCCGGCGGCGGCGGAATCGGGGAAGCCGTGGACGATGAGCAGTCGCGCGAGGAAGAGCAGGGTGCCGAGGGCGACGGCGGGGACGAGGGCCTTGTGAGGGAGGACGAGGCCGGTGAGCACGAGGAGCGTGGTGAGGGCGCAGACGTACAGCGCGACGACGCCGAGGAGCAGCGGACGCGCGCCGGAGGCGAACTCCTCGAGTCCGCGGCTGCCGTCGAGCCTGCGCCGCGCCTGTACGGAGAAGAGGCGCGCGCACCAGGCCGCGGGGGCGACGGCGAGTGCGAGTCCGACGAGCGGGGCCGGCGCCATGGGCCAGGAAGCGTCGGGACCGCCGCCGATGAGCTGGGCCTGCACCCCTTCGCCGTACACCGCGTACACGAGCAGCCAGAGTGTCCACAGGCGTACGGCGGGGACGGTGCGTCCCTGGACGCGCAGCGGTCCGCGGCGCAGGCAGAGCGCGAGGGCGACGGCGACTCCGGACACGCCCACTGCCCCTGCCGCGAGCCGGACCGTGCCTTCCGCAACCTCTATGGGCTCCATGGACTGCATGGCGACGGCGAGGGCGCAGACGGCACCCGGCAGCAGCGTGAGGAGTGCGTGTCCGGCGCGGCCGGGCCCTCGTCCGGCGCTCGGACCGGCGGCGCGCGCCGGTCGTTCGGCGGCCTGTGTCGATTCCCCTCCGCGCGGTACGCGCGCGTACAGCTCCTCGGCGAGCGAGAAGACGTCCCGGTGGCGGAAGCGGGCGGCGGTCCGGTCGGTGACGCCGTGCGCCTCTAGACCGGCGGCGATCTCCAGGGGGTCGACGGCCCGTTCGCACAGCTCGCGGTGGCGGTGCATGAGCGCCTTGACGGGGTCGGCGGGGCCGCGGCGGGCAGCGGGCTTGCGCGTCTTCGCGGGCCCGTCCGCCCGGACCTCGGCGAGCAGGGCCTCCGGCTGGGTGTCCGAGTGGGCCGCCGAGTGGGTGTCCCAGCCGCTCGCACCGACGGGTGATCCGCGTTCGTCGGCGGCTGCGCTCGCGGCGGTACGGAACGCACTGCGGGACGTACCGGGTGGCGTACTGCGGGACGTACTTCGGGACGTACTCATGCGCGGGCCTCCTTCGCGGTTGTCAGCGCGCCGACGAGCCGCGGCCGGTCCGCCCAGCGGGGGGTTCGGGCGCCCGATGCGGTGCCCCCGCCCGTCCAGTGACATGGCACATACGCCTCGGCGGGACGGGCGAAGGGCAGCGGCTCACCGTCCGCGTTCACCGCCTCCCGCTGTACCGGGGAGTGCGAGATCAGCTCCAGGTAAATGCCGCGAAATGCCGTCAGGTTCTGCTCGATCGTGAAGAGCTCGAGCGCACGGGCCCGGGCGGCCGCGCCGAGCCGTTCACGGCGCTCGGGGTCGCGCAGTAGCGCGAGGCAGGCTTCCGCCAGGGCCCGCGGATTGCGCGGGGGCACCACAAGCCCTGTACCGCCGATGACTTCGACGACCGCGCCGACGTCCGTGGAGACCGTCGCGCGGCCGCAGAACATCGCCTCGACCAGGCTGATCGGGAAGCCCTCGACGACACTGGACAGGACGACGACTCCGCCGGAGGCGTACGCGTCGGCCAGCTCGGGCGCCTCGGGTCCGCCGATCTCCTCGAAGGAGACCGGGTTGTCGCCGACGGCGTGCGCGTCGGCCGCCTCGTCGGGGAAGAGCTGGGCGGCCAGCGCCTTGCAGTGGGCGAGATAGGTCCTGGCCTCCGGCCCCTGCACCGGCGCGCCGAAGAGCCGCAACCGCGCCTGCGGCTCCTGCTTGCGCACTTCCGCGAAGGCATGCAGCAGTGCGATGAGGTCCTTGGCGGGCTCGATCCGGCCGACCCAGACGAGGGTGTGCGGGTCGCTGCTGCCGTCGCCCTCCCCCGCAGCCTCCCCCACCGATTCCCCGACCGCCGCGAAGCGGTCCACCTCCATGCCGGGGTAGACGGTCCGCAACTTGGCGCGGTCGGCGCCGCACTTCTCCTGCCAGCGGCGTGCATGCGTATTGCCGGGCGTGATGACGGACGCCTGCCGGTACACCTCGGCGGCCAGCCGGCCCTGGAAGGCCGCGAGCAGGGCCCGTACGGGCGCGGTCAGCTCGCCGTCCCTCGCCGCGAGGTAGTGCGCGCGCAGTTGTACGCCGTACTCGGTGACCAGCAGTGGGACGCCGAAGAAGCGTTTGGCCAGCAGGCCGGGCAGGGCGGCGGAGCCGCCGGACGCGGCATGGCACAGGTCGACCGCACCGAGGCAGTCAGCGCCGTACCAGTCGAGCGAGAGCGGGCGCAGAGCGCGCTCCAACTGGTCGACGAAGGCGAGGTAGTCGGGGACGGTGGCGGCGTGCACGGTGCGGCGCGTGCCGGGGGCACGGCAGGCGGATTCGAGGACACGCACGGCAAGTTCGGAGCGAAGTGCGGCGTAGAGCCCGCCGCGTTCACGCGCCAGTTCGGCGAGTCCGTACAGCGCGTCGGCGAAGCCTTCGCCCTGGCCCTCGCCCTCCGTGCAGACGGCGGTGGCGAGCTCCTTGAAATGGCCGACGAAGCGACGTCGTTCGTGCCGTCCGTACGTATGTCCGTCGTCCTCGGGCGCCCACAGCGGAGCCGTGCGCACCCGCTGCACCTGCGGCGGGAGCTGGATCCAGCCGTGGTCCTCCTGCTGGGCGCTGCGGCTCAGCGCGTAGACGTCGAACTCGTGCTGCGCGAGCCCGCGCACAAGCCGGTCGCACCACAGCCTGGACTCACCCGTCGCATATGGATAACCACCGTCCGTAAGCAGTCCGATCCGCACCAGCGCACCCCCGATCTCCCTTGTGGGCGGCCGCCGTTGGTCCGGCGGCTCACAGCGGGACGACGGTAAGCGGATACGCCGGTGACGCGACGGACGGTTGTCCATCACGCCACCAGAAGGGGTGAATGCACGTAACTTTCCCACCCCGGTAGCGTTCAGTCGCGCTACGGGGCGCTGCAGTTACGGAGTGTAAGTCTGCGGCCAGCTCCTTGACGTGCGGTGGCGCGGGCCGGATGCGAGACGCCCGTCTCGCACTCTGGGGCTCAACCGCCTGGATGCACCCAGGGGTTGGGCCGGCACTTGATCCCGTCGATGTCGAGGGACTTGGTCTGCTGCTGCATGACAGGCGCGAGCGCGCCCGGCGTGCGGCAGTTCACATGACCGTGCCCGAGCCGGTGCCCGACCTCATGGTTGATGAGCATCTGCCGGTAGGTGAACATCGCCTCGTCGCCGTATGTCGCCGAGCCCTGAGCCCACCGGTACGCATTGATCATCACGCGGTCGGTCGACGCCGAATCACAACTGACGTTGTCGACGCTCGTGTCCAGATCGGATTTGGCGCACCAGGTCGCCGTGGTCCCGGGACTGGCGAGCGTGATCACGAATTCCGGCTCCCCCGACGAGATCCGCTCGAAGGTCATCGCCCCGCCGTGCGCCCAGCTCCGGTCGTCGTTCAGGGTCTGCTGGACCGCCTTGGCGAACAGCGCGCCGTCCAGACCGAGGCCCTTTTCGATATCCACCCGGTAGCGGATCTTGCGGCCCCTGCCCGGCGCCTTGTCGAAGCCGGGCACCGCCTCGAAGTCACCCGTCGCCGTCAGTTTGGGGTTGATCGGGAACCGGGCGGCCATCAGTTGCGCGTACGCGGCAGGGACCGCGGGTTTCACCGCGCCGTCGGGCGGCGCCTGCCGACCGTTCGAGCGGGATGCCGGGCTCTCCGCCCCCGCACGGTCCTTGCCCGCGGCCTGTGCGCTCGGCTTCTCCGGACCGTCCGAGGCGACGTGGCCGGCCACGACGACCGCGAGCACCGTGGTCACCGCGGCGGCCGCGATGCCGGTGAAGGCGCGCCCCTTGCCACCCCTGGCCGGCTTCTCCTCGCTCGCTTCGGTCGCGGCTTCGGTGGCCTGATCCGGCTCGTCGCCCCATTCGGTGACGGAGGCGTACGGGTCGGGCTCCTGGCCGGTTGCGGGCCGGGGCTGCTCGAAGGCCTCGACGAACTCCCGTCGCGGGCCCGGTATCCGGGCCGCTCCCGAGGCGGTCGTCCGCGGCGGCGGCACCGGCGTCTGCACCCGCTGCCGGCCGCCGCCCTGCCGGTCCCCGTACCCCTGCGGCGGTACACCCCAGCCACCGCCCGCTTCATGCTGCTCGGGGTGTCCACCGCGGGCCTGCGGCATGCCATAGCCGGAGGAGCCATGCTGTTCAGGACCCGGCGCGGCGTTGCGTCTGCGCCGTCCACTGCCGGGGCTCGAACCCACGGCTTCCCACTCGCCGGTGCCGGATACTCCGGGGCCGGGTATACCGGCGCTGCTTCCGGAGTCGGAGCCCTTGGGCGCGGCGCCTTTGCGGCTGTGTCGTCCCACCCCCGGATCAGCTCCTGTCGCAGTCGTTCAGCAGGTCCCGGAAAGCCTGGGCGACCGTTTCCGGGTACTCCATCATGGCAACATGCCCGGCGTCCGGGAGCGTCAACAGCCGGGAATCCCGGAAGGCCGCCGCTGCCTTGCGCGCCATACGGTACGAGACGAGCTGATCCCGCCCTCCGTAAACAAGCAGCGTCGGCGCGAGCACCCGCTCCGCCTGCCGCCACAGCCCATGCTGTCCACCCAAGGTGTACGCGTCGACAATGCCGCGCGCGGAACGAGTCATCGCATCCCAGAAGTACGGGAGGCGCATACGCCGCTCCATCTCCTCCACAGCATTGCGCAGCCCTTCGTCGTCGACCCGCGAGGGGTCCCCGTAGCAGAGCGCCATCACGCCTTTGGTGCGCTGCTCGGCCGTCCAGTCCTTGGTCAGTCTGCCGAACAGCGAGGCGCCCCCGGGCAGTGCCATCAACGCGGTGGGCACGGCGGAGCGCTGCACGCGGAGCTCCGGCAGCGCGGGCGAGACGAGCGTGAGCGTGCGCACCAGATCGGGCCGGGCGGCCGCGACACGGGTGGAGACCGCTCCGCCCAGGGAGTTTCCGAAGAGATGTACGGGGCCACGGCCCCGGGCGTCCAGATAGTGGATCACCGCTCTGGCGTGGGCGGTGAGGGAGTAGTTGCCGTCGTCCGGCGGCGGGGAGTCCCCGAAACCGGGCAGGTCGATTGCCTCACCGTCCAGGATGTCTTCGAGCAGCAGCATCAGCGCCGACCAGTTCAGCGAGGAGCCACCGAGCCCGTGCACATACAGGGCGGGCGCGAGGCCGGAGCGCGTCGGCGGCCTGGATCTGACGGTGAGCGTCAGTCCGGGCAGCGTCGCGGAGCGCAGCTCCTCGCCCTCCGCGACCCGGACGGTCGCGACCTTGGGGGCCACGGCGGCGTTGACGGCGCGTACTCCCGGCAGCTCGGTCGAAGGCATGCGGGCAATGTTACGAGACGATCACACACTGGATCGTGTGTTCGGCGTCACACACCGCGTAGCGTCATGAATGAGTACCTCCTACGCTCGTAGGAAGGGCACTATCCATGGAAAGCGGTGCCGCATGTCTGTCGACCCCACAGACCCGGATACCTTCGATGCAAACGACCAGGAGGCCGTGCTCGACGAAGAGGTTCCCGAAGCCGACGCGGCCGAGCAGCTCGCGGATGTGCTGCCCGACGACGACGACCGTGTGGACATCGTCGACCTGGACTCCGCGAATGAGGCCGATGCCGCGGAACAGGCCCGCGTAGTCGCCCTCGACGAGGACGACTACCGGTGACCTGCCCCTCTTTGCCCCTGTATCGGGAGCTACCGCGACTGTCCGGTCCGTGAAATTCTGCGTCCGCACCACGCACAGCCGGGTTACCCAAAAGTACGATGGCGGCGCGGCGCGGCGCACAGCGCGCAAGGAACAATTTTTTGGGAGGCGGCGTGACAGCCATCGAGCAGACAGAGGCAGCGCGCCCGCGGGGCACGCGCCTGCCACGCCGAGCCCGCCGGAACCAGCTTCTGGGCGCTGCCCAGGAGGTTTTCGTGGCGCAGGGCTATCACGCGGCCGCCATGGACGACATCGCCGAGCGGGCCGGCGTCAGCAAGCCCGTGCTCTACCAGCACTTCCCGGGCAAGCTCGAGCTCTATCTGGCGCTGCTCGACCAGCACTGCGAGTCGCTGCTGCTCTCGGTCCGTACGGCGCTTGCGTCGACGACCGACAACAAACTGCGCGTCGCGGCGACGATGGACGCCTATTTCGCGTACGTCGAGGACGAGGGCGGGGCCTTCCGGCTGGTCTTCGAGTCGGACCTGACGAACGAGCCCGCGGTGCGCGAGCGCGTGGACCGGGTCTCGCTGCAGTGCGCGGAGGCGATCTCCGACGTCATCGCCGAGGACACGGGCCTGTCCAAGGAAGAGTCCATGCTGCTGGCCGTCGGCCTCGGCGGCGTCTCCCAGGTGGTCGCCCGCTACTGGCTCTCCAGCAGCTCCGGCATCCCGCGCGACACGGCGGTGCAGCTGCTGACGTCGCTGGCGTGGCGGGGCATCGCGGGCTTCCCGCTGCACGGCACCGAGCAGCACTGACCGAGGACCGGGGGGTGTTCGCTCCTGGCGTTTCCCGGGGACGCCTGCCGTGTCCCCTCGCCGGGCTAATGTGTGCTGCGTACAGCGCGGCTGACCGCGCAACACACTGACCGTTCGGAGGGACATAGCCGTGGAGGTCAAGATCGGCGTGCAGCACGCGCCCCGGGAGATCGTTCTGGAGAGCGGGCAGTCCGCCGAGGAGGTCGAGCGCGCGGTCGGCGATGCGCTGGCCGGCAAGGCGCAGCTGCTCAGTCTCTCGGACGACAAGGGCCGCAAGGTCCTCGTACCGGCCGACCGGATCGCGTACGTCGAGATCGGCGAGCCGGCGACGCGGCGCGTGGGCTTCGGCGCACTGTAGGGCGTCGCAAGCGACTGGAGCGTGACAGAAGAGGGCCCGGCGGGAAATCCCCCGCCGGGCCCTCTTCCGCTGTCCCGGGAGGGTTGTTTTCCGCGGGCGCCGGGTAATACGGGCTACGACCGTTTTGCCTGCACCGGCGTCCGTGAGGTGATCAGCAGTGCTCTTGGAAACGCTCGGTTCAGTCCTGCTCGGACTCGCCCTCGCCTGGGCCGCTGCCCGTCACCTGTCCGAACGTCTCCCGGCACGCCGTGTGGTCTTCGCCACAGGCACGCTCGGCGCCCTCTTCGGCGGCTATGTGACGCATGCCGCGCTCGGTCCCGGCCACACTCTGGCGACGCTGGTGGGCGCGGTGGCGATCGGAGCCGTACTGCTCTCGCTGCTGATCCGGCCGTCGACGCGGCGGCTCCGTCGCGCGTTCCCTTTCTGAGTCCGCACGACCGGCCGCCGACGCCGCCGGGGAAACCGTAGGGGCGGAGGCTAGGCCGCGAGGCCCAGCGCCGCCATCCGCTTGGTGTGCGCCTCGGTGATCCGGGAGAACATCCGGCCCACCTCCGCGAGGTCGAAGCCGCCCGCCACACCGCCCACGAGCATCGTGGAGAGCGCGTCGCGGTCCGCCACCACCCGCTGGGCCTGCGAGAGCGCCTCGCCCATCAGGCGGCGCGCCCACAGCGCCAGCCGTCCGCCGACCCGCGGCTCGGCCTCGATCGCGGCGCGGACCTTCTCGACCGCGAAGTTGCCGTGACCTGTGTCGTCGAGCACCGCAAGCACCAGGGCGCGGGTGTCGGTGTCCAGCCGGGCCGCGACCTCACGGTAGAAGTCGCTGGCGATCGAGTCGCCGACGTACGCCTTGACCAGGCCCTCCAGCCAGTCGGATGGCGCGGTCTGGCGGTGGAAGTCGTCCAGGGCCTGGGCGAACGGCTCCATCGCGGCGGTCGGCTCGGCGTCGATGGAGGTGAGGCGGTCGCGCAGCTGCTCGAAGTGGTGGAACTCGGCGGAGGCCATCTTCGCCAGCTCGGCCTTGTCGCCCAGCGTCGGCGCGAGCTTGGCGTCCTCGGCGAGCCGCTCGAAGGCTGCCAGCTCGCCGTAGGCGAGCGCGCCCAGCAGATCCACGACGGCGGCGCGGTACTGGGGGTCTGCGGACGCCGTGGCCCAGTCCTGGGCGGCGATTCCGGTGGGTTCAGTGGCGTTGTCAGGCGTCTCCATGAAGCGCACAATAGCCCGCTCATCGTGAGGCGGAAGGGCCTGGTCAGCCACGTCCGTAGCGTGGTTCCTACGAATTCACCCAACACACATGCGCGATTCCGGGGTACAGTGGTAATGCGCCTGTCGAGCGTTTTAGCTACTCGGCGGGCGATCCCAGTGTATGACTGGGGGATTTGCTCCCTCAGAGCCCCCTTGAGGATGCCCGGTCGGTGGCCCGATCGGCTCCGCCCCGACCGCCCTCCGCGCGGACCGTGCGCACAGTTGCGTACGACCGCAGATGAGGGGCCCCCTCAGCGGCACGAGCGCTCGAGCGAAGGCAGTGGTCCCGCGCCATCCGGCCAATCCACGGCCGGCCCAGTACCCAGGTGCGGTACGACCCCCATTCGTTCGCCTCATGCCGCGTCTCACAGAAGAGGCAACACCCTGACTACGCAGCCCACGACTTTCCGGGATCTTGGGATCCTTCCCGAGACCGCCGAGGCCCTCGAAGCCGTCGGCATCCTTACCCCGTTCCCCATCCAGGAGATGACGCTCCCCGTCGCGCTCTCCGGCACCGATGTCATCGGCCAGGCCAAGACCGGCACCGGCAAGACGCTCGGTTTCGGTCTGCCGCTGCTGGAGCGTGTCACCGTCCCCGCGGACGTCGAGGCCGGCCGGGCGCAGCCCGAGCAGCTGACCGACGCCCCGCAGGCGCTGGTGGTCGTCCCCACCCGCGAGCTGTGCCAGCAGGTCACCAATGACCTGCTGACCGCCGGCAAGGTCCGTAACGTCCGCGTTCTCGCGATCTACGGCGGCCGTGCGTACGAGCCCCAGGTCGAAGCGCTCCGCAGGGGCGTCGATGTGATCGTCGGCACCCCCGGCCGCCTGCTCGACCTGGCCGGCCAGCGCAAGCTCGACCTCTCACATGTGCGCGCGCTCGTCCTCGACGAGGCCGACGAGATGCTCGACCTGGGCTTCCTGCCCGACGTCGAGAAGATCATCAACATGCTGCCGGCCAAGCGCCAGACCATGCTGTTCTCGGCGACCATGCCGGGTGCGGTCATCGGCCTCGCCCGTCGCTATATGTCGCAGCCGACGCATATCCGCGCCACCTCGCCGGACGACGAGGGCGCGACCGTCGCCAACACCGCCCAGCACGTCTTCCGGGCCCACTCCATGGACAAGCCGGAGCTGGTCTCGCGCATACTGCAGGCCGAAGGCCGCGGGCTCGCGATGATCTTCTGCCGTACGAAGCGGACTGCGGCGGACATCGCCGAGCAGCTCGAGCGTCGCGGCTTCGCCTCCGGCGCGGTCCACGGCGACCTGGGCCAGGGCGCGCGTGAGCAGGCGCTGCGGGCCTTCCGCAACGGCAAGGTCGACGTCCTCGTCTGCACGGACGTCGCGGCGCGTGGTATCGACGTCGAAGGCGTCACGCACGTCATCAATTACCAGTCGCCCGAGGACGAGAAGACGTTCCTCCACCGCGTCGGCCGCACCGGCCGCGCGGGCGCCAAGGGCATCGCGATCACGCTGGTCGACTGGGACGACATCCCGCGCTGGCAGCTGATCAACAAGGCGCTGGACCTGAACTTCCCCGACCCGGTCGAGACGTACTCCACGTCGCCGCACCTGTACGAGCAGCTGAACATCCCGGCCGGCACGAAGGGCGTACTGCCCCGTGCCGAGCGGACCCGTGCGGGTCTGCGCGCCGAGGAGGTCGAGGACCTGGGCGAGACCGGCGGCCGCGGCCGCAAGTCGGCGTCGTCGGCCCCGGCTCGCGAGGAGCGACCTGCCCGTACCCGCACGCCGCGCCAGCGCCGCCGCACACGCGGCGGGTCGACACCGGACGGCGTCGAGCCGACGACGACGGTGACGGACACGGCCGCGCCGGAGTCCGCGGAGCCTTCGACGGAGCCGCGTACCCCGCGCCGTCGTCGCCGCACCCGAGTGGGAGCACCGGCCGCGGCCGAGGCGACAGCTGTCGTGGAGACCGTCGAGTTCACCGATGTCGAGGTCACGGAGGAGCCGAAGCCTCGTCGCCGGACGCGTGCCACGAAGGCGGTCGACACGGTCGAGGCGGCTGAGGTCGCTACCGAGGTCGAGGCCGAGCCGGAGACCAAGCCGCGTCGCCGTACCCGTGCCGCGAAGGCCGTGGACACGGTCGGGGCAGTGGCGGCCGAGGTCGAGGCGGAGCCCAAGCCCCGTCGCCGTACCCGTGCCGCGAAGGCGGTCGACACCGTCGAGGCAGTGGCGACCGAGGTCGAGGCCGAGCCGGAGACCAAGCCCCGCCGCCGCACGCGCGTGGCCAAGGCCGTCGACACGGTCGAGGCTGTCGGCACGGATGCCGAGGCGAAGCCCCGCCGCCGGACGCGCGCTGCGAAGGCCGTGGACACGGTCGAGGCAGTGGCGACCGAGGTCGAGGCGGAGCCCAAGCCGCGCCGCCGCACCCGCACGACGAAGGCTGCCCAGCCCGAAAGCTGACGCACCAGCAGCCCCGATGGCCCGGCCCCCACTATGGGAGCCGGGCCATCGGCGTCTTGGAACAACCGCGTAACCCGTGCCCGGAGCGCCGCAACCGCCCCGCCCCCGTTAGCCTCGTCGCATGAGCCGGCCGCCCACCTTCACCCCGCCCCCCTGCGCCCGCCACCGCGCGCTCGCCACCGCACGCGGCACCTTCGCCGTGCTCGACGCGCAGCCCGTCGGCGACGTCTTGGGCACCGCCCTGCTCCTGCCCGGGTTCACCGGGAGCAAGGAGGACTTCATCGCGCTGCTGGAGCCACTTGCCGAGGCCGGCTACCGCAGTGTCGCCGTCGACGGACGCGGTCAGTACGAGACCGATGGATCCGACGACCAACAGGCGTACGCGCAGGGCGAGTTGGCCCAGGACGTACTCGCCCAGGCCGAAGCCGTCGGCGGACCCGTGCATCTCCTCGGGCACTCCCTCGGCGGTCAGATCGCGCGCGCCGCCGTGATCCTCGACGCCGCCCCGTTCACCACACTCACGCTCCTGTCCTCCGGCCCAGCCCAGATCACCCCGGCCCAGCAGCAGAAGGTCAAGCTGCTGAGCGACGCTCTCTCGGTGATGGGGATGGACCAGGTCTGGGAAGCGATGAAGGCGCTCGATCCGCCGGAGGACGCCGAGACCGACGGCGAGGAACTCCGCCGCCGCTGGCTGCGCCACAACCCGGCCCAACTGATCGCCACCGGCCGCCTGCTGACCGTCGAACCGGACAGGGTCGCCGAGCTCGCCGCCGTACAGCCGCTGCCCAAGCATGTGATGTCCGGCGAACGGGACGACACCTGGCCCGTGCCACTTCTCGACGCGATGGCGCAGCGCCTGGGCGCCCACCGGACGGTCATCACGGGCGCCGAGCACTCACCGAACACCGACCGCCCCCTCGAGACAGCCGCAGCCATCGCCGGCTTCTGGGATCAGTACTGAGCCTGAAGGTGCTGCCAGAAACCGTCCCGCAGCGCCCGCCGCAGCACCGCATGCCCCCGCAGCGACCGCTGCAGCACCCTCTCCGCCTCGATCAGCAGGTCCTGGTCCACCGGGCCCGGCAGATACGGGTGACCCGGCAGCAGCTCCGCCATCGCCTCCCGGCCCCGTTCCGCCAGCCATGTCGCCGCGATCTGCGCGCCCACGAAGCGCACCTCGTCCCGCGACGGCGGCGGCGCGCCCTCGTTCTCGTACGTCGTGACCGGGCGGCGCGTGATGTACGGCCGGCAGAAGTCCAGGTCGAACGTCCGCTGGCTGTCCACCTCCCACAGCAGCGGCTCCGCCTGATTGCGCCCCTCCGAAGCCTCGATGCCCCACAGATGCACCCGCGCCCCGTACCCCTGGGCCGCCTCGACCGCCGAGACCAGGTCCTCGTCACCACCGACGAGCGCCGCGTCGCTGATCGCGCGGTGCCGGGCGAGCGACTCCAGATCCGTGCGTATGAGTGAGTCGACGCCCTTCTGCTGGTTGTTCGCGTTGAGGTTGCCGAGGCGCACCTTGACATCGGGCAGCTCCGCTATGGACTGCTGCTCGGGGGTGTGGATACGGCGCCGGGCCCCGTCGTACCAGTAGACCCGCAGCAGCCTGCTGTCCGCGAAGATCGTGCGGGCCTTGTCGATGAAGGCCTCGATCAGCCCCTCCGCGTCCAGGTCGAAGGAACGCCGGTCCTCGGTGCCCGCGACAAGCAACCCGGCCGCAGCATAGACGTAACCTGCGTCAACGAAGATGGCATGGGTAGAAGGGGTCTTCGCGACCTCGGCGAGCATCCGCTGCAGGAGCTCATTGGTGCGCTCCAGGCGGGCCCTGATGTCAGTGGTCTCTGCGTCATCTGCACGGTGCTCATTCATACGGTGCTCATTCTCCGTGGCCGAGCCACTACTCGCCAGTAGTTAGGCATCCAAAAAATTTCCTTAGCGTAGGGAATGTTTGCAGGGTGCATACCGTTGAACACGTACAGAACACAGACGGACATCCGTCGCCATCAGTTCTCCAGCAGGAGGATCAGACGAAGGGAGAAGCCATGCGCTTCGAGATCATGCGACTCGACGACGTCGACGGCACCGCCGTGGACAGCACCGTCGTAGACGCCGCCTCCGTCAACAGGATCGTGCAGCAGGCCGCTTCGATCGGCCAGCGCATCTATATCCGACCGGCCGATTCCACGGCCTCGTAACAGCTTGACGACGTTGTGATGTGACGCACTGCGCCCCCGTAAGGATGATCCGTACGGGGGCGCAGTACGTTCGGCGCCAGGCGCTCAGGCTCCCTGGATGACCTGGGTGATGCCGTTGATGATCTGCTGCACGGCGATCGCGGAGAGCATCATGCCCGCGAGTCGGGTCACCAGCACCACACCGCCGTCCTTGATCAGGCGGATGATCAGCAGCGAGTAGCGCATCGTCAGCCAGAGCACCACATGCATCGCGACGATCGCCGCCCATACCGACACCTGCTGCGTGACGCCGTCCGCGTGCTGCACGGCCAGGATCACCGAAACGATCGCACCGGGACCGGCCAGCAGCGGCATGCCCAGCGGCACCAGCGCGACATTGACGTCCTTGGTCTGCTTGGGCTCGTCGGTCTTGCCGGTCAGCAGGTCGAGCGCGATGAGCAGCAGGAGCAGACCGCCCGCGATCATCAGCGCGGGCACGGAGACATGCAGATAGTCCAGGATCTGCTGACCGAGAATGCCGAAGACGGTGATCACGCCGAAGGCGACGGCCACCGCCTGCCAGGCCATGCGGCGCTGCACCTTGGCAGGGCGGCCCGAGGTGAGCGCGAGAAAGATCGGAGTGATCCCCGGGGGATCCATGATCACAAAAAGGGTGAGGAAGAGAGAGCCGAAAATGGCAGCGTCGAACACAGTGAGGGCCTAGCGCGAAGAGGGGTCGTACAGAAGGTTGCGGTCGAGGAGCTACGAGCGGCTTCCGCCGGCGCCCGGCACCGGGAAGGCGCCGGTCGCGCGGCGCGTGATCTCGCCGTAGATCTCCGGGTCGGTGGTGTACTCGCCGAGCACACAGGTCTTGCGGCTGCCGTGGTAGTCGCTGGATCCAGTGGCCAGCAGCCCCAGGTCGGCGGCGAGGCCGCGCAGCCGGACACGCGTCGGCGCGTCATGGTCCATGTGGTCGACCTCGATGCCGTCGAGGCCGCACGCGGCGAGTTCGGCTATTGCGGACTCGGGCACCGTACGACCGCGCTGGACGGCGAGCGGGTGCGCGAAAACGGTGACACCACCGGCGGCCTTGACCAGGCGGACCGCCGTGAAGGGATCGAGTTCGTGCTTGGTGATGTGCGCACGGCCGCCGTCGGCGATCCACTCGGGCGTGAAGGCGTCGGAGACCGTGGGTACGACGCCGAGTTCAACGAGCGCGGAGGCGATGTGCGGGCGGCCGACCGAGCCGTCTCCGGCGATACGGGCCACCTGGGACCACTCGATGGGAACGCCCAGCTCCTGGAGCTTGGCCACCATCGCCCGGGCGCGCGGCACCCGGTCGTCCCGTACGAGCTCACGCTCGCGCAGCAGCTCGGGTTCGTCGGCGTCGAAGAGGTACGCGAGCAGGTGCAGGCTCACGCCGTCGATACGGCAGGAGAGTTCGGCGCCAGTGACCAGAGTCACGCTCTCCGGGAGCGCGGCGATCGCCTCGGCGTGACCACGCGTGGAGTCGTGGTCGGTGAGTGCGACGACGTCCAGCCCGGCCGCGGCGGCGTTGCGCACCAGCTCGGCGGGGGTGTCCGTACCGTCCGATGCCGTGGAGTGGGTGTGCAGATCGATGCGCACGACGCGTGACTCCAGGGACGGCAGACGGACAGGGGGACGGTCAAGTGTATCGGGGATCCGAACAGCCCTGGTTCACGGCAGAGCCGCCCGCGGCCCAGGAGAGCGGAGCACAAGAGCGGACTACGAGAGCTGACTACGAGAGAAGCCGCGGCGACAGCGCCCCGCAGGGCAGCAGTTCCATCTCGGCGCCCAAGTCCCGCAGATCCGTCAGCACCAGCTCGTCGTACATCAGCAGCCCGGACTGCTCCGGCCAGACGATCGCCCACAGCCACAGCCCGCGCGCCTCGCCCGCGAACACCGCGCGGTCCTCGGGAGCGTCGGGCACATGCCACAGGGGGGTGGGGCGGCCGGCGGCGAGGAGCTTGGCCTGCGGTGGTTTGTCGACGCAGATGTGCGGGCCCGGATCGGGTCCGTCGATCCCGGCGTAGCGCGCACCGAGGCCGACGCCCAGTTCCTCGGCGACCAGCAGCAGCTCACCGATTCCGCCGAGCGGGCCGGGCCCCGAGCAGGCCACGGCCGTGGCGCGGCCTCCACTGCGGTCGTCCCCCGCGTACGCGACACCGGTGAAGAGCCAGCCGACGGGCAGCGGCCAGGGCATCCACACGGGGACTTTCGAGCGGTGCACGACCACACCGAGGGCCTCGACGCTTGGCGGGATCACCGGCTGCAGCGGGTGCACGGCTCCGTGCACATCGCACTGCCACGAGTCGGCAAAGAGACCGGGCGCCCTCACCCGGCCACCGCACTTCGGGCAACTGGGTTCGCCCCTCATAGCGCCCAACGGTCCTCTCCGGCCGTCGCCGCGTCAAGGACGATCACCCGTCCGGCGTGTGCCCTCATCAGCCAAAAGTAGATGTAGCTTGCATTCATTAGGCTCTCTAATTTATTGTTTGTATATCGCAACGATCCGTCGGAGAAGCAGAGAAACAGAGGAGTCGTCCATGCGCGGAGAGGATCCGTTCGACGAGGGAGCCACCAGCATCCTGCGTCAGCCGAAGGCCGTCTGGGCCACGGCCGGCGCGTCCGTCGTCGCCTTCATGGGGATCGGCCTGGTGGACCCGATCCTGCCGTCCATCGCCAAGGGCCTGGACGCGACGCCCAGTCAGGTCTCGCTGCTGTTCACCTCGTACTTCCTGATCACCGCGGTCGCGATGCTCGTCACCGGCTTCGTCTCCAGCCGTATCGGCGGCAGGAAGACCTTGCTCGCCGGGCTCGCGCTCGTCATCGTCTTCGCCGCGCTCTCCGGCACCTCCGGCTCCGTCGGCGAACTCGTCGGCTTCCGGGCCGGCTGGGGCCTTGGCAACGCACTGTTCGTCTCGACCTCGCTCGCCGTCATCGTCGGCGCGGCGGCCGGCGGGAGCGCCGCGGCGATCCTGCTCTACGAGTCGGCGCTCGGCCTCGGCATGGCATGTGGACCACTGCTCGGCGCGCTGCTCGGCAACGCCAGTTGGCGGTACCCCTTCTTCGGCACCGCAGCCCTGATGGCGATCGGCTTCCTGTGCATCACCGCCTTCCTCAAGGAGCAGCCGAAGCCCGCGCGCAAGACTTCCCTGCTCGACCCGGTGAAGGCACTCGGACACGGCGGCCTGGCCTCCGCAGCCGCCTCGGCCTTCTTCTACAACTACGCGTTCTTCACCGTGCTGGCCTTCACGCCGTTCATGCTGAACATGACGCCGTACACGTCGGGCGCGCTCTTCTTCGCCTGGGGTGTGCTGCTCGCGGTCTTCTCCGTACTGGTGGCGCCGCGGCTGCAGGCGCGCTTCGGGTCGCTCAAGGTGCTCGGCGGCTCGCTGCTGCTGCTCGCCGTCGACCTGCTGGTCATCGGATACGGGAACCACACCGTGGCCGTCGTCGGGACGGTCGTCTCCGGCGCCTTCATCGGCCTGAACAACACCGTGTTCACCGAGCTGGCGCTGGGCGTCTCGGACGCGCCGCGGCCGGTGGCCAGCGCGGGCTACAACTTCGTCCGCTGGTTCGCCGCGGCCGCCGCGCCCTACTTCGCGCCGAAGATCGAGGAGTGGAGCAACATCCACATCCCGTTCGTGGTCGCGGCGGTCGCCGCCGTGATCGGCGCGGGCATCGTCCGGGTACGGCGCGCCTCGCTGAGCCGCGAGGCGGAGCAGCTCCAGCCCGTCCACGCCACCCAGGACGGCGTGACGGCCTTCGCCAACTAGCCTGGCCTCAGTCGAGAGTTACGGACCTGCGCAGCGGATCGCGCAGGTCCGTGCCGTGCGTCAGCCACCGCTCCTGGAGTTCCTGCGCGCCGTGCACCCGCTTCCACGCGGCCTCGTTGGACGTCATCGGCAACAACGGCAGGAACTGCACCGGATCCATCGGCTCGTCCAGCTCCAGGTCCGCCACCAGACCGCCCGGCTCCGCGACGAGCACCGAGCTGAACGGTGCGGACGGCCAGAGCGGATCACCGACGTCCAGCGAGGCGCCCGGTGCCACGACCACGCCCTCGACCTGTGGTGACGCGGCCAGTACAGCGAGCGTACGGAGCACCTTGTCGGTGTCGGCGACCCCGGCCCGTACGGACAGGACCAGCTCCGCGCGCGGGCCCTTCACCGGGTCGGCAAGGGCCGCGGTGGGGTCCGTCATCGGATGCGCGGACATGCCGAGGGTGGCGTAGCGCACGATGGCCCCGTCACCGTCCCGGTCCAGGAAGCGGAGTACCTCGATGCGGTCCGTACCGAGGAATGTCACCGCGGCGCGCGCGTCCGGTTCGCCAAGTGCCGTACGCAGCCTGGCCTCGACCAGAGCAAGAACTTCTTCCATGTCGCGAGCATAAAGCGCGTAAGGAATGGGCAAACGAAGGGATTGGCCCCCAGTCGGCTGATAGTCTTGGCCGCTGGTCGGGACGGCACGCAGAAGCGTTGCTCTCAAGTCCCGACGACACATCATCCCCTACGGGGGACCGGCCGGAGGAGGTGGGGCTGCGGTGGATCGAAGTCGACCGGTCAGTACCAACCGCTCTTCCGCACGGCACCATTCCTCTGTGATCTGAGGCCTTCCCGCACGGGGCCCACGGCATTTCGCACGACGGAAGAGCACTTCGTTTTTGCCTGTCTGTAGCGAACGCCGTCACCGCGATCCCGCGGTGCCGCCCGCTTTGCGGACGTATGCATCACGTCCCCATTCCGGGCTGTGCCACGCCACTCGCCGACGGCCTCTCCGTGAAGGAGCCAGCCATGTCGATGATCCGTGACCTGCGTGCAGCGGTCCGTCCGTCCCTGCGCAAGAGCAATGCCCCGTACAGCACGTACGACACCACTCGCGATCCGTCCGCCTCCAGCGCAGTCGTCGACTGCGCGGTCTACCGCGACGGAAAGCGGCTGGAGAACGCGACCTGCCAGACGCCGCACGAGGCCATGCTGCGGGTGCGTGACAGCGGCGGCTTCGCATGGATCGGGCTGCATGAGCCGACGGAGGCCGAATTCGCCGGTATCGCAGCGGAGTTCGGGCTGCACCCGCTGGCCGTCGAGGACGCCGTCCACGCCCACCAGCGGCCCAAGCTGGAACGGTACGACGACACACTGTTCACCGTCTTCAAGACGATCCACTACGTCGAGCACGCCGAGCTCACCGCGACCAGCGAGGTCGTCGAGACCGGCGAGGTGATGTGCTTCACCGGCCGGGACTTCGTCATCACGGTGCGGCACGGCGGCAAGGGCTCGCTGCGGGCACTCCGGCACCGGCTCGAGGAGGACACCGAGCTGCTCGCCAAAGGGCCGTCCGCGGTGCTGCACTCCATCGCCGACCATGTGGTCGACGGGTACATCGCGGTGGCCGCGGCCGTGCAGGACGACATCGACGAGGTGGAGATCGATGTCTTCTCCGCGCCCGCGAAAGGCAGCCCGCGCGGCAGCGACGCCGGCCGGATCTACCAGCTCAAGCGCGAGGTGCTGGAGTTCAAGCGGGCCGTGTCCCCGCTGCTGCGGCCGATGCAGCTGCTGAGCGAGCGTCCGATGCGGCTGGTCGACCCGGACATCCAGAAGTACTTCCGCGATGTCGCCGACCACCTCGCCCGGGTACAGGAGGAGGTCATCGGCTTCGACGAGCTGCTGAACTCCATCCTCCAGGCGAATCTGGCGCAGGCGACGGTCGCGCAGAACGAGGACATGCGCAAGATCACCTCCTGGGCGGCGATCATCGCCGTGCCGACGGCGGTGTGCGGCGTGTACGGCATGAACTTCGACCACATGCCCGAGCTGCACTGGAGGTACGGCTACCCCATGGTGCTCACCGGCATCATCGGCGTCTGTCTTGCGATCCACCGCACCCTGAAGCGCAACGGCTGGCTGTAGATAGGCTGCGGGCATGACAGACAGTTCCGCTCGCTTCGCTGGGGAGACCCCACTGCTCGGCCAGGCGCTCGTCGAGGAGGCCACCAAGAAGTCCGGCCTCATCTGGGTGCACGGCGAGGGCCCCCAACGGGCGCTGTGGCATGTGTGGCACGAAGGCGCCGCGCATATCGTCGGCGACGGCCCCGGCGAGCAGCCACTGCCGCAGCTGGCGGCCGGCGGAACCGCCGAGGTCACCGTCCGCAGCAAGGACAAGGGCGGCCGGCTGGTCGTCTGGACGGCGTCGGTGAGCGAACTCGTCCCGCACTCCGAGGAGTGGGAGGGGGCCGTCGCCGAACTCAAGGGCAAGCGCCTGAACGCGCCGGATGCGGAACAGATGACGGAGCGCTGGGCCCGCGAGTGCCGGGTGCTGCGCCTCGAGCCGCAGGACGCGATCACGGACCTGCCGGACACTTCGGGGGCGGCCGTACCGCTGCCGACGTCGGCGACGACGCGTCAGCCTGCGCCGGCGGCTTTGCCGCATCTGCTCCTGAAGCGCAAGAAGAAGCGCGGCTAGGACGGGCTGGAAAATCCAGCCCGTCCGGCGATTGAGGACCGGTCCGGGGCGGAACCCCGGGAAACAGCTAGTCGCTGGTCTTCGGCAGCTGGCCGCCGTAGTCGACCATCTCGTCCTTCTGCGGCGCCGCCAGCGTGAAGTCCTTGTCCCAGTCCGCCAGCGTCAGCACACCCGCGCCGCCCGCCCGTGCGAACTGCAGCGGATACGGCTTGCCCTCCAGCGAGACATCCAGCGTGCCGCCCTCGCCCTCGCCGCCGATGACCTTGATGGTTCGTACACCGCCCACCTCGGTCCGGTCGCCCTTGCCGAGCTTGCCCTGCATCCCCAGCAAGCCCTCGAGCAGCACATCCATGTCCGTGAAGACGCGGAACTGCTTGTACGCCGGGTCGCCCTCCGGCACCTTCACGTACATGTCGTCGAGCTTGCCCGCCGCCTCCGTGTCGGTCTTGCCCGGCTTCTCCTTGTCCTTGGCGTCCGCATGGCTCCAGAAGCCCGCGTCGGCCTTCAGGAAGAGCGCGTCGCCGACCCGCAGCAGTTCGAAGGTGTTGTCCTTCGAAGTGACGGAGCCGGTGCCGCCGTCGTGCTTGAGCCGCATGTTCAGCTTGTACGTGCCGCCCTTGCTGACCAGCGTGCCGGAGAGCCGTACCGACGCCGCCGCGTGCGAGGCGTCGCGTGCCTTCGTCTCGATCTCGGTCGCGGACAGCTTCCCGACGCCGTTGGTCCCCGCGTCCGGATCCTCGCCGCTGCATGCCGTGAGCGCCGCGGTCAGCCCGGCGCAGAGCGCCACCGAGAGCGCGGCCCGGCGGGCTCGGGCGGCCAGAGGGACGGGAGTCACAAGCGCACTGCCTCTCATCTGCGAGTCGTGAGTCATGGCTGGCAGACCGCAGCGTACCTGTGCTGAGCACATCGATCCTCAGAGAGCCGTACGGACGCCAGCCAGGGCGCCACGGAACGGCACGGGCTAGCCTGAAGCCCCTGAACGGCAGCATTCGCGGGCAAAAAGGAGGCGCGCAACATGGCAGCAGGCGCCCCTCGGATCTTTGTCTCGCACCTCGCCGGCGTGCCCGTCTTCGACCCCCAGGGCGACCAGGTGGGCCGCGTCCGCGATCTGGTGGCGATGCTGCGCGTCGGCCGCCGTCCGCCGCGGCTGCTCGGCATGGTCGTCGAGGTGCTCAGCCGCCGCCGGATCTTCCTCCCGATGACCCGGGTCACCGGCGTCGAGTCGGGCCAGGTCATCACCACGGGCGTACTCAACATGCGGCGCTTCGAGCAGCGCCCGACCGAGCGGCTGGTGCTCGGCGAGCTGCTGGACCGGCGCGTGCGACTGGTGGAGAGCGGCGAGGAGGCCACGGTCCTCGATGTCTCGATCCAGCAGCTGCCGGCCCGTCGTGACTGGGAGATCGACAAGGTCTTCGTACGGAAGGGCAAGCCAGGGGCGCTGCGCCGCAAGGGCGAGACGCTGACCGTCGAGTGGTCGGCGGTCACCGGCTTCTCGCTGGAGGAGCACGGGCAGGGCGCCGAGAGCCTGCTCGCGACCTTCGAGCAGCTGCGCCCCGCCGACCTCGCCAATGTGCTGCACCACCTCTCGCCGAAGCGGCGCGCCGAGGTGGCCGCGGCCCTCGACGACGACCGGCTCGCGGACGTACTGGAGGAGCTGCCGGACGACGACCAGGTGGAGATCCTCGGCAAGCTCAAGGAGGAGCGCGCGGCGGACGTCCTGGAGGCCATGGACCCGGACGACGCGGCCGACCTGCTGTCCGAGCTGCCGGAGGAGGACAAGGAGCGGCTGCTGGCGCTGATGCGGCCCGACGACGCGGCGGACGTACGGCGGCTGCTGTCGTACGAGGAGCGGACGGCGGGCGGCCTGATGACCACCGAGCCGATCGTGCTGCGTCCGGACGCGACGGTCGCGGACGCCTTGGCGCGCGTACGCCAGCAGGACCTGTCCCCCGCGCTCGCCGCGCAGGTGTACGTCTGCCGGCCGCCGGACGAGACGCCGACCGGCAAGTACCTGGGCACGGTGCATTTCCAGCGGCTGCTGCGGGACCCGCCGTTCACGCTGGTCAGCTCGATCGTGGAGAGCGATCTGCCGCCGCTCGCGCCGGGCACCGCGCTGCCCGCGGTGACCAGCTATCTCGCCGCGTACAACATGGTGGCGGCGCCGGTCGTCGACGAGAGCGGTTCGCTGCTGGGGGCGGTGACCGTCGACGACGTACTCGACCATCTGCTGCCGGACGACTGGCGGGAGACGGAGTTCGAGGAGGCCGCCCACGAGGAGTCCGCCCATGGGTAGCGGCAGCGACGGGCTGACCGATCGCAGCGAGCAGAAGGAGCGCATGCCCGCCGGGGCGAGTGCGGCGCCGCGCCACCGGGTCCGGCTCGATCAGCCCCGCGCGCCACGGCGCAGTCTGCTGCCGGAGTACGACCCCGAGGCCTTCGGCCGGTTCTCGGAGCGGATCGCGCGTTTCCTGGGGACCGGCCGGTTCCTGGTCTGGATGACGCTGATCATCATCATGTGGGTCGTCTGGAACATCTCCGCGCCCGGGGATCTGCGTTTCGACCCGTACCCGTTCATCTTTCTGACGCTGATGCTGTCGCTCCAGGCCTCGTACGCGGCCCCGCTGATCCTGCTGGCGCAGAACCGGCAGGACGACCGGGACCGGGTCACTCGTGAGCAGGAGCGCAAGCAGAACGAGCGGTCGATCGCGGACACCGAATACCTCACACGGGAGATCGCGGCGCTGCGGATGGGGCTCGGCGAGGTCGCCACCCGCGACTGGATCCGCTCCGAATTCCAGGATCTGATCAAGGATCTGGACGAGCGGCGCCTATTCCCGCACGAGCCCGCGCGCGAGAGTGACGAAGGCGACCGCTGAACGCTCTTTCCGGGGGTGGGAGTCGGCGCCGTACCATCGTCCTTATGGCTACGGAAGACGCGGTGCTTGAAGCACTGGCGACGGTGAACGACCCTGAGATCAACCGACCGATCACCGAACTCGGCATGGTCAAATCGGTCGGGATCGGGGCGGACGGCACGGTTGCCGTCACGGTGTATCTCACCGTCTCCGGCTGTCCAATGCGCGAGACGATCACCAAGAATGTGACCGACGCGGTCGCGCGCCTCGAGGGCGTCACGCGCGTCGACGTCACGCTGGATGTGATGAGCGACGAGCAGCGGAAGGAGCTCACGAGCTCGCTGCGCGGCGGCACCGCCGAGCGCGAGGTGCCCTTCGCCCAGCCCGGCTCGCTGACCAGGGTGTACGCGGTGGCGTCGGGCAAGGGCGGCGTCGGCAAGTCCTCCGTCACCGTGAACCTGGCGGCGGCGATGGCCGCCGACGGACTGAAGGTCGGTGTCGTCGACGCCGACATCTACGGACACAGCGTGCCGCGGATGCTGGGTGTGGACGGCCGTCCGACCCAGGTCGAGAACATGATCATGCCGCCGTCGGCGAACGGCGTGAAGGTCATCTCGATCGGTATGTTCACCCCGGGCAACGCGCCGGTGGTGTGGCGCGGCCCGATGCTGCACCGTGCACTGCAGCAGTTCCTCGCGGATGTGTACTGGGGCGACCTGGACGTGCTGCTGCTCGACCTGCCGCCGGGGACCGGTGACATCGCCATCTCGGTGGCGCAGCTGGTGCCGAACGCCGAGATCCTCGTGGTGACCACCCCGCAGCAGGCCGCGGCCGAGGTCGCCGAGCGGGCCGGCTCGATCGCCGTACAGACCCACCAGAAGATCGTGGGCGTCGTCGAGAACATGTCGGGCCTGCCGTGCCCGCACTGCGACGAGATGGTCGACGTCTTCGGCAGCGGCGGCGGCCAGCGGGTCGCCGAGGGCCTGACGAAGACGACCGGCGCCAATGTGCCGGTGCTGGGCTCCATCCCGATCGACGTACGGCTGCGGGAGGGCGGCGACGAGGGCAAGCCCGTCGTGATCACCGACCCGGACTCACCGGCGGGCGCCGCGCTGCGCACGATCGCGGGGAAGCTCGGCGGACGCGCGCGCGGGCTGTCGGGCATGTCGCTGGGGATCACCCCGCGCAATAAGTTCTGAGGAAGGTCGTGAGCATTCGTTCCGCTCAGCGGAACGAATGCGCCACAACCCGGCCACCGGCCCGCACGGTGCGCGCAGCGCGAAGGGGCGCCGCTCATGAGCAGCGCCCCTTCGTCGTGGGCCCGACCTTCCAGCCCGACGCTCCAGCCCGACGCTCTAGACGTACGCGCCGAGGTTCTGGACCGCCGAGAAGCCCAGCCCGTACGCACTCATGCCGCGCCCGTACGCGCCGACGTGCACCCCGGCCCCGGTCGAGCCGGCGAGCACCCAGCCGAACTCCGACTCGCGGTAGTGGAAGGGCGTCGGCACGCCGTCGACGGGCAGCGAGAGCATCAACCAGGCCGGTCCCGCCAGATCGTCGGCGAGCTCGAAGGCGGTCTCGGTCTGCTGGTCCAGCCAGTTGTCGCGCAGCGAGTGGTCGAGCTGACCGGGCCAGGTGTGGGCCAGGAGCCCCGAGCCGGCCAGCCAGGCCGCGGAGGAGACCGTGGTGGCGTCCAGTACGCCCGTGCCGTCGCCGGTGTGCCGTACCGGGCTGGCAGCCACGGTGACGACGACCGCGAAGCGCTCCTTGTCCGGGCCGCCGGCGTCCGACCGTATCGACGGCTCGTCGCCGTGGCCCATTGAGCCGTGCTGGACCGTGCCGTCCGCCGCGGTACCCACCTGCATCAGCCGGCGCGGGCCGGTGAAGGCCTCGTCCAGTCCGTACCAGGGGAAGGTCGCACGCAGAAATCCGTCGACCACACGCTGAGCCGCTGTCACCCGCTGCGTCGTGAGCGGGTTCTCCCCGCCGGGCGCAGGAGAATCGCTGACCGTTCCTTGCGCCGCTAGCCGACTTGTCGTCTCCATCTACCCGGCCGCCTCCTCTGTCTCCGAGGCCCGGAGCGGACCCGCCCCCCTCGGGCGTCCTCACGTCCGGACAGATGGAGAATAACCACCCTGTCCCGGCTCGCAGGGATTGACGGTACTCAGGTCGCGTCTGCGTCGAAGGGCGGTCGCTCGTCCCGATCGACGTTTTCGCGCTTCTTGAGCAGGTCGGGGGTGCCGGGCGAGCCGTTGACGGCGGCCGGGACCGAGGCCGCGGATTCGTTGCCGTGCACCGCGTCCGCGACCTCGTTGATCTCCTTCTTGAGGTCGAAGCTGCTGCGCAGGTCCTTGAGGTCCTTCAGATCCTCGTTCTCGTCCAGCTGCTTGCGGATGAACGTCTTGGGATTGAGGTCCTCGAACTCGAAGTCCTTGAACTCCGGCCCCAGTTCGCTACGAATGTCCTGCTTTGCGCTTTCGGAGAACTCGCGGACCTTCCGGATGAACCGTGAGGCGTCCTGGATGACCTTCGGCAGCTTGTCGGGGCCGAAGATGAGCACGGCGAGCACCACGAGCGCCACCAGCTCCAGTGCGCCTATGTCGTTGAACACCCTGCTGCTCCTCGTGTTCTCTGCGGCCCGCCAGGTCGGATGGGGTCCGGGCCCGATCCACGGTACCCGCCGAAACTGTCTCCGCGGTACCTTCCGATGGGCCCTGCGCCGAGCCGTCCGGCGGCCGTTCGACCGGCCGTCATGTGCCGGCCGCGGAGCCGAGTGTCAGCGTCATCTTCCGTTCACGGCCGGCGCGAACCACCGCCAGCTCCAGCCGGTCACCGGGGCGGTGGGCGCGGATCTTGACGATCAGCTCCTCGCCGCTGTGCACCCGCTGGCCGTCGATCTTGGTGATGATGTCGCCCGCCTTGATGCCCGCCTTGGCGCCGGGGCCGTTCTTGATGACCGACGCGGAGCCGTCCTTGCCCTTGTCGCCGACGCGTGCGCCGTCGCCGGTGTACTTCATGTCGAGGCTGACGCCGATCACCGGGTGGGTGGCCTTACCGGTGTTGATCAGCTCTTCGGCGACGCGCTTGCCCTGGTTGATGGGGATCGCGAAGCCGAGTCCGATCGAGCCGGCCTGGCCTCCTTGGGTGTCCGTGCCGCTGTCCGCGGCCCGGATCGCGCTGTTGATGCCGATGACACGGGCCTTGGTGTCCACCAGCGGGCCACCGGAGTTGCCGGGGTTTATCGGGGCGTCGGTCTGCAGCGCGTCGACATAGCTGACATCACTGCCGTCGCCCTTCTCGCCGCCCGCGGTGATGGGGCGCTCCTTGGCGCTGATGATGCCGGAGGTCACGGTGTTCTGGAGATCGAACGGCGCGCCGATGGCGACGACCGGGTCACCCACCTGGACGTTGTCGGAGTTGCCGAGGGGCAGCGGCTTGAGGCCGGAGACACCGGAGACCTTGACGACGGCGAGGTCGTAGCCACTGTCCTTGCCGACGAGTGTCGCCCTGGCGGTCTCGCCGCCGCTGAAGGTGACCGAGATCTCACCCGAGGAGCCTGCCGGGTCGACGACATGGTTGTTGGTGAGGATGTGGCCCTGCTGGTCGAGTACGAATCCGGTGCCGGTGCCCTGTTCGCCGCCGCCGCTGACATGGAGGGTGACGACGCTCGGCAGGGCGCTGGCGGCGATACCGGCAACGCTGTCGGGTGCGCGGTTGCCGTTGCCCTTGGCGGCCTGCGGGAGTTCGACGCTGGTGATGCCGCCGTTGCGCTCGATGTACGCGCCTATGCCGCCGCCGACAACACCGGCGACGAGCGCGAGCAGGACCGCCCCGACCAGCAGCGATCCGCGTCGGCGCTTCTTCTTTACCGGCTCACCGACGTGGGTCAGCGGCTGCCCGGGTGTGCTCCACGGGTCGTACTGCAGCCACAACGAGGGCAGCGGCTGCGGCCGCTCCTGCGGCTGGGCGTGCGGCCGCTCCTGGGGCTGGGGGTGCGGCTGGGGCTGGGCGTGCGGCTGCTGGGGTGATGGGGCCTCGGGCGGCGGCGCATATCCGCCGCCGGTACCCCCACCGGCCGGTGTTCCGTTCTGCGCGGAGTACGCCGGCGGTACGCGTGTGCCCTGCGCCGGAGTCGGCATCGGCCGCTGTACGGGAGGGGCCGGCGCCCATGGCCCGGGCCCGCCGTAGGGCGGGGTGCTGTACACATCGGGCTCGTGCAGGGGCTGCGGCCGACTCTGTTCCGCTGCGGGCTGGGCTGCGGGCACCGGGTCGACGGCCGTCTCGACGTCCCGCGGCACGGGCACGGGGGCCTGCACCGAGGTCTGCACCGGAGGCAGTTCCGTCGTCACCTCGGTCTCCTGGTGCGCCGGTGCCGGCGCCTCCGGCTCGGAGTGAGTCGTACGTCCCGCACTGGGCCGGCTCCACCACTTCGCCTTCGGCCCGGTGGGCTTCCCGTCGTCCATGCTCTCCCCGCAAACTGCCGACCACTGCGGCACCCTCCTGGGGCACCCCTCAGAGGATTCAACCAGGTTTGCGAATCACCGTGCAGGGGCCTGGTCAGCGCCGGGACGAGAGGGGCCGAGAAGGCTGGGTCGGTGCGGCGAGATGGGTGGGGACAGGCGTGGCGGACGGGTTGGACCCGGGAGCAGTGGCGAGCTGGAACGCCGAGCCCGTGGGACGTATCAGCGGGGACAGGGAGGACGAGGTGTCGGTCAGTATCGAGGCGGAAAACGGGTGGTTCAGCGGCGCCGCCGGGGCCAGCAGGCTGGGCGCCGCGGCGATGACCGGCCGGTTGTCCGACCTGGTCAGGCCGTTGCCACCGCTGCGCCGGCGGTCGGCCTCCGTGCCCCTGGGGGTCGCCCTGGTGCCCGCGCCGTTGTTCATTCCGCTGTTCACTCCGGCGCTGCCCGTGGTCGGGGTCACGGCGCGCAGCGGTGTGACGTTGTTCCCCGCGCCCTCGCCCCTGGGACCTGCCTGCACCGAGGCGTCCAGCGGAATCGCGCCGCCGAGGGCGATCGCGGCGAAAGACACCGCGCTGGCCGCCGCGAAGACGAACCTCCGGCCGAGCCAGGGTGAGCGCTCCGCGTCCGTACGACCCACGTCATGGATCCGGAAGCCGCCGCCGGAGCCGGGAAGCACGGTCGCGTGCGCGCCCGCCGGTACGTAGCCGAAGGTCTCCGTCCGGGACGTGCGGGAGTCGCGTCCGGGCCTCGCGGAGGGATTCAGTGCGTTGAAGACGCCATTGGCGAGCCGCCCCCCGTCGAAAGGTCCCCCCGAGCGGTCGTCATCACCTCCAGGTCCCGCGGGCAGCCCTTGGAGCCGCGCGAGCAGCCCTTCGGAGGGCGGCGGCGGAGCGGTTTGGGCGAAGACGTTCTTCAGCCGGCGGTGGGCGTCGGCCTCGGCCATGCACTTGGGACAGGTCGCCAGATGGGCCAGCACCCGGTCGCGGGCATCGTGTTTCAGCTCGCCGTCGATCAGCGCGGCCAGCCGGTCCCCCAGGTGCTGCTCCGCGGGGGTGGGACTCGAGCCACTCACGTCGGTCCGCCCTCTCCTGCCAGGCCGACCGCACCCGCCAGCGTGCGCTGCTCGGCACGAGCCTCCGGGGAACGGTGCTGCAGGGCCTTGCGCAGATGCGACCGGCCGCGGTGGATCCGGCTGCGGACCGTGCCGAGCTTCACGCCCAGCGTCGCGGCGATCTCCTCGTACGAGAGACCCTCGATGTCACAGAGCACCACGGCGGCGCGGAACTCCGGCGCGAGGGTGTCCAGCGCCTGCTGCACATCCGCGTCGAAGTGGGTGTCGTTGAAGACCTGCTGCGGAGACGGCTCGCGGCTGGGCAGCCGCTCTGCCGCGTCGTCGCCGAGCGCGTCGAAACGGATGCGCTGCTTGCGGCGGACCATGTCCAGGAAGAGGTTCGTGGTGATGCGGTGCAGCCAGCCCTCAAAGGTGCCGGGCGTGTACGTCGAAAGCGAGCGGAAGACGCGGACGAAGACTTCCTGGGTGAGGTCCTCGGCGTCGTGCTGGTTGCCCGTCAGCCGGTAGGCGAGGCGGTAGACCCGGCCGCTGTGCGTGCTGACGATCTCCTCCCAGCTGGGAGGAGTCCACGCCTGCGATTCCGCATCCGATGCGAAGGTCGCGGTAGCTGCGGAGTCGGTGGAGCGGGAACGGTCAGCAATGTAGGTCACGGATCTCGGCTCACCCGTTGACCTGAGAAGGCGCCTCAGCACTCCTCTCCGATCCGCAGGTGCAGCCGCACCTCCCCTGTCGGCTCTGGTGGTGTCCAGCGGAGCCCCTACCATAGCCACCTCGCCCGTTAGCTCCGGATAAGAATCTTTACGCGAATTTGGGTCCTGCTTCCGGCCCTGATCCATGCGCTTCCCCCTGTCTTCCATAACGCCTGGTCCCATCTGCGGGTTCCCGGTGCAGCGGATACAGTCAGCGTCGCGCCAACTACGGGGACAGGAGAGGGTCATTACCGCCAACCGGCAGACGAGCTGGGCGTTCGCCGACGCCTTTGTCGCCGAGGACGACACGCTCCGCTGGGCCCGTGACCGGGCCCGCGAGTCGGGGCTCCCCTCGGTGTCACCAGGCACCGGCGCAGCGCTGCGACTGCTTGCTGCCACGGCTGACGCGAAAGCGGTGGCCGAAATCGGTACGGGAACCGGGGTCTCCGGGATCTATCTGTTGCAGGGCATGCGGCCCGACGGCGTACTGACGACGGTGGATCCGGAGCCGGACCGGCAGCAGTTCGCCAAGCAGGCCTTCCGCGCGGCCGGCTTTGCCGGGAACCGGGCGCGTTTCATCCCCGGCCGCGCCCTCGACGTACTGCCGCGGCTCGCGGACGGCGGCTACGACCTCGTCTTCTGCGACGGCGACCGTATGGAGTCGCTGGACTATCTCGCTGAATCGTTGCGCCTGCTGCGACCAGGCGGTCTTGTGTGCTTCGAGGGCGTTTTCGCGGACGGACGGACGGTGGACTCGGCGGCGCAGCCGGCGGAAGTCGTGCGACTTCGCGAGCTGCTGCGCGCGGTGCGGGAAAGCCAGGAGCTGCTGCCCTCGCTGCTGCCGGTGGGCGACGGCCTGCTCTGCGCGGTCCGCCGCGGCTGACCGGCCCCGCCCCGGCAGGCCCGGCCATGCGAACCGAGCCCCCCGAACACAGCACTGCCCCGGCACCATGAGTGCCGGGGCAGTGAAAGTGTGTGCGCTTCCCGCGTCAGCCGACGACCTTCTTCAGGGCGTCGCCGAGGGCATCGGCTTCGTCCGGAGTCAGCTCGACCACAAGCCGACCGCCGCCTTCGAGCGGAACGCGCATGACGATGCCCCGCCCCTCCTTGGTCACCTCGAGCGGGCCGTCGCCCGTCCGCGGCTTCATGGCCGCCATGCTCGTTCCCCTTCCTGAAACCAGCTCATCGCAGCCGACAACCCAGGTGTCACCGGCATCGAACACATTGCTTCCAGGTCATTATCCCGCATGGCGGGACCCGATGACCAACATCAGTCGGCATCGCTTGCGCAACGCGCTCTCTCAAAACCACTCAAAGCGGCGATCCGCCTGCGATACTTCGCCACCGCCCACGGGCCCGAAGCGGAAGATTGTTTGACGCAGGTCACATGTTCGCCCCCGACGATCTCCGCCATGCTGGCCCTGAACACCACTCTTGAGCCGTAAAGGGGACCTGCCATGGCCGACTCCGTGCTGTACGAGGTGAGCGACGGACTCGCGACGATCACGATCAACCGGCCCGAGGCCATGAACGCGATGAACACCGAGGCCAAGGTCGCTCTCCGGGACTCGGCCCAGGCAGCCGCCGCCGATCCCGCCGTACGCGCGGTACTGCTCACCGCGTCCGGGCGCGCCTTCTGCGTGGGCCAGGACCTCAAGGAGCACATCTCCCTGCTCGCGGAGGACCGGGAGCACGGCACCGGCCGCACCATGAACACCGTGCGGGAGCACTACAACCCCATCGTGCGGGCGCTCACCGAGATGCCCAAGCCGGTCGTGGCCGGGGTCAACGGCGTGGCGGCAGGCGCGGGCCTCGGCTTCGCCCTCGCCGCGGACTACCGCGTCGTCGCCGACAACGCCAAGTTCACAACTTCCTTCGCGGGTGTCGCGCTGACCGCCGACTCCGGGGTCTCGTGGACGCTGCCCCGGCTGATCGGCCAGAGCCGCGCCGCCGACCTGCTGCTGTTCCCTCGCTCGTTCTCCGCACCGGAGGCGTACGAGCTGGGCATCGCGAACAAGCTGGTCCCCGCCGCCGACCTGGCCGCCGAGGCCGTCGCGGTGGCCCGTGCGCTGGCCGAGGGCCCGACCGTGGCGTACGCGGCGCTCAAGGAGTCCCTGGCGTACGGCGCGGGTCACACGCTCAGCGAGACGCTGGGCAAGGAGGACGAGCTCCAGGCGAGGGCGGGCGCGTCGGAGGACCACACAATCGCTGTCCAGGCGTTCATCGCCAAGGAGAAGCCGAAGTACCTCGGCCGCTAGAGGCCCCTAGCGGCCGGAGCCGGCTCCGCGGACGACACAGCCGCTCAGGTGGTCGTCGACGAGACCGCACGCCTGCATCAGCGCGTACGCCGTGGTGGGTCCGATGAAGCGCAGGCCGCGCTTCTTGAGGGCCTTCGCCAGCGCCGTGGACTGGTCGGTGACCGCGGGGACGTCGGCGATCGTGCGCGGGGCCGGTCGCTTCGCGGGATCCGGGGCGTACGACCAGATCAGCGTGTCCAGCTCACCGGCCGGCCAGTCGGCGAGCACGCGCGCGTTGGCGAGCGTCGCCTCGATCTTGGCGCGGTTGCGGATGATCCCGGCGTCGGCGAGGAGGCGCTCCTCGTCGGCGTCGGTGTACGCCGCCACGGATGCGATCTTGAAGTCGTCGAAGGCGGCACGGAAGCCCTCGCGGCGGCGCAGGATGGTGATCCAGGACAGGCCGGACTGGAAGGCCTCCAGGCAGAGGCGTTCGAAGAGCGCGTCGTCGCCGTGGACCGGACGGCCCCACTCCTCGTCGTGGTACGTGACGTAGTCGGCCGTGGACAGGCCCCACGGGCAGCGCAGCTTTCCGTCGGGCCCGGGTACGGCCTCGCCGGTCACTGGTCGCGCTCCTCGCCCGGCTTGGTGAACAGGTCGTGGCCACCCACCGCACGGGCCTGCGCGCCGGCCAGCGCCGACTCCAGCTCGGCGATACGGGCATCCCGCTCGGCGAGCTCCGCACCGAGGCGGCTCAGCACCTCGTCCACGTCCGCCATCCGGTAGCCGCGGGGCGAGACCGGCAGCCGGACCGCCTCGACGTCCGCACGGCCGACCGGGCGGCTGACCGGCAGCGGGTCCACCAGCTGCTCCGGGGCCACCTCGGGCAGGGCCGCACTGTCGCCGCCGCCGACCACGGCGAGGGTGACCGCGGCGACGACCACGACCATCGCGATCAGCAAGAACAAGAACACGAGCGAGCCTCTCCCCAAGCGGAAACTGTCCGGTGCTGATCGTGCCACGACAGTCTGAGAGTTAGGGTCGCAGGCGACGGACCTGAGGAGGAAACCGCTGATGCTGCGGCTGGGACGGCGCGAATTCGACGCGCACGAGCCGGTGATCATGGCGATCGTGAACCGGACGCCGGACTCCTTCTACGACCAGGGCGCCACGTTCCGGGACGAACCCGCGCTCGCCCGCGTAGAGCAGGCGGTGTCAGAGGGTGCTGCCATCATCGACATCGGCGGGGTGAAGGCCGGTCCCGGCGAGGAGGTGACGGCCGAGGAGGAGGCGCGGCGCACAGTCGGATTCGTGGCCGAGGTGCGCAGACGGCATCCGGATGTCGTCATCAGCGTCGACACCTGGCGGCACGACGTGGGCGAGGCGGTCTGCGAGGCGGGCGCGGATGTGCTGAACGACGCGTGGGGCGGGGTGGACCCGAAGCTGGCGGAGGTCGCCGCGCGGTACGGAGCGGGTCTGGTGTGCACGCACGCGGGCGGCGCGGAGCCGCGGACACGGCCGCACCGGATCGCGTACGACGATGTGATGGCGGACATTCTGCGAGTGACGGTCTCGCTGGCGGAGCGGGCGGTTGAGCTGGGCGTCCGCAGGGACGGGATCATGATCGACCCGGGCCATGACTTCGGGAAGAGCACCAGGCACAGCCTGGAAGCGACACGCAGGCTCGGGGAGATGACGGAGACGGGCTGGCCGGTGCTGGTCTCCCTGTCGAACAAGGACTTCGTCGGCGAGACGCTCGACAAGCCGGTGAAGGAGCGCGTCATCGGCACGCTGGCGACGACGGCGGTGTCGGCGTGGCTGGGCGCGCAGGTCTACCGCGTCCATGAGGTGGCGGAGACGAAGCAGGTCCTGGACATGGTGTCGACGATCGCGGGCCACCGGGCACCGGCGGTGGCGAGGCGGGGGCTGGCGTAAGGGGTGCCGGCCGCGGGTGGGGTTGCAAGCCCCCAGCCCCCGGCGGGGCTGAAATTCGGCCCCGCCGGCGATTGAGGCGCGGGGTCCGGGGCGGCGCCCCGAACCAAGCCCGTCCAAGCCCGTCCAAGCCCGTCCAAGCCCGTCCAAGCCCGTCCAAGCCCGTCCGGCGATTGAGGCCCGGGGTTTGGCGCGGCCGCGTTCCCCGCACGGCGGAGCCGCACATCGACACAGCGGGAAGGGGCGGGTCGGGGAACAGCCCCGCGCAGCGGCCCCTAGTGGCCCGTCTCCTTCGTGACCATCGCCACCGCCTCCTCCACGTCGTCCGTCACGTGGAAGAGAAGCAGGTCCCTCTCGGACGCCTTGCCCTGCGCCACCACCGTGTTCCGCAGCCAGTCCACCAGCCCGCTCCAGTACTCCGTGCCGAACAGCACGATCGGGAAACGCGTGACCTTGCGGGTCTGGACGAGGGTCAGCGCCTCGAACAGCTCGTCCAGCGTGCCCAGTCCGCCCGGCAGGACCACGAAGCCCTGCGCGTACTTCACGAACATCGTCTTGCGGACGAAGAAGTAGCGGAAGTTCACGCCGATGTCGACGTGCTGGTTGAGCCCCTGCTCGAAGGGGAGCTCGATGCCGAGGCCCACCGAGATGCCGTGAGCCTCCCGCGCACCCTTGTTCGCCGCCTCCATCGCGCCCGGGCCGCCGCCCGTGATCACCGCGAAGCCGGCGTCGACCAGCGCCCTGCCGATCCGGACGCCCGCGTCGTACTCGGGGGTACCCAGCGCCGTACGGGCAGAGCCGAACACGCTGATGGCGCTGGGCAGTTCGGCGAGCGCGCCGAAGCCTTCCACGAACTCCGACTGGATGCGCATGACCCGCCACGGATCGGTATGCACCCACTCGGAGTCGCCCTCCGTGTCCAGCAGCCGCTGATCAGTGGTGCCGGGCTGCACCTGTTCTCTACGGCGCAGCACCGGTCCCAGTCGCTGCTCCCCCAGCGCCCGCAATCCCTCGGTTCCCTCGGGGTCGCCCATGGCCTGCTCCCTCCGCCGCACAACGTTGCTTTGAGTCAGGGTAGGTCGGAGAACGTTACGAAAGGTGAAATCGGGGCGGTCAGGCAGTAAGCCAGTCTCGGAGCCGGTTCTCGCAGTGGGTGATCTTCTCCACCGCGACATGCTCGTCCCGCTTGTGGGCGAAGAGCGCGTCGCCGGGTCCGTAGTTGACCGCGGGCACGCCGAGCGCGCTGAAGCGTGAGACGTCCGTCCAGCCGAACTTGGGCTGAGCCGTCCCGCCGACGGCTGCCATGAAGGCGGCGGCCGCCGGGTGCGACAGGCCGGGCAGCGCGCCGCCCGTGTGATCGTCCACGACGAACTCCGCGACCCCGCAGTCGGCGAAGACCTCGCGGACATGGTCCTCGGCCTCCGCCATGCTCCGGTCGGGCGCGTAGCGGTAGTTGACCACCACGGTGCACTCGTCGGGGATGACGTTGTTGGCGACGCCCGCCTCGATGCGTACCGCGTTGAGCCCCTCCCGGTACTCAAGACCGTCGATCACCGGCCGGCGCGGCTCGTACGCGGCGAGCTTCGCCAGAATCGGCGCGGCCGCATGAACGGCGTTGGACCCCATCCAGCTGCGCGCGGAGTGTGCCCGCTCCCCCGTCGTACGGAGAAAGACCCGCAGCGTGCCCTGACAGCCGCCCTCGACCTGGGCGTCGGACGGCTCGAGCAGTACGGCGAAGTCACCCTCCAGCCAGTCGGCATGGGCATCGGCCACATGCCCCAGACCGTTGAGGTGTGCGGCGACCTCTTCGTTGTCGTAGAAGACGAAGGTGAGGTCGCGATTCGCCTCGGGGACGGTCGCGGCGATCCGCAGCTGTACGGCCACGCCCGACTTCATGTCGCTCGTTCCGCAGCCCCACAGCACGCCGTTCTGGTCGAGCCGGGACGGCACGTTGTCGGCGATCGGAACCGTGTCGATGTGCCCGGCCAGCACGACCCGCTCGGCGCGCCCGAGGTTCGTCCGGGCCACGACATTGTTGCCGTACCGGTCGACGGTGAGGTGCGGCAGGCCGCGCAGCGCCTGCTCGATCGCGTCGGCGAGAGGCTTCTCCTCGCCGCTGACCGATCGGAAGTCGACCAGGCGGGCGGTGAGCGCCGGAGCATCAAGAGTGAGGTCAAGCACGGTTTCGGGCATGACTCCGACCTTAACGCGGGCTCCAGTACGGTGGGCAGCGTGCCTGAGACCGCCTCTCCCCTCCGGCGCGGCCGCCTCCTGCGTATCGCGGCCGCGTTCGCCGTGCTGCTGGCACTCATCGGCTATGTCGTTGTGCAGTACGTCACCGGCGGCGGCGCTCCGCGCTGCACGGTGCGTACTGCCGCGGGCTCCACGTACGAGCTCAGCACGGAACAGGCCGCGAACGCCGCGACGATCTCCGCGGTCGGCACCACACGCGGCATGCCGGAGCGCGCGGTCACCATCGCGCTCGCGACCGCACTCCAGGAGTCGGGGTTGCGCAATATCAGCCACGGCGACCGTGACTCGCTCGGGCTCTTCCAGCAGCGTCCGTCGAAGGGGTGGGGCACGGCCGGGCAGATCCTCGACCCCGTCTACGCCTCCGGGAAGTTCTACGAGCACCTCGCCGAGGTCCCCGGCTACTCGCGGCTGCCGCTGACTGTCGCGGCACAGCGTGTGCAGCGCAGCGGTTTCCCGCAGGCGTACGCGAAGCACGAGCCGGACGCCACGCTGCTGGCGGCTGCGCTGACCGGCCGCGCGACCCGGGCCCTGACCTGCGAGTCGGGCAAGGGCAACGAGGCGGGCGACGCGTCGAAGGTGCGGGCCGAGCTGGTGCGCGCGTTCGGTCCCGAGGTGCTGCCGAAGGCCGGTACTTCGGGCCGGACCGGCGCACCGGCACCGCGCGAGGTGTCCGTACCGGTGCAGTCCACGATCGGGACGGACGGCGGCGGGGCGGCGCAGCGGGGCTGGGAGCTGGCGCACTGGGCGGTGGCGCGGGCGGACGGGCTGCGCATCGATGAGGTCTCGTACGCGGGCCAGGTGTGGAGCGCCAAGGAGTCCGGGAAGGGCTGGCGAGCGGCGGGCGGCACCTCGGCAGAGACGGGCGCGGAGGGTTCCCGGGCGGGTTCCCGCAAGGCTTCCGGCGCGGATTACCGTACCGGCGAAGTCCGAATTCGCCTCGCGCAGTAGTCCGCGCCATCCCTCGAACGAGGCACTCCGGTCACCTCCGGAAAAGGTGTCGGCCCGGCGTTCCCGCCAGTAGCGATCAGCCCCTCAAACCCCTTGCGGCAAAAGAGAAGTGACGGTTCGGCAGACCATTGCGCAATGGAATGTTTGCCCACCTTTACCCGAAGCCGATAATGCGACACATTGCCAACTCTTTGCCTTGGTCCACCGCAACTTCTCCCGCCCTCCAAGCAGTTGTCACTGCGTCCGAAAGCCGGAACGGCACTGCTGGACCAGCACCGGACAGGCACCATTCCAGACGTACTTCTCGCCTCAAGGAGCATCATGTCCCTCCCCCTGACCCGTCGGATCGCCCGTGTCGCGCTGCTCATCGCGGCGGGTGCAGCCCCCGTGGTCGGTGCGGTCGGCTCCGCAAGCGCCGCGGACCTTCCGCAGGCCCCCGTGGGCCTGACCGCGTTCGACGCGGACGGCGTCAGCAGCACTGCCGACGGTGCCGCGCAGAAGACCTCCGACCTGGCGGGCAACACCGGTGGCGACGCGGTCGAGCAGGCCGTCCCGGCCGCCGGCAAGGCTGTCGACAAGGCGGGCAAGGCGGCGGCCCCCGTCGCCCAGAAGGCGGCCGGTGACGCCGCGGGCAGCGCGGGTGACGCCGTCGGCAAGGCCGCCGGCACCGCGACCGGGCGGCTCGGTGGCAGCAGCCTGCAGACCGACTCGCTCGGTGGCGGCCTGCCCACCCAGCAGCTGCCGGTGGAGTCCCTGCCGCTCGGCTGACGATCAGCACACGGGAAGGGCCCCGGGAGTACGAACTCCCGGGGCCCTTCCCCATGTCCGGCCGAGGCATCCTCAGCCGCGAAGTGTTCGGCCGAGAGGTGTTCAGCCGAGGCGCTTGACCGCGGCCTCGACCCGCTCGTCCGTCGCGGTGAACGCCACGCGTACGAAGCGCTCGCCCGCCGTTCCGTAGAAGTCGCCGGGCGCGACCAGGATCCCCAGCTCCGCCAGGTGCGCCACCGTCTCCCAGCACGGCTCGTCGCGCGTCGCCCACAGATAGAGGCTGGCCTCGCTGTGCTCGATCCGGAAGCCGTGCGCCTCCAGGGCCGTACGCAGCGCGGCGCGCCGGGCCGCGTACCGCGCCCGCTGCTCCGAGACATGCGTGTCGTCGCCGAGTGCCGCGACCGTGGCGGCCTGCACCGGCGCCGGGGTCATCATCCCGCCGTGCTTACGGATCTGGAGCAGCTCACCGAGCACGCTCTCGTCGCCCGCGATGAAGGCGGCGCGGTACCCGGCCAGGTTGGAGCGCTTGGAGAGCGAGTGGACGGCGACGACACCCTCGTACGTACCGCCGCAGACGTCCGGGTGCAGGACCGAGACCGGCTCCGCCTCCCAGCCCAGCTCCAGGTAGCACTCGTCGCTGAAGACCAGCACGCCGTGCTCGCGCGCCCACGCGACGATCCGGATCAGCTCGTCCTTGGCCAGCACCCGGCCGGTGGGGTTGGACGGCGAGTTGAGCCAGAGCAGCTTCAGGCCGGTGGGGTCGAGCTGGGTCGGGTCGTCGTAGACCACGGCCTCCGCGCGCGCCAGCCGGGCGCCGACCTCGTACGTCGGGTAGGCGAGCCGCGGGTGGGCGACCCTGTCGCCGGGGCCGAGACCGAGCTGGGTCGGCAGCCAGGCCACCAGCTCCTTTGAGCCGACGACGGGCAGAACGTTCGTATGCGCGACATCGACGGCGCCGAGCCGCCGCTCGACCCATCCGGTGAGTGCGTCACGCAGCCCGGACGTCCCCCACACCGTCGGATAGCCGGGCGAGTCGGAGGCCTCGACGAACGCCTTCTGGATCAGCTCGGGGACGGGGTCGACGGGCGTGCCGACGGAGAGGTCCACAATGCCGTCGGGGTGGGCCGCGGCCGTCGCCTTGTACGGCTCGAGCTTGTCCCACGGGAAGACGGGAAGGCGCGAAGAGACTCGCGAAGAGGCTGCGGACACAGGACTTCTCTTTCTCGTACTCGTGCTCGTGCGTGGCTCGTGCAGAGGGCGTCAAACACCTCGGTCCCGTACGGACGACGAACCGTACGGGACCGGGGGCGATGCACTAGCGGGCCGCGGACTACTGGTTCTGCGGCGGCAGCGCTGCGATAAAGGGGTGGTCGCGCTCGATCAGGCCGAGCTTGGAGGCACCGCCGGGCGAACCGAGCTCGTCGAAGAACTCGACGTTCGCCTTGTAGTAGTCCTTCCACTCCTCCGGGGTGTCGTCCTCGTAGAAGATCGCCTCGACCGGGCAGACCGGCTCACAAGCCCCACAGTCGACGCATTCGTCCGGGTGGATGTACAAGGACCTGGAGCCCTCGTAGATGCAGTCGACGGGGCACTCCTCGATGCACGCCTTGTCCTTGACGTCGACACAAGGCTGCGCGATGACGTAGGTCACGCTGTCGTTCCTCCTCGGTAGGGCTGGCATTGCGCGGGAGCGCGGCGTCGTCGATGCCCACCCCTAGTATCTCCGTTCCTGGGCACGATCCGAACAGGAGGGGCTCGCAGACCTGTGGAATTCACTGGCGGCGGACGGCTCAAGGTCCGTATTACACCCGTTGACGTGGGTAAACGAGTGTCCGTGAGGTGCCTGATCGATCCCGGGGCCGGGGCCGAGAAGTTCACCGACACGGTCGGCGTTCTCACATCATGGGACAACGGTGTGCTGCTGATCACACGACGAACCGGAGAGACTGTCCGTATCCCGGAATCGTCCCTGGTCGCAGGCAAGGTCGTGCCCGCCGCGCCGGCCCGCCGCCGCGGTCCCGCGGCGGACTTCGAGGAGCTCGCCCGGGTCATGGCGCGCGCCTGGCAGCCGGTGGAGAGCGAGCGGCTCGGCGAGTGGGAACTGCGGGCGTCCGCCGGATTCACCCGGCGCGCGAACTCTGTACTGCCGCTCGGTTACCCCGGGCTGCCGCTCGACGAGGCGCTGGCGCGGGTGCGTACGTGGTACGAGGAGCGGGATCTGCCCGCGTATGTACAGGCTGCGACCGGGGCGGCGGGCACTCAGGAAGAGCTCTGCGCGGAGCTGGAGGCGCGCGGCTGGCGGCGCGAGGTCTCGGCGGAGGTACGGATCGGGGCCCTCGCCCCGATCGGCGACCTGGACACGGATGTGGCGCGGGTCCGGCTGTCGCGCTCCTTCGACGAGGCGTGGCTGCAGCGCTATCACCGCTTCGGTGTGCCCGGACCACATGTGCTGAGGGTGCTGGGCAGCGGCCCGTCGGTGTGGTTCGCCACGGTGGCGGGTGAAGGGACGGTTCCGGCTGCGATCGGCAGGTGTGTGATCGACGGCCGCTGGGCGGGCTTCATGGCGGTGGAGGTGGACCCGGCGTACCGGCGCCAGGGCCTGGCGACCACGGTGATGACAGCGCTGGCGCGGCGTGCACTGGAGGAGGGCGCGTCGGCGGCGTGGCTGCAGGTGGAGACGGACAATGACGGGGCGCGCGCGCTGTACGAAACGATGGGGTTCGCGACCCATCACCGCTACCACCACTTCCGATCCGCGTAGACGGGTACGAGTCGCGTATGCACGACAAATCCGCCGACAGGCCCGCCGGCCGGCCGTCCGACTGGCGTCAGCAGTTCGCCGAGGAGGCCCGCTCGGAGCGGGCGGACCTCGCTCTGATGTGCCTGCTCGTCGGCGCGGAGGCGGACCCATTCGTGGACGAGGCCGTTCTGGACGCTGCTCAGATCGAACTGGACCGGCTCGCCGGAATGCTCCCCTTCGGCCTGGTCGGCCCCCGCGCGTGGGCTGCGGCGCTGGCGGAGCTCCTGGGCGGCCGCTGTGACTTCGGCGGCTCGCCTGCCGACTACCAGCGCCTGGAGTCCTCGCTTCTGCACGAGGTACTGCGCCGCCGCAGGGGCCTGCCGATCCTCCTCTCGGTGGTCTGGATCGAGGTCGCCCGCCGGGCGGGCGCGCCGGTGTACGGGGTCGCGCTGCCGGGCCACTTCGTGGTGGGCTTCGGCGACCCGCACGAGCAGGTGCTCGCGGACCCCTTCGCGGGCGGCCGCGTGCTGACCGGCCCGGACGCGGAACTGCTGGTGGCGGGCGCGACGGGAGCGCCCCTGGACCCGTCGATGCTGATGCCCGCGGACCCGGTCGACGTGGTCGTGCGCATCCTGAACAACATCCGCGCCTGGGCTGCGGTCCGCCCGGAACGCTCCGACGTCGCACTCTGGGCGGTTGAACTGTCGCTGCTGCTCCCTTCACATCCGGCGAGGCTGCGCTACGAACGGGCCCAACTGCTCGTGGAGCGGGGTGAGTTCGTGACGGGGGCGGCGGAGATGGACGCGTACGCGGAGGTGGTGGCGGCGGTCGATCCGGCGACGGCGGAGGCGATCAGACGGAAGGCGCGGGTGGCGCGGGCGATGCTGAACTGAGTCCCGGACGTCCTGATCGTTCGGGATATCCCGGGCGTCCCGCGCGTCCCGCCTGTTCCCGGGCGGCCTGGGCGTCCCGGTGTCACACTCGCGCGCCGTCGTGACTCTCAGGATGCGGGCGCCCCCCGTTTGTGGATGCCCGTGCTCGGCGCCCCGAAGGCCGCGGCCGCACTCGGCCTTCTCGTCGGTTTCTGGCTCCCGGCACTCGGCACGGCGGCAGTCGGCCTCGTGCTCATCTCCGTCTGCGCGGTCGTGACCCATTTGCGGGTGCGGGACTACACGTTCGGGCTGCAGTACCCGTTCCTGGCGCCGGCCGCCGCAACTCTGACGCTCAGTCTGTTGTGACGTAAATCCGCATTGATCATCTACGCGGCCACATGAGACCGTATTCGCACATGCATTCTGCGAACGGCGTCTCAAACGGGGGGACTTCAAGCCGTGGCTGTGACCGTGCCGGACTGGGCCGACACTCTGCTGGATCTGATCGGCGTCTCGTGGCCGAACGTCGATGAGGACGCATACCGCGATATGGCGGACTCCTTGCGGGAGTTCGCCGAGGACCTGGAGGACGACGGGCAGCTCGCCAACAACCACGTACAGAGGCTCCTTTCGTCAGGACACGGCGAGGCCTTGGACGCCCTGAACGAGCACTGGGGAAAGGTCAAGGACAAGCACCTCAAGGACGTCACCTCGGCGGCGCGCACGATCGCCGGGGCGCTGGACACCGCCGCCGGGGCGATAGAAGTCATGAAGGGCGCCGCGCTGGTCCAGCTCGGCTATCTGGCGAGCGAGGCCGGGATCGCCATCTCCCTGATCCCGGTCACGGGCGGTCTGTCCGCGCTGATCGGCGCCGGGGCGATGCGTGCGACCCAGGAGGTCGTCAAGCGCCTGATCAAGGAGTGCGTGGAGGAGGCGGTCGGCTACGTCATCGAGGCGATGACCGAACCGGCTGTCGCAGCCCTCGAAAGCCTCGCTGCCGACCTCGTCGTCCAACTCGGCGCCACTGCACTGGGGTTGCAGGACGGCGTCGACCTCAACCAGGCCAAGCAGGCGGGCAAGGACGGCTTCAACGAAGGCGTGCAGGGCTCCAAGGAGGCGATGCACCTGGCCTCCGCCGGCGGCTCGGGCGGCGGAGGCGGCAAGGGCAAGGGCGTCCATATCGAGCACGGCGAGCACGACCACGCCTCCACCCGGCTCAACGGCGTCAGCGTCAACATCCACGGCAGGACCGCCGGCAAGCTGACCAAGGCCAAGACCCACCACGGCCGCACCCGCGGCCGCGACAGCATCGCCGAGGCCATCGACCCGGTCGCGGACAAAGCCATGGACGCCCTGGAGAAGGCCGTCAGGACGATGGGCAACCACGTCGGCAAGACGCTGCCCAAGGCCGTCAAGCAGATCTCCAAGGACCACAAGAACAACGACGACGACATCCGCGCCCGCTTCGCCAAGCAGCGCAAGGGCGACGACGGCCGTAGCGGGAAAAGGAACGCCGGAGACAAGGGACGCGGCCCCTCCTCGCGTACAAAGCCGGACTCCCTGCGCGGTGCCAAGAACGAGCCCCGCCGCAACGGCATCGAGCTGAGCAAGAAGACCTGCAAGAACGATCCGATCGACATAGCCACGGGCGAGATGACCCTGGCCCAGACCGACCTGTCCCTGCCCGGTGTGCTGCCGCTTGTGCTCCAGCGCACGCATCTGTCCGAGTACCGCTACGGCCAGTGGTTCGGTCGCAGTTGGGCCTCCACCCTCGACGAGCGCCTCGAACCCGATCCCGTCGGCCCAGGAGCCGTCTGGGCCCGCGAGGACGGCTCCCTCCTTGCATATCCCAGCCTGCCCTTGCCGGGCGGCGATCCCGTCATGCCCGTGGAGGGCCCGCGGCTTGCCCTGGCCCACGGAGGCCAGTACGAGGACACAACCACGTACACGGTCACCGAATCCGACACGGGTCAGACCTGGTCGTTCACCGGCAGCCCCTACCGGAGCTCGTCCGCGTACTGGCTGACCGAGCTGACCGACCTCAACGACAACCGCATCATTTTCTCTCGCCGTCCCGACGGCTCCCCCACCACCGTCAGCCATGACGGTGGATACACAGCCCAGATCACCACCGAAGACCAGCGAATCACCGCCCTCTCGCTGCGCACACCAGAAGGCCCCGTCACCGTCGCGACGTACGGCTACGACGAGCGCGGCAACCTGAACGCGGTCGTCAACTCCTCTGGGCTGCCACTGCGCTTTGGCTACGACGAGCACGACCGCATCAACTCGTGGACCGACCGTAACGACTCCACCTTCACCTATGTCTACGACGCCGTCGGCCGGGTCGTCCGCACCATCGGCCCGGCCGGCTACCTGTCGTCCACGTTCGAGTACGACGCCGAGGCACGGATCACCCGCTACACCGACTCCACCGGTGCCACCACTGCATTTCTCCTTAACGAACTCCTGCAGGTTGTCGCCGAGACCGACCCCCTGGGCAACACCGTCAGCCAGAGCTGGGACCGGTATGACCGCCTGCTCAGCCGCACGGACACGCACGGCCGGACCGCCTCTTGGGTCTGGGACGAGCGCGGGAATCTCACCGCAGCCCACGAATCCGATGGCTCGGTCACGACGGCCGAGTACAACGAGTTGGACCTGCCCACCGTCGTGACCGGTCCGGACGGGGCCGTCTGGCGGCGTGAGTTCGACGACCGCGGCAACCACGTCGCACTCATCGCGCCGGACGGTACGACGACACGCTTCGAGTACGACGGCCGCGGAGCTATCCTGACGATCACCGATGCCACCGGTGGTGTCGAAAGGTTCCAGCACGACGGCGTCGGCCTGCCGATCGCCCAGAGCGACACCATGGGCAGTGCGGCCACCATCATTCGCGATGCCTTCGGCCGCCCGCTCACGGTTACCGACCCCCTGGGTGCCACTACCACGCTGGAATGGAACGTCGAGGGGCTCCTAACTCGGCGCGTCGAGCCGGATGGAACCGAGCAGTCCTGGACCTACGACGCCGAAGGCAACCGGCTCACGGAGACCGTCGCCGACGGCAGGACGACCCGTTATGAGTACACCCACTTCGATCAGCCCACAGCCCGCACCGGACCCGACGGTGCCCGCTACGAGTTCTCGTACGACACTGAGCTGCGCCTCCGCCAGGTCCGCAATTCCGTTGGACTGCATTGGCAGTACCGCTACGACATTGCCGGACGCGTCACCTCGGAGACGGACTTCGACGGCCGGACGCTCCACTACAGCTACGATGCCGCGGGCCGCCTCCTCACTCGCACCAACCCCCTCGGCCAGACCATCACCCACCATCTGGACAACACGGGCCGTCTAACAGCCAAGGACGTGGACGGGACAGTCACGGCCTTCACATATGACAGGGCCGGGCGGCTCACGAGTGCCCGTTCCCCGCACTCGACACTCACCCTGGAGCGGGACCCGCGGGGTCGCCCCGTCGCTGAGACCGTCGACGGGCGGACCACCCGCTTCACCTATGACAGCCTGGGGCACCGCACTGGCCGTGTGACACCGAGCGGAGTGACGACCGCCGCCGAGTACGACGCGGCGGGCAACCGCACGCGTATGGACCTGGCTGGCCATGTCTTTGCGTTCGCCCACGACCCCCTCGGGCGTGAGCTCTCCCGCTCCTTCGGGTCGCTCGACCGGCCCGTCACCCTCAGCACCGTCTGGGACACCTCCGGCCGGGTCGGCGAAAGGTCGCTCACCGCTCAGGGCCGCATGCTGCGCTCGCGCGCTTACACCTACCGTGCCGACGACCAACTGCTGGCTGTCACCGATCTGCTGAGCGGGCAGGAACGGCGCTTCCAACTGGACGCGGCCGGGCGGCCGCTCAGGGTGGAGGCGCAGGGCTGGAGCGAGACGTACGTCTACGATGGCGAAGGCAACCAAACCTCCGCCCAGTGGCCAGACCAGGCGCCCTATCCCGAGGCGCGCGGCGAACGCATATATAGCGGCACCCGCGTCGAATCCGCCGGGGGACTGCACTACACGTACGACGCGGCGGGACGGATCGTCGAGCGCCGCAAGAAGCGGCTGTCGCGGAAGCCCGACATCTGGCGCTACCAGTGGGACCCCGAGGACCGGCTCGTGTCCTGCAGCACGCCCGACGGCACCCTGTGGACATACGCGTACGACGCCCTGGGGCGGCGGACGAAGAAGCGGAAACACGCACCCGACGGCCAGGTCGTGGCGGAGATCGCCTTCAGCTGGGACGAGACGCGGATCGCGGAGCAGACGGACAGCGCCACCGGTACCGTCCTGACCTGGGAACACGACGGGCACCGGCCACTGGCCCAGGCGGAGCACCGGCTCCGCGACACCGAGGGAACGGCTCCCGACGCGCACGGGCAGGACAGAGTCGACTCCCGGTTCTTCGCGATTGTCACCGACCTCGTCGGTACGCCCACCGAACTCGTCGACGAGACTGGCGAGATCGCCTGGCACAGCCGGGCCACCCAGTGGGGTACCACCACCTGGAACAGTGACGCGAGCGCCTACACCCCGCTCCGCTTCCCCGGCCAGTACGCCGATCCCGAAACCGGGCTCCACTACAACTACTTCCGCCACTACGACCCCGAGGCCGGGCGCTACGTCACTCCTGACCCTCTGGGTCTAGCCCCCTCGCCCAACCCGGTCGGCTATGTGGCCAACCCGGCAACCGGGTCCGACCCTTTGGGGCTGGCACCGTGCCTCCAGGGCCTCGAGGACATGGCCCACCGCATTGCCAAGGTATTCCCGCAAGAGCGGCAAAGATTCCAGACCGTCGCCGTCGTTCACGCGAACACACCACAAGGTCCGGCGATCTTCGTCTCCGGAACGAGCAGAACCCCCCTCAGCAAAGCTCAGGAAAAGCTCGCGAGGGAGATGGGTCTGATACCGCTCCCCAAGGACCAGTACCTTCCGAAGCCGCCGAAGGGGGCCAGAGGCGGTCACGCCGAGCAGAACATCGTTCACTTCCTCAATAGGATGCACAAGGAGGGTGAGAGTGAATGGCTGCCCACCCATGGGGCGGCCTCACGCAGCGTCTGCCCCGATGTCTGCGCGCCGCTCATCAGGCCGAGCGGCGGCCGGCTGACAGGCCCTGTCTACCAGGAGGACGGCCCCACACATCGACGGCAGTTCCACTGGCCCGGCCGTTACACAGAGGAGTAGAAGGAAAGACATGGAGTACGCACAGGCATCCGCCGAACTCACTGCCAGTGGAGACTTCCCTGGGCTCGAGGAAGCACTGGGCAAGCTCGACCGATGGTTGGTGCGAGAAGGGGCGAACTGGCTGGTCACGCAGGTGGAAGCGGAGATTCGTGTCGCCCGGATCGCCGACGGTCCCGACGCCGTCTTCGCTTGGCAGCGAAGCTGGCCCGCACCCGAACCGGACGAGGAGCACGGATACTCCTCTCCCGTCCCCGGCGGGGGCCTAGCTGTCAGCGGCCGACACTGCATCACCGTGTATGACGCGGACGGCGGCGTGCGCTGGGTATACGAGCACGCGGCCTGGGACGAGCGCGGCATGGGGCGCGGGGCATCTACGCCCGACCCCTCCGGTAGCCACCTGTTCGCCACGATCGCGTCTCCCGTGGAACCCGGCAGGACGTACCCTGGCGACCTGTGCATGGCTCTGGATCTCGCGACCGGGAAGCCGGTGGCCGAGACTGTTGTCCCTGCCTATTCGGCCATGTACGAGTTCCAGCAGTCCCTCGCACCCCAGGCAGAGGTGTTCCTGAACGTCGGCCAGGGGCAGGACGACGCACATTCCCTCCTCGTCGCCCTCCAGGAGGGGACGCTGAACGTGACAGGCGCCGGGATCCCGGACGAACCCTTCATTGGCAACAGCATCGCCGCGGACGACTTCCTCAAGATGGCGATCGACGGGGAATACCTGGCCCGCTACCGGCCCGGCAGCCAGGAACCGGTCACGGCGGAGGCCGAGGCCGTTCTGCCCGACGAACTGGTCTTCGCCGGCCGTCCCGGCTTCCTCGACCGCCACCGGATCCTTGCTGCGGCAGCGGCAGACCCGTGGGGTGAGGAATCACGGCACTTCATCCTCGATGCCTCAACCCTCCGTCCGTTCGCCGAACTGCACTACCCGATGCCGGTCGATCTGCCTCCGCTGCCGCTGGGTGACGGCACCTGGCTCACGATCGACGAGGACACCGTACGGCGCTGGCAGACCCGTTGATCGCGTCCGCGCTCCGGCTGTCGAGCCCGGCCACAGTTCGCTTCGTGGGCGCCTTTGAACTCCTGCGCACGGCAGTGGTGAAGGCGGTATGGGCGTCCCAGTTCTGTTGCGGACGCCCATACCTTGACCGAGGCACCCCGATGACGGACGTCACAGATGCTGTTAACCACCTCAGCCGAACCTGCCGAAGAACAAGAAGTGATGTCACCACATGACGAGCGATGAGAATTCTCGGAACGCCGCAGAGATCGTGGCCGCCGAGTGGCGGTACTACCTCGAGGAGGATGAGGGCCTCGTCGACCCGGCCACGGTTCGTGCCGCGTATGCGCAGCCGCGGCTGCGAGAGCTGTATCCCGGGGTCAGCCACGGCACCCTGTACCTCAAGCCGGTGCACCAGTCTCCCTGCTGCTCCAGTCGGGGGCTACGTGTATCCCCGGGCTGACGGAACCTTTTGGGTCAGGGGTCCGCTCGGGGTGGGCACCCTCGGTGAGGTCGACACGCTCGAGGAGGCGTTTGCACCCGTCGTGGACAGCCTGCCCCAGGACTGCGGCCCCGCCATCGAGGGAACGGGGCGAGTCCTGTGACCCAAAGCGAGAACACCGGCGCGGCCGCGGACATCGTGGCCGCCGAGTGGCAGAGCATCCTGACGTACGACGAAGACCTGATCGACCCCGAGATGGTCCGCGCCGCGTACGCACAGCCCCGGCTGCGGGAGCTGTTCCCCGGCGTGAGCCACGGCATCCTGTACCTCAGCCGGTGCACCGACTATCCGGGGTCCTTTGTGCCCGTGGTGTATCGCATGGTGCGAAGCGGCTACCAGGTAACGGCCCGATCCATAGGCATCCTTGGTGAGGTGGACACCGTCGAGGAGGCGTTCGCGCTCGTCGTCGCGAACCTCCCCGAAGGCTGCGGTCCGGCAATCGTCGGGACGGCGCGCGACGTCGCTAGTTGAGGATGCCCATCCGGACGGCGGCGGCGAAGGAGACCCAGGCAGCGCGGCACCCGAAATGCTTCGGCATGTTATCGCGCCTGCGAGCGCGCCGGGGTGAAGATCGCCTTTCTGCGGGCCAGGCAGCAGCTCAAGGCGAGGGCTTTCTGCACGAGGCCGCCGGAGAGCTTGTTGACCATACGGTCGGCAATCTGGCCGATCCCGGCCTGGGCGAGGACGTCGGCGACCGGATACGGCTTGGGGTGCAGGGCACAGGCGAGCTGCACCAGTTCGCGGACCTTGACCTCCTCCATCAGGCCGCCGCTCTGCAGCATCGCACCGACGCGGCCGGCGGCGACCGCCTGCGGGGTCGTGCCGAAGAGCTTTACGGAGCCGCTGTCGGCGGGGCGCAGGCCGAGCAGCAGATCGAGCGTGGAGGACTTGCCAGCGCCGTTGGGGCCGAGGAGCGCGACGGTCTCGCCGGGGTGGAGCATCAGCGAGAGATCGGATACGGCACGGACCGCGCCGTAGCTCTTGTGCACATTCTCGAAGCTCACCACAGGGGTGGGAGCGGCTGTCGTCGTCATGGGTTCAGACTGGCCGCAGGACGGGGTGGGCCGTCGGTGTCGGCCGTCGTGACTCGGGGATGACAGATGTCATGCGCGCGGCCGTGACAACGGCGGTTGAGCGCTGGTGCGGTGACCGCGTCGGTTCGCCGGGGCCGCCCGGGTCGCCGGTCCGGTTCGCCCTGGCCCGCCCGGGTCGCCCTCGATCGCCGGACGGGCTCGGACTGAGCCGTCCGGCGATCGAGGACCGTACTAGCTCGGGTCGAGCGCTATCTCGCTGACGCGCTCGGCCGGCGACTTGCCGCGCAGCGCCGTGCCCATGGCCTGGGCGACGTCGTCCGCGGAGAGCTGGTGCTTCTTGCCGTCGCCCTTGGTGATCATGACGCCGTCGAAGACACCGTCCAGGAGGTCGTCGATCGCCTTCTTGTCGTAGACCTCGACGAGCCTGCCGTCGATCGCCTTCATCGAAAGGATCTTGGGCAGCGACTTCGCCGGCCCGAACTGGATCTGCTTGCCGCCCGCCTTGATGGTGATCAGGTCGGACATCGCGGGCTCGGCGAAGTCCTTCATCGCCCGCTCGAGCTCGGTCTTCGTGATGGTCGGCTCGCGGGTGGCGACGGGGAGCGGGACGACGTTCGGCTTGCCGGTCTCGACCTGCGCGCGGTAGGCGTCCTTGACCGAGATCATCGAGCGGCCGACGTCCAGCGTCTGGCCGGCCCTGCCGGGTACGGCGACGGCCTTGCCCTGCTCGAACTTGATCGTGCCCTCGGTGGCCGAGCCGGAGACGCCCGCCAGGTCGGTCAGCGCGACGCCCAGCTTCTCCTCGTCGACCAGGATCACCGGTTCGGCGACGCGCTCGGCGCCGAGGAGGGAGCCGATCACCGAGACCGGGTTGTAGTCGCTGCCTGCGGCGGCGCGAACGGTGGCCTGGCTGTCCAGGGAGAGTCCGGCCTTGTCCGGGGCGAGCTGCTCCTTCTTGCCGCCCACTGTGAGCTGGAGCGAGCCGGCGGCGCGCTTGCCGAGGGCGGCGTCGATCTTGCTGACCGCCTCCTCCTTGGTGCCGCCGCCGATGTCGACGCCGAGCACCGTGGTGCTCTTGGGTACGTCGGAGTGGTTGAGCAGCAGGCCGGCGCCGTAGGCGATACCGAGCAGCCCGACCAGGCCGGCTCCGGCGAGCACCAGTTTGGAGCGGCCCTTCTTGGCGGGCGCGGGCCTGGGGCTGGGAGCGGGCCTGGCGGCGGCAGGTGCGGGCACGACAGGACCGGCGGGGCCGCCGGGTCCACCGCCGGGACCGCCCGGGAACTCCGGTGCGGAGAAGTCCGCTTCGTCGAAACCCTGCTGGCCGGCGCTGTGGGGCGCCAGCGGGTTCGGGCCGGTGCCGGGGCCGGAGAGCGGGCTGCCGAGCGGCGGGAACGGCGAGCGGTGGTCGCCGGGGACCACGGGGATGCCACTGGTCAGCGTGTCACCGGAGACATGGCCGCCGCTGAACTCGGGGGCGGGCTGCTGCGGGGTGAGCACGGCGGTGTCGTCGGACATCCGGGGCGCGCCACCGGGACCGGGAACGCCGGAACCGGGAACGCCCGGACCGCCAGGACCCGGTACGCCGGGAATGTCGGCTCCCGGGCCGAGGCGGCCGCCGGTACCGGGACCGCCTGCTCCCGGACCGCCGGGGCGCCGGCCGAGCGGCATGCTGCCGGTGACCGGTCCCGTCGTCGGCCCGGTGGGTCCGAGGGATGCGCCGGGCGAACGCACGCCCAGCGGAGGCGTGCTGCTCCCGGGAGCGAAGCCGTTCGCGCCGGAGGCCGGGCCGTCGGCGTTCGCGGCCAGATCGCTGAGCGAGCCCCCACTGCGCGGCGCTCCGGGCCCGCCGTTCGCCGGTCCGCCCTGACCGGGAATGTTCACACCGGGACGGCTCTGACCGGGACCGCCCTGCTGGCCGTCCGAGAAGTACGGGAGACCGGCACCTGCACCGGCGCCGTTCGCTCCGGCGCCCGGGCCCGCGGGCGAGGCGGGAGCGGACGGCTGTGCGGCTGATGCCGCCAGACCCGCCCCGTTCGTGCCTGTCCCGTTCGCGCCCGAAGCCGGACTCGACTTGCGGGGCGCGAACCAGTCGCTGGTCGGCGCCTTCTCCTCGACCGGCGGCTCCGCCGCAGGCGCGGCAGGCTCCTCCGCCACGTCGGGCCGCCGCGTGCTGCCCGTGCGCTCGCTGTCCTGTCTGGCCGAGGCGGCGTCCACGTCGCTCATCGGCGTACGCATGACGACCGGCGGGATCGGCCGCGAACCCGGGATGTTGATCCGGATACGCGTGGTCAGCGTGGTCTCGGTCCTGGGCTCGTCCGGCTGCGGCTCGGGAGCCACCTCCGCGGCATCGTCCGGAGCGTCCTGCGGAGGATGCAGCGACGGATACTGGCGGGATCCGTACGGCGGTGTCCCCGAGGGGTACGCGGCTCCACCGCGCCCCTGGGGGCCGGAGGACGAACTGTCAGTTTCACGACTCAAAGCAGGTTCTCCCGGTTGGCTTCGCCGCCCGTTTCTTACTTGATAGCAACTGCTGCGGGCGGCTCGGCGGCGCGCACCACCATACTGGCCGCTGCCGACAGACACCCCGGGACTGTGGAAAGCGACATTTCCGCCGACCGTACGGGCATGGTCAGTTCAGTGGCTTCCCACCCCTTGGGGCGACCCACCATAGGGGCCCGCCGTACAGGGCGCGTGCCGGGGGTCCCACCCGAGGTGAGCGCGGTGTCCCGCACATTGACCTCGTACACCCCGGAAAGGCAGACAACCCGGGAAGAGTTGCTCCGCCGGGCCCTCACTTGCCGAGTCGGCCGGACCCGCCACCCGGTCGCGCGGGCCGCGACATCGTGGCACACATCACAGCCAACGCCATTCCGCCGAGCATGAAGACGAGCGGCCCGACTCCCGCGGAGAACACCCCGTCACCTTCCGGGCGTCCGATGCTGAGCAGCACGATCGCGAGCAGCCAGCCCACAGCCGGCGCCAGCACGCCGAGCTGCGTCCCGGTGGCCCGCAGCGAGCCGTAGAACAGACCCGTCGTGGCGAGCAGAGCCAGCACCAATCCGCCGGGGAACCAGGCCCCTTGGACCAGTGAACCGGCGACGCCGACCAGCGCCCCGAGCACGGCGAGTCCGAGGTAGGCGGCGATCCGGCCGGGCTTCGGCGACTGGGCGAGCCAGGCCCCCGGTGCGTCCTGTCGGCCTGCGGATCCACTCATACCGGCACCCCCGCGAAGAGATCGTGTTCGCGCGCGCCGGGCGGTGCGCCGGACTCGCCCTGTACCAACTGGTAGTACTCGGTAGCGAAGATCGGCTGTCCCAGATCGTTGGAGAGTGCGAAGAAGGGGCCGTCCACGGCGATTTGGGTGGCATGGGACCGCATCGCTGCCGCCTTCACTTCCGCGTACGCCGTGGCGTCGATTTCGGTAGTGATCTCGGAGTCGTCCACGACGCCCGGAATGTCGCCGAGGGCCGCAATGCCCGGGAAGTCCGCCCCGCCGGCAGCGCGGAGCCGGGCGAAGCCCTCCTCGGCCACCGAGCGCGGCACCCGGTTCCAGTAGATCTTGGCGATCGTGTGCGCCTCGCCGAGGTCGTTCCGGAAGGCGGGATCGGCGGCCAGCTCGGCAGCGCGCATCGCGACCCGGTGCGCCTGGATGTGGTCGGGATGTCCGTACCCGCCATTCGGGTCGTACGTCACCAGCACCTGCGGACGCGCGGAACGGATCACCTCGACGAGGTACGGGGCCGCGCCGTCCGGGTCGGTGTTCCAGAACGCGCCCTCGCGGTGGTTCTGCTCCACGCCCATCATCCCGGAGTCCCGGAACCGGCCGGGACCACCCAGGAAGCGGTGGTCGGTGACGCCCAGCTCCTTCATCGCGGCGGCCAGTTCGCCGACGCGATGAGCACCCAGCCGGTCCTCCCGGTCGGGCGCGAGATGGGCGAGGTCGGGCGGGATGACCTCGCCCTCCTCACCAAGGGTGCAGGTCACCAGGGTGACCTGGGCGCCGGCGGCCGCGTACAGGGCCATCGTCGCGCCGTTGTTGATCGACTCGTCGTCCGGGTGCGCGTGCACCAGGAGCAGACGACGGGCGGGAAGATCCGTCATACGGGACAGCCTACGAGGCCGGGCCCGCTGCGCTAGAACTTGAGACCACCGATCACTCCGGCCACATTTGTGGTGAGTTCGTTGATGGTGGGGGCAATGGACGAGCTTGCGAGATAGAACCCGAGCAACACGCAGACCGCCGCATGCCCACCCTTCAGCCCGGACTTCCGGACCAGCAGGAAGACGACGATCGCCAGCAGCACCACCGCCGAAATCGAGAGTGCCACGGCGGTTCACCTCCACGGATATTCGGTCGGGACGGGCAGGTTGCATGTGCCAGGACGTTCATACCCACCTTGCGCCGCGGATCATAACTATCCACACCAACGCATCGATCGGTGCACAGCAGCACACGGGGGCGCACGAACGCTAGGTTCGGTCGCATGACCTCGAGGCAGCAGCTCTCCTTCCCGCGTCAGTACGCCAGGACCCAGCGCTTCACGCTGGGCGCACCGCGCGCGTTCACCGTGTCCCCGGACGGCTCCCGGGTGGTGTTCCTCCGTTCGGCCTCCGGGACCGACCGGGCGGGCCGGCTCTGGGTGCTGGATCTCGACCCGGACGGGCGCCAGGCGCAGGAGCGCCTGGCCGCCGATCCGGACGCGCTGCTCGGCGGTGCCGCGGAGAAGCTGTCGGCGAAGGAGCGGGCCCGGCGCGAGCGCAGCCGGGAGGGGTCGGCTGGCATCGTCGGCTATGCGGTTGACCAGGCGGTCGAGTTGGCGGCGTTCGCGCTGTCGGGGCGGCTGTACACGGCCGAGCTGCGGGCCGGGACCGCGCGCGAACTGCGGGTGCGGGGGCCGGTGATCGACCCTCGGCCGTCTCCCGACGGCCGGCACATCGCGTATGTGGCGGGCGGCGCCCTGCGGGTGACCGGTGCGGAGGGGGAAGGTGGCCGGGCGCTGGCCGAGCCGGAGGACGAGCACACCACGTACGGTCTCGCGGAGTTCATCGCGGCCGAGGAGATGGACCGCTCGCGCGGCTTCTGGTGGGCGCCGGAGTCGGACCGGCTGCTGGTCGCCCGGGTCGACGAGCGGGACGTACGGCGCTGGTGGATCTCCGATCCCGCGCATCCGGACCGGGAGCCGGAGCGGGTCGCCTATCCGGCGGCGGGGACGCCCAACGCCGAGGTGCGGCTGTTCCTGCTCACGCTGGACGGGGAGCGTACGGAGGTGAGCTGGGACCGGACCCGCTATCCGTATCTGGCGCGGGTGCACTGGTCGTCCGCGGGCGCACCGCTGCTGCTCGTCCAGTCCCGGGACCAGCGGACCCAGCTGTATCTGGCCGTGGACGCGGAGTCGGGCGCCACCCGGACGGTGCATGTCGACGAGGACCCGGTGTGGCTCGATCTCTTCCCCGGGGTGCCGGCCTGGGCGCCGGACGGGCGTCTGGTGCGGATCGCGGACGAGGGCGGGGCGCGGGTACTCGCGGTCGGCGACCGGGCGCTGACCGGAGCGCAGTTGCAGCTGCGGGCGGTGCTGGACATCAGCGAGAACGATGTCCTGGTGTCGGCGGCGGCGGGCGAGGAGGCCGCGGAGCCGGAGACCGGCGAGATCCATGTGTACCGGGTCAATGAGCTGGGGATCGAGCGGATCTCGGACGGTGCGGGAGTGCACTCGGCGGTGCGTTCCGGCGGGGTGACGGTGCTGGCTTCGTCCCGTACGGAGGTGAGTGGCGCGTCCGTGCAGGTGCTGCGGGACGGAAAGCCGGTCGCGGTCGTCCCGTCGTATGCGGAGCAGCCGGTGCTGAAGGCCCGGGTGCGGCTCTGCGAGGCGGGCGCCCACCGGATTCCGTGCGCCGTCCTGCTCCCCTCCGGCTATCAGGAGTCGGACGGCCCGCTTCCGGTCCTGCTGGACCCCTATGGGGGACCGCACGGTCAGCGGGTGTACGCGGCACAGAATCCGTATCTCACCTCCCAGTGGTTCGCCGACCAGGGCTTCGCGGTGATCGTCGCGGACGGCCGGGGCGCTCCGGGACGCTCCCCGGGCTGGGAGAAGGCGGTCAAGGACAACTTCCCGCTCACTCTCGACGACCAGATCGAGGCGCTGCACTCGCTGGCCGGGACCTTCCCGCTGGATCTCGGCCGGGTGGCCATCCGCGGCTGGTCGTACGGCGGCTATCTGGCCGCGCTCGCGGTGCTGCGCCGCCCGGATGTCTTCCATGCGGCGGTCGCGGGCGCGCCGGTGACCGATTTCCGGCTGTACGACACCCACTACACCGAGCGCTATCTCGGCGATCCGGGGACGCATCCCGAGGTGTACGCGGCCAACTCACTCGTCACGGACGACGGGTTGACGACCCCGGAGAACCCACCACGGCCGTTGATGATCATCCATGGTCTGGCGGACGACAATGTGGTGATGGCACACAGCCTGCGGCTCTCCTCGGCGCTGCTGGCGGCGGGCCGTCCGCATGAGGTACTGCCGCTGACCGGAGTGACCCATATGACGCCGCAGGAGCAGATCGCGGAGAATCTGCTGCTGCTCCAAGTGGACTTCCTCAAGCGGTCGTTGGGGCCGCAGGGGTAAGGGCCGGGGGCTTTCCCCCGGGGTCCGGGGCGCGGGCCGGGACACGCCTCGACGGCGATTGAGGTGCGGGGGCCGGGCAGCGCTTACCAGCCGGGCGGCGGGGTCTGCGGGGGCGGTGGGCCGTAACCCGGCTGCGGATAGCCGTGACCCGACTGCGGCTGCCACGTCGGCGCACCCCCGCCCGGTGCGTCCCCCTCCCCCCGGCGCGCAAGCGCCGGCAGCAGCACAGCCCCCGCCGCCAGCTCGAACAGCCAAGAACCGACGAGCAGTTGCTCCCGGAGCCCCACATCACCGAGATGAGACATCAACTCGTTCCGTACGGCGAAATCGAGCCCGGTCCCGCCCATGCCCACCAGGAAGACCGCGACGACCAGCCCCAGCGGCCGTGAGAAGACGGCACGGAAGAGCGCGCCGACCGCCGCCACCAGGGCGAGCGCCACGATCACCGCGGTCAGCCAGCCCGGCGGAGTCCCGAGCGGCGGCAGCCGGACGGACGTGCTGCCGGTGAAGCGGTCGAGATAGCGCGTACCCGCGTAGTCGGTCGCCGTGTAGATCTCCCAGGCCGCGAGTACGCCCGCCGATGCGCCCAGCAGCAGAAAGGCGAGCACCGAGACACCCTTGGTGGGCCGGGTCGGCGTCCGCTCGTGGGCGTATGCGCCTCGGGCGTACAGGTCATGGGCATACGAGTCGCGGGCGTACAAGTCGTGGGCGGCGCCGGGCGCACGTCGGCCCGCGGCGGCCGTGATGATCAGTCCGACGCCGAGCCCGAGCGCCGCGAAGGCGCAGTACAGGGCCCGGGTGCGCAGTTCATCGGCGGAGCGCAGATCCATCCAGGAGGAGCTGAGCACCCACAGCCCCGGCAGCCGTACGGCGAGGGTGATCACTCCGGCGGCCATCAGGGCCGCGGTCGCGACGGGCGAGCGCAGGGCGGCGAGGGCCACGGTGACGTACACCGCGAACAGCAGCAGGTCCTGGAGCGTGGTCGTCAGCGGGGCGGCGGCGCTGCGGCGGCTGCCGGTCCAGTGCCGCCAGAGATCGAGCGGATCGGCGGCCGTGGTGAGATCCCGGACGATCCAGGCAGCCACAATGAGCGCGAGCGCGGCGCACAGCACCGCTCCGGTGATCCGGGCTCCCCGCGTAAGAGTCACAATTGCGATCCTGCATCGCTGTGCACCCTTGAACAAGGGCCCGGGCGGCGCGCGTGCGACCGGCCGGGACTACATGGCGAGCCCCGGCCGGCCTACGGCACCCGCACGGCCGTACGCTGTTCAGCGTGACGCGTTCGTATATCGGAGTTGCGACAGTCAAGTTGCCTGTGTGTTAACGAAATTGATGGGCATTTATGGAGCTATGTCGCCCACTCCGAAGACCCGTCAAGCACGTAGGCAGATCGATCTGCAAAACCTTCGCTCAAGAAGCGCACGGACAACACAGCTTCCGCCGCCAGGCTCTTGACTGACACGGACCGCGATTGCCACAGTCCGCTCAACCAGCGGCGTCCACCAACGTCCGCGGCCGGTACGTGAATCATGAACCGTGAGTCATGAATTGCGGGGGCGAGAAGAGACGTGACGATTCCATCCCGTGCCGAGTCGGCCGACCCGGCCATCGGCCCGGCCGCCGAGACCGGACCGCTCCCTGTCGCTCTGAGCAAGGAGGAGCAGACACTTGTCGGCCGGTCCCCGGGCCAGTTGGCATGGCGGCGCTTCAAACGCGACCGTACGGGCGTACTTTCCGCGTACATCGTGCTGTTCTTCTTCCTCGTGGCGGCACTCGCCCCAGTGATCGGCTGGCTGTACGGAAAGGACCCGTACACCACCTACGGCCTCGATCGCCCGGAACTGCTCGATCCGATCACCAGCTATCCGATGAAACCGAACGGCGGCATCGACGGTGAATTCTGGTTCGGCATCGAGCCGAGACTGGGCCGTGACGTTCTGATGCAGTTGGTGTACGGAATCAGGACCTCGCTGTTGATCGGCCTGGCGGCCACCGTTCTCTCCACCGTCACGGGAATCCTCGTCGGGGTGACGGCCGGATATATGGGCGGCCGTACCGACTACTTCCTGGGCCGCTTCATCGATCTGCTGCTCTCCTTCCCGCAGCAGCTCTTCTTCGTCGCCTTCATGCCGGTGGTCACCGCGCTCTTCGTGAGCCCGCAGAAGGAGACCCCGACCTACTTCCGGGTCACGGCGCTGGTGCTCGTCCTGTGGCTGCTGGGCTGGATGACGCTGGCGCGGCTGCTGAGATCCTCGGTACTGAGCCTGCGCGAACGGGAGTTCATCGAAGCCGCCAAGGTCACCGGCGCTCCGCCGTGGCGCATCATCCGCCGGGAGCTGCTGCCGAATGTGACGACGCCGATCCTGGTGCAGTCCACGCTGATGCTGCCCAACTTCGTGACACTCGAGGCCGGTCTCTCCTTCCTCGGGGTGGGTCTGGTGGAGCCGACGCCCGACTGGGGCCGGATGTTCGCCAAGGGTGCCGACTTCTACGAGGGCGACATCACGTACATGTTCTTCCCGGGCATCGCCATGGTGATCTTCGTGGTCGCCTTCAACCTGCTCGGGGACTCGGTCCGGGACGCCATCGACCCGAAGACCAAGCGTTGACGCACGTCGCAAGGCACTGAGTGTTCCGTCCGACGAGGCAGGTGCATGGAGACCATGACGTCCACCATTCAGCGAAGAGTGCGGATTTCGGCCATCGCGGTCGCCGCCGGCGCGCTAGTGCTGTCCGCGTGCAGCAGCGGCGGCGGAGGCGACAGCAAGGACAAACAGTCCAGGGAACCCGAGCTCACGCAGCAGTCCATCACCATCGGCACCGCCCAGGACTCCACCGGACCCGCCCCGGACCTGCCGGGCGCCAAGCCGGGCGGCACGGTCACCGTGCTGCAGCGTGACGCCTTCGAGCATCTGGACCCCGGCCAGATCTATGTCAGCGACGAGCTGATCATGCAGACGCTGTTCAACCGCACGCTCACCACGTACAAGATCGACGACAAGACCGGCAAAGTGACGCTGGTCGGCGACCTCGCCACGGACACCGGCAAGTCCTCAGACGGCGGCAAGACCTGGACGTACACACTCAAGGACGGGCTGAAGTTCGAGGACGGTACGCCGATCACCTCGAAGGACGTGCGGCACGGCGTCGAGCGGCTGTACGCCAAGTACCAGGTGAGCGGCCCGACGTATCTGCAGCAGTGGCTCTCCGGAGCCGGCCAGACCTTCCGGAAGGCGCTGCCGGACGGCCCGTACAAGGGCAAGCATCTGCCGGACAGCGTGCTGGCGACGCCGGACGACAAGACCATCGTCTTCCACTTCGCCCAGCCGCGCGCCGAGGTGCCGTTCGCGGTCGCCATGCCGAACATCACGGCAGTTCCGGCGGCCAAGGACACCCAGGAGAAGTACGACAAGGCGCCGGTCGCGTCGGGACCGTACAAGATCCAGAACTTCAAGCCGGACAAGAGCGTCGAGTTCGTCAAGAACAGCAACTGGGACCCGAAGTCGGACGCCGTACGCCACCAGTACGTGGACAAGTTCTCGGTCACCTTCGGCCACCAGTGGGTGGACTCCACCCGTCGGCTCGTCGCCCAGCAGGGCGCCGACAAGACCGGTATGACCTTCACCAACGCGGTCGACCCGTCGCTGATCTCGACGGTCCTGAAGAACAAGGAGGCGATGGCGAGGTCGCTCACCAGGACCCAGCCGTACGTCGACGTGGTCAGCTTCAACATGGACCGCATCAAGGACAAGCGGGTCCGCGAGGCACTGGCCTGGGCCTGGCCCTCGGGTCAGGTGCTGCAGCAGTACGGCGGCGTCAAGGCCGGCGAGGTCGCGGGCTCTCTGGTCGGTCCGACCCTCAAGGGCTACCAGCCGGTCGACCCGTTCGAGAAGAAGAAGTACCCGGCGGGCAACCCCGAGAAGGCCAAGGCACTGCTGAAGGAGGCCGGCGCGGAGGGCAGGACGATCGTCTACGCCTACGCCAACACCGGCCCCGCCCAGAACTCCGCTGTGGTCGTGGAGCGGGCTCTGGAGAAGGCCGGCTTCAAGGTGGAGAAGAAGGAGCTCGACTCCTCGACGTACTACACGCAGATCGGCAAGGTGAAGAACCAGTACGACGCCTACCGCTCCTCGTGGGGCGCCGACTGGCCGTCCGCGTCGACGGTCGTGCCGCCGCTGTACGACGGCAAGAACATCTACGACGACTCGGCGAACTATTCGCACCTCAACTCCCCTGCCATCAACGGTGACATCGCCAAGGCGGAGAAGATCGGCGACATCGACCAGGCCGGCAGCGAGTGGGTCAAGATCAGCCAGAAGATCCTGACGGACGAGGTGCCGCAGGTGCCGATCTTCTACAACCGGCTGTTCACGCTCTGGGGTTCGGGCATCGGCGGCGTGAAGTTCCACGAGCCGTACGGCTCCGTGGACCCGACCGCCGTGTACGTCAAGTAATCACCGGCGCATCGGATCGGCTCCCCGTCCCCGACGGGGAGCCTCCTCCGGTCCCTCTCCCGGAAGCCCGCGAAGCCATGCTGAGATTCCTCGTCCGCCGCTCGCTCGGCGCTCTCGTCATTCTTCTGGTGATCAGCGCGGTCACCTTCTTCCTGTTCTTCGCGCTGCCCGCCGAGCCCGCCCGGCTGGCCTGCGGGAAGAACTGCGATCCGGCCGCCCTCGCGCTCATCAACAGCAACCTCGGCCTCGACAAGCCGGTCCCGGTGCAGTACTGGGACTTCATGGTGGGGATCTTCGCGGGCCGTGACTTCACCGTCGGGCACTGTGACGCGCCGTGCTTCGGCTACTCGTTCGTCAATCAGGAATCGGTATGGGGCACGATCCTCGACCGCTTCCCCACCACACTCTCGCTGGCCTTCGGCGGCGCGGTCGTCTTCCTCCTCGTCGGAGTGGGCATCGGCCTGCTGGCCGCCGCGCGCCGCGGTACCTGGGTCGACAAGTTCTTCAGCTCGTTGTCGTTGCTCGGCTCGTCACTTCAGATCTACTTCGTCGGCGTGCTCTGCCTCGCGCTGTTCGTCTCCAACCTCGGCTGGCTGGATCAGCCCGAATACGTTCCGATCACGGAGGACCCGGCGGGGTGGTTCGCCGGGATGATGCTGCCGTGGCTGGTCCTGTCGATGATCTTCATCGCCAACTACAGCCGTCTCGCACGGTCGTTGATGGCCGAGCAGCTCGAGGAGGAGCATGTCCGCGCGGCCCGCGCCAAGGGCCTCGCCCGCCGGACCGTCTTCTTCCGGTACGCCATGCGAGGCGCGGTCGCCCCGGTTCTGACCATTTTCGGGATGGACCTCGGCTCACTGCTCGGCGGCGCGATGATCACCGAGGTCACCTTCACTCTGCACGGCATCGGACGCCTTGCGGTGCAGTCCGTGCAGCTCACCGATCTGCCCATGCTGATGGGCGTGATGCTGATCAGCGCCGCGGCCATCGTCTTCTTCAACATCGTTGTGGACGCCGTCTACGCCCTGCTCGATCCGCGCGTGCGGCTGGCCTAGGAGTCCTGAGCCACATGACCACCCTGACCAAGACCGATCAGCCACCCCGGCCCGCCGCCGACGGCCCCTTTCTCTGCGTACGCGATCTGTACGTCCACTTCTCCACCGAGGACGGGACGGTGAAGGCGGTCGACGGGATCTCCTTCGATCTGGAGCGCGGCAGGACACTCGGCATCGTCGGCGAGTCCGGCTCCGGGAAGTCCGTCACGAATCTCTCCATCCTCGGTCTGCACGACCCCAAGTTCACCGAGACCCGGGGCGAGATCGTGCTGGACGGCCAGGAGATGACGGGGGCCGGGGAGCGGACGCTGGAGCGGCTGCGCGGCAACAAGGCAGCGATGATCTTCCAGGACTCGCTGACCGCGCTCTCGCCGTACTACACGATCGGCCGGCAGATCTCCGAGCCGTACCGCAAGCACACCGGGGCATCCAAGCGGGAGGCATGGGCGCGGGCGGTTCAGATGCTGGAGAAGGTCGGCATTCCGCAGCCGAAGCTGCGGGCGCACGACTACCCGCACCAGTTCAGCGGAGGCATGCGGCAGCGCGCGATGATCGCGATGTCGCTGGTGTGCAATCCGGAGTTGCTGATCGCGGACGAGCCGACGACCGCACTGGACGTCACCGTCCAGGCGCAGATCCTGGATCTGCTGCGCGACCTCCAGCAGGAGTTCGGCTCGGCGATCATCCTGATCACCCATGACCTGGGCGTGGTCGCCAGCATCGCCGACGATCTGCTGGTGATGTACGCAGGCCGGGCGGTGGAGCGCGGTTCGGTACGCGAAATTCTGCGGGATCCCCAGCACCCGTACACCTGGGGCCTGCTGGGGTCGATGCCACGGCTCGGCTCGGACGTCTCGGAGCCGCTGACGCCGATCCCGGGGGCCCCGCCGAGTCTGCTCGCGCCGCCCTCGGGCTGCCCGTTCCATCCGCGTTGCGGCTTCCCGTCCATGGTCGGCGGCACGACCTGCGAGGACATACGGCCGGAGCTGCCCGAGGGGCGGGGCTCCGCCTGCCACCTCACGGCCGAGCAGAAGCGCACCGTCTTCATCGAGCACATCAAGCCCCGGCTGGGGTAGGGAGAGACGCGACATGGCGCACGAAGCCACCATCCCCGCCCCGCGTGACCGGGCTGTCTCCGACGGCGAGGTCCTGATGACGGCGGAAGGGCTGACGAAGCACTTCCCGATCATGGCCGGTTTTCCGTTCAAACGGCGTATCGGGGCGGTTCAGGCGGTCGACGGCATCGATCTCACGCTGTACGCGGGCGAGAGCTTCGGGCTTGTCGGCGAGTCGGGCTGCGGCAAGTCGACGACGGGCCGGCTGCTGACCCGTCTCCTTGAACCGACCGCGGGGAAGATCACCTACCGGGGCCAGGACATCAGCCACGCCGACCGCAAGCAGCTGGCGCCGATACGCCCCGAAGTCCAGATGATCTTCCAGGATCCCTACTCGTCGCTGAACCCGCGGCAGACCGTCGGAAAGATCATTTCCGGTCCGATGGAGATCAACAACGTCCGGCCGGAGAGCGGGCGCGAGAGCCGGGTCCGCGAGCTGCTGGAGATCGTCGGCCTCAACCCCGAGCACTACAACCGCTTCCCGCACGAGTTCTCCGGCGGCCAGCGCCAACGCATCGGCGTGGCACGGGCCTTGGCGCTGGAGCCGAAGCTGATCGTCGCGGACGAACCGGTCTCCGCGCTCGATGTCTCGATCCAGGCGCAGGTCGTCAATCTGCTGCAGGAGCTCCAGCGGGAGCTGGGCATCGCCTTCCTCTTCATCGCCCACGACCTGGCGGTGGTACGGCACTTCTCGCAACGGGTCGCGGTGATGTACCTGGGCAAGGTGGTGGAGGTCGGCGACCGCGATTCGATCTACCACCGGCCTCGGCATCCGTACACCCACGCACTGCTCTCCGCCGTCCCGGAGGCGGCGCTGAGCGACGAGGCGGATGCGCGGGCGCATGAACGCATCCGGCTGGCGGGCGACGTGCCGTCGCCGATCGATCCGCCGTCGGGCTGCCGGTTCCGTACGCGCTGCTGGAAGGCGCAGACGAAGTGCGCGACCCAGGTGCCGCCGCTGGTGCGGATCGAGGGGAACCACCAGGGGCACCTGACGGCGTGCCACTTCCCGGAGGAGCCGACGCGGGTGCGGGAGGAAGACGTGATCCTGGACCCGGCGCTGCGGGACCTGGAGGCGGACGGGGGCTGAGATTCAGCCCTCCGGCGTTCGAGGAGCGGGGGCCGGTGCGGAGCCCCACGAGGCGGAGCCCCGGGGCGGGGTCACTCAGCGCCCGGCTCCTCCTCCGTCGGCACCACGTGCTTCTCCTCCGCGAAGTGGCAGGCCGACGGATGCCGCGTCGGCCCGCTCGCCGGCCGGAACACCGCCGGCACCTCCAGCAGCGGCACCTCCAGCGCGCACCGCTCCTGCGCCTTCCAGCAGCGCGTGCGGAAACGGCAGCCCGACGGGATGTTGGCCGGCGACGGGACATCGCCGTGCAGAATGATCCGCTCCCGGCGCTCACGCGCCTCCGGGTCCGGCACCGGAACCGCCGACAGCAGCGCCTGGGTGTAGGGATGCGTCGGATGGTCGTAGATCTCCGCGTCCTTGCCGATCTCCACGATCCGCCCCAGATACATCACGCCCACCCGGTCCGAGATGTGCCGGACGATCGACAGGTCGTGCGCGATGAAGACATAGCTGAGGCTGAATTCGCTCTGCAGCTTGTCCAGCAGATTGATGACCTGCGCCTGCACGGAGACGTCCAGCGCGGAGACCGGCTCGTCGGCGACGATGATCTCGGGCTGGAGAGCCAGCCCGCGCGCGATGCCGATGCGCTGCCGCTGGCCGCCGCTGAACTGGTGCGGGTAGCGGTTGATGTACTCGGGGTTGAGCCCGACGACATCGAGGAGGTCCTGCACCTTCCGGCGCCGGTCCCCCTTGGGCGCCACCTCGGGATGGATCTCGTACGGCTCACCGACGATGTCGCCGACCGTCATCCGTGGATTGAGCGAGGTGTACGGGTCCTGGAACACCATCTGGATGTTGCGGCGGACCGCCTTCAGCGCGCGCCCGGACAGCTTGGTGATGTCGTCGCCCCGGTACCGGATCGCGCCGGCCGTGGGCCGCTCCAGGTGCACCAGCATCCTGGCGAGCGTCGACTTGCCGCAGCCCGACTCCCCCACGATGCCGAGCGTCTCGCCCGCCACCAGGTCGAGATCGACGCCGTCCACCGCCCTGACCGCACCGACCTGCTTCTTGAAGAGAATGCCCCGGGTGAGCGGATAGTGCTTGACCAGACCGCGGACCTCCAGGATCGCCTCAGCCATTGAGTGTCTCCTGCCAGAAGTGGCAGGCGCTCCTGCGGTCCTCCGAAACCTCGTACAGCGGCGGCACATCGGTCCGGCACACGGCCTGGGCCATCGGACAGCGCGGGTTGAAGGCGCAGCCGGGCGGGATGTTCATCAGGTTCGGCGGCAGGCCCTTGATCGCGTACAGCTCCCGGCCCTTCTGGTCCAGCCGCGGGATCGACTCCAGCAGGCCCTTGGTGTACGGGTGGGCCGGGGCCTTGTAGATGTCGTGGACAGGAGCCGTCTCGACGATCCGGCCCGCATACATCACCGCGATCCTGTCGGCGACGTCGGCGACGACGCCGAGGTCGTGGGTGATCAGGATGAGCCCCATGTTCAGCTCGCTCTGGAGCTGGGCCAGCAGATCCATCACCTGGGCCTGGACGGTGACGTCCAGCGCGGTCGTCGGCTCGTCCGCGATGATCAGGTCCGGCTCCAGGGACAGCGCCATGGCGATCATGATGCGCTGGCGCATACCGCCGCTGAACTGGTGCGGATACTGCCCGACCCGCTCCTTCGCCCCCGGGATGCCCACCCGCTCCATCAGCTCGACGGCCGTGGCCCGCGCGTCCCTGCGCGACATCCTGCGGTGGACGGTGAACATCTCGCCGAGCTGGTCGCCGACGCTCAGCACCGGGTTCAAGGACGAGAGAGCGTCCTGGAAGATCATGGCCATCCCGGCCCCGCGGATCTTCCGCCGCTCCTCCTCCTTGAGCCGCAGCAGATCCTGTCCCCGGAAAAGGATCTCGCCGCCGGCGATCTTCCCCGGAGGCGTGTCCAGGATTCCCATGATCGCCTGCGCCGTGACGGACTTGCCGGACCCGGACTCGCCCAGCACGGCGAGCGTCTCGCCTTCGTCCACCGTGTAGTTGACGCCGTTGACGGCCTTGGCCACGCCGTCCCTGGTACGGAACTCCACGTGCAGATCACGCACTTCGAGCAGCATGGCGGGCTCCTCAGCGCAGCTTGGGGTCGAGGGCGTCGCGCACCGCGTCGCCGAGCATGATGAACGCGAGCACCGTGACCGCCAGCGCGCCGGCCGGCCAGAGCAGCATGTGCGGCGCGTTGCGGATGTACGGGGACGCGGAGGAGATGTCGATGCCCCAGGACACGGTCGGCGGCTTCAGCCCCACCCCGAGGTAGGAGAGCGTCGCCTCCAGGGCGATGAACGTACCGAGCGCGATGGTCGCCACGACGATCACCGGCGCGATGGCGTTGGGGCTGATGTGCCGCAGCAGGATCCGGGAGTTGGACGCACCGAGCGCCCGGGCCGCCTGGACGTAGTCGTTCTGTTTGGCGGTGATGACCGAGCCGCGTGCGATACGGGAGAGCTGCGGCCAGCCCAGCAGCACCATGAAGCCGATGACGGGCCAGACCGTGGTGCTGGTGACGACGGACAGCAGGACCAGACCGCCGAGGACGACGGGGATGCCGAAGAAGATATCGGTGACCCGGGAGAGGACCGCGTCCGACGCCCCGCCGAAGAAACCGGCCAGACCGCCGAGGGCGGAACCGAGCAGCGCCACACCGAGAGTGGCGCAGACGCCGACAGTGACCGAGGTCCGCGCGCCGTAGACGGTACGCGTATAGACGTCGCAGCCCTGCCCGTTGAAGCCGAAGGGATGGCCGGGCTGGGAGCCTTGCTGGGCCTTGGCGAGGTCGCACTGGAGCGGATTCTGGGTGGCGATCGACTGGGGCCAGATCGCGATGAAGACCAGGAAGAGGATGATCAGGCCCGAGACGATGAAGACAGGGTTGCGACGCAGATCGCGCCAGGCGTCGGACCAGAGGCTGCGCGGCTTCTCGGCAGGCCCGGTGCCCTCCGGGCCGCCGGGGGTCTTCTCGAGGGTCGCCCCCTCGGTGGTCGCGAGGTCCATCGCACCGCCGGCGCCGGTGGAGGCGATGGCTCCCCCGTTGTCGTACTGAGGCTCAGGCATACCGGATCCTCGGGTCGAGAACGGCGTACAGCAGGTCGACCAGCAGATTCGCCACCAGGAAGACGATGACGAGCACGGTCACGAAGCCCACGACGGTCTGGGTGTTCTGACGCAGGATGCCCTGGTAGAGCTGGTAGCCGACGCCATGGATGTTGAAGATGCGCTCGGTGACGATCGCACCGCCCATCAGTGCGCCGACATCGGTGCCGATGAAGGTGATCACCGGGATCAGTGAATTGCGCAGCAGATGACGGCTGATCACCCGGCGCCTGGGCAGGCCCTTCGCCTTCGCGGTGCGGACGTAGTCGGAGCGGGCGTTCTCGGCGATCGAGGTCCGGGTCAGCCGGGTGACATAGGCGAGCGAGACCGATGCGAGCACAAGACCGGGGATGATCAGCTCATTGATCGGCGCCTCCGGTGAGACGGCGGGCTTGATGATGCCCCACTCGACACCCAGCAGCAGCTGGAGGATGAGCCCGGTGACGAAGGTCGGGACGGAGATGACGACCAGGGTGAGCAGCAGCACGCTGGTGTCGACGGGGCGGCCGCGCTTCAGGCCCGTGATCACACCGAGCGTGATGCCGATCAGCATCTCGAAGACGATCGCGACGGCAGTGAGCCGGATGGTGACCGGGAAGGCCTCGCCCATCAGCTCGGTGACCGGCTGTCCGTTGAAGGCGGTGCCGAAGTCGCCGGTGAAGACATTGCCCATGTACGTCAGGTACTGCTGCCATACCGGCTTGTCGAGGCCGAACTCCTTGCGCAGCTGGGCGGCCGTCGCCGGGTCGCACTGCCGCTCGCCGCAGAGTCCTGCGATGGGGTCCCCCATCACGTTCACCATGAGGAAGATCAGCAGCGTGGCACCGAAGAAGACCGGGATCATCTGCAGCAGACGCCGGATCACATAACGTCCCATGAAGGGCTCCGGGGGTCGTGGTCGCGCGATGCGGGGAAGGTCGGTACAGCCGCCGGACCGGCGCGGTGGGGCACGCCGTGCCGGATGCCTCCGCCGTCACTTGACCTTGATCTCGTTGTAGACCGGGACGCTGAAGGGGTTGAGCGCCACGTTCGAGACACGTTCGGAGTAGCCGGCGCTGCCGTTCTGGTACCAGAGCGGGATGGCCGCCATCTGGTCCCGTACGACCCCCTCGGCCTTCTGGAAGGTCTCCACGGCCTTCTTCGCGTCGGTCTCCGCGTTGGCCTCGTCGACGAGCTTGTCGAACTCCGCGTTGCTCCACAGACCGTCGTTGGACGAGGCGTTGGTGTAGTAGAGCGGCTGCAGGAAGTTCTGGATCAGCGGGTAATCCATCTGCCAGCCGGCCCGGAACGGGCCGGGCATCTTGTGCTGCCCGATCTGGTTGCGGAAGTCGGCGAAAGTACCGACCGGGTTGCCGACACAGGCCCTGTCGTTGCCCAGCGCGTTGTTGATGCTGTTGCAGACGGCGTCGATCCATTCCTTGTGCGAGCCGCTGTCCGCGTTGTACGAGATCTTCACCTGGCCGCCGGGGATGCCGCCGCCCTCCGTGATCAGCTTCTTCGCCTCGGCCGCGTTGTACTCGCAGGCGTCACCGCACAGGGTGTCGCTGAAGCCGCCGTCCGCGCCGAGCACCGGCGAGGTCCAGTCCTTCGCGGGCGTACGCGTCTTCTGGAAGATCGTGTCGGTGATCTGCTGACGGTTGATCGCCCTGGACAGGCCCTGGCGGACCTTCACGGCGTTCGGGGTGTTCCAGGCCTTGTCGTAGTACGGGAAGGCAAGGGTCTGGATGATCCCGGCGGGGGTGTTGATGTACCGGCCGCCGAGGTCCGCCTGCACATTCTTGAGCTGCGAGGCCGGCACATCGTCGACGAGGTCGAGATTGCCCGCGGTCAGGTCGGTGTAGGCGGTGTTGTTGTCCGTGTACACATTCAGGTCGACGCCGCCGTTCTGCGCCTTGTCGGTGCCCGGGTAACCGTCCCATCTGCGCATGGCCAGCTTCGAGCCCTTGGCGTACGAGTCGACGGTGTACGGGCCGTTGCCGATGGGCTTGGACAACCAGGCGTCGTGGCTGTCGAAGAACGCCTGGGGCAGCGGGGAGAAGGCGGCGTAGCCGAGGGTGTCGGGCCAGGTGGAGAACTTCTGGGAGAGCTTGACCGTGAAGGTTGTGTCGTTGACGACCTTGAGGCCCGAGAGGGTCGTGGCGGTGGGCGTGCCCTTGTCCGGGTGGACCTGTGCGTAGCCGTCGATATAGCCGAAGAAGTAGGCGTTCTTCTGGTTGTTCTTCAGGTTGGCGCCGTAGTTCCAGGCGTCCACGAAGGACTTGGCGGTGACCTTCTCACCGTTGCTGAAGGTCCAGCCGCCTTTGACGGTGACGGTGAAGTTGACCGAGTCCGTGGTGGCGATCTTCTCGGCGAGCATGTCCTTGGCCTCGCCGGTCTTCGGGTCGTACCTCTTGAGACCGCGGAAGAGCATGTCGAGGACCTTGCCACCCTGCACCTCATTGGTGTTCGAGGGCTCCAGCGGATTCTGGGGGTCGCCCCAGGAGGAGCTCACGATCCCGTCGGCGCCACCGCCGCCACTGCTGCCTCCGCCGCACGCCGCCGCCGCGAGGGCAACGGCCACCGCGCATACGGCCCCTTTGGCGTGCGTGACTCCACGCATGGGGTGCCTCCCGTGTCCTAAGTCCGACTTAGCACCAATACACCCCATATAGGTATGCAGCGCACTTTTATGGCCGCTTTCCGAGTTTGCCGGTCCTCAGTCTCTGCTTCTCAATCCCCCTGGTCAGTCCTTGGTGGCCAGTCCTTGCTGGTCACTGCTTGCTGGTCACGGCGAGCGCGTCCGTCAGCTGCCGCAGCCCGCCGGCCGCGTCAAACTCCTCCGCCTGCGTCGGCATCTTCGCCCCGGTCCCTCGTCAGCTGGTCCGTTCGTTTCCCTCTTCTGCAAGGAACACGTCCGGGGTCCGGGGGATGTTACGCACGACTTTCCGTGCGTACACAGAAGAGGGCGCCCGGACCAGACGGCCCGGACGCCCTCGTTTCGCCTTCTGCTGCGTCACACCGCGTGGACGACGTCCTTCTCCTCGGCGAAGTGGCACGCGGACTCGTGTGCCGCCGGGGTGTCAGCACCCTTGAAACGCTCGGGGATCGCCAGCAGCGGGACCTCCTGGGCGCACTTGTCCTCGGCCTTCCAGCAACGGGTGCGGAAACGGCAGCCGGACGGCGGGTTCGCCGGGGACGGGACGTCGCCGGTGAGAATGATCCGCTCGCGACCGCTGCTGAGCTCCGGGTCCGGAACCGGGACCGCCGACAGCAACGCCTGGGTGTAGGGGTGCGTCGGGTGGTCGTAGATCTGCGTGTCCGTACCGATCTCGGCCATCTTGCCGAGGTACATCACGCCGACCCGGTCGGAGATGTGCCGGACGATCGACAGGTCGTGGGCGATGAAGATGTAGGAGAGGTTGAACTCGTCCTGCAGCTTCTCCATCAGGTTGATGACCTGCGCCTGGACCGAGACGTCCAGGGCCGAGACCGGCTCGTCGCAGATGATGACCTCGGGGTTGAGGGCAAGACCGCGAGCGATACCGATGCGCTGGCGCTGACCGCCGGAGAACTGGTGCGGATACCGGTGGATGTACTCCGGGTTGAGCCCGACGACGTCGAGCAGGTCCTGCACCTTCTTGCGGCGGTCGCCCTTCGGAGCCACCTCGGGGTGGATGTCGAAGGGCTCACCGATGATGTCGCCGACCGTCATACGCGGATTCAGCGAGGTGTACGGGTCCTGGAACACCATCTGGATGTTCCGGCGGACCGCCTTCAGCGCGCGCCCGGACAGCTTGGTGATGTCCTGGCCCTTGAAGAAGACCTCGCCGGCGGTCGCCGTCTCCAGCGTCATCAGCAGTTTGGCGACGGTGGACTTGCCACAGCCGGACTCGCCGACGATGCCGAGCGTCTCACCCTGGTAGAGGTCGAAGGAGATCCCGTCCACGGCCTTGACCGCGCCGACCTGGCGCTTGAACAGAATGCCCTGGGTCAGCGGGAAGTGCTTGACCAGGTTGCGCACCTGAAGGATCGGCTCACCGCGCTCGACCGGTGCCTCGATCGCCGCCACGGCCGCCGTCTCGGTGGGCGCGTCGACGGTCTCGACCTCGGTGACGTTCGGGGTGGCGTCCATGGGCTCGTCGGTCTTCTTGAACTCAGCCATGGATCGTCTCCTTCCAGAAGTGGCACGCGCTTCCGCGGCCGGGCAGCTCACTGCCGTCCTGCTCGGTCACCGGCACCAGTGCCGGAACCTCCGTACGGCAGATGTCGTCCGCCTTGGGGCAGCGGGGGTTGAACGCACAACCGGCCGGAATCTTGAGCAGGTTGGGCGGCAGCCCCTTGATCGCGTACAGCTCCTGGCCCTTCTGGTCCAGGCGCGGGATCGAGTCCAGCAGACCACGCGTGTACGGGTGGGCGGGCCGCTTGTAGAGCTCGCTCACCGGGGCGGTCTCGACGATCCGTCCCGCGTACATGACCGCGATCTTGTCCGCGACGTCGGCGACGACGCCGAGGTCGTGGGTGATCAGGATCAGGCCCATGTTGTACTCGCGCTGCAGCTCCGCGAGCAGATCCATGACCTGGGCCTGGACGGTGACGTCCAGCGCGGTCGTCGGCTCGTCCGCGATGATCAGGTCCGGCTCCAGGGCCAGCGCCATGGCGATCATGATGCGCTGGCGCATACCGCCGGAGAACTGGTGCGGGTAGTCGTTGACCCGCGCCCTGGCGGCCGGGATCTTCACCCGCTCCATCAGCTCGATGGACTTGGCCTTGGCCTCCTTCTTGGAGAGGCCCTGGTGGACGCGGTACATCTCGCCGAGCTGGTAGCCCACGGTGAGCACGGGGTTGAGGGAGGAGAGCGCGTCCTGGAAGATCATCGCGATCTTCCGGCCGCGGATCTTCCGCCGCTCCTCGTAGCCCATGGTGAGCATGTCCTGCCCGCGGTACAGGATCTGGCCCTGCGGGATCTTGCCGGGCGGCATGTCCAGAATGCCCATGATCGCCTGCGCGGTCACGGACTTTCCGGAGCCGGACTCACCCAGTACGGCCAGGGTCTCGCCGGAGTCAACGCTGTAGTTGACGCCGTTGACGGCCTTGGCGACTCCGTCGCGGGTGTGGAACTCCACATGCAGATCGCGGACTTCGAGCAGCGGAGTGCCGTCCGAGTCACCCGACCGGGGCGCCGGGACACTTGATGTTTCTTCGATGATGGTCACGTACGCCCTCCTCAGCGCAACTTCGGGTCGAGGGCGTCGCGGACCGCGTCGCCGAGCATGATGAACGCGAAGACCGTGAGGCTCAGCATGCCGGCCGGAAAGAGCAGCACATGCGGGTTGTTACGGATCTCCTCACTGCCCGACGCGATGTCGATGCCCCACGAAATCGTCGGGTCGGCGAGACCGAGTCCCAGGTAGGACAGGGTCGCCTCGGCCGAGATGAAGCCACCGAGCGAGATGGTGGCGACAACGATGGTGGGGGCGATCGCGTTGGGCAGCACATGGCGGAACAGCATCCGGCTGGTGCCCGCGCCGAGAGCGCGCGCCGCCGTCACATAGTCCGCCTGCTTGGCCGTGATCACGGAACTTCGGGCCACTCGGCAGATCGAGGTCCAGCCGAGGAAGGCCAGCGCCAGGATCACGACGTACACCTTGCGCTCGGTGAACGAGTTCAGCACGACCATCGCGCCGAGCAGGAAGGGGATACCGAAGAAGATGTCCGTGACACGGGAGATGATCGAGTCGAGCCAGCCGCCGAAGTAGCCCGAGAGCAGGCCCATCAGACCGCCGAAGACCGTGATCGCCACCGTGACGCCCAGGCCGACGAGGATCGAGGCGCGGGTGCCGTAGATGACACGCGCATAGATCGAGCGGCCCTGGATGTCGTAGCCGAACCACTCGGGGCTGAAGACCTTGCCCAGCTCGGGCTTGGTCAGATAGTGGTGCGTCAGATCGCCGGCCCGCGGGTCGGCGCTGGTGAACAGGCCCGGGAAGGCCGATATCACCAGCAGCAGGACCAGCAGCGTCGCCGAGAGCCAGAACATGGGCCGGTGCCGCAGGTCGTACCAGGCGTCGCCCCACAGTCCGCGGGGCTTGCCCTGCGATTCCTTGGGAGCCAGCTCGGGTGCCGCGTCGGCCTTCGGGGGAGCGATGGCGTCGACCCTCGCGTCGACGGCCTCGGCCTTGGTCACGTCAGGCATACCGGATCCTCGGGTCCAGGACCGCGTACAGCAGGTCGACGAGCAGGTTGATCAGCAGAATCACCAGGACGAACACGGTGACGACACCGACGATGGTGGAGCCCTCGCGCTGTCCGAGCGCCTGGTAGAGCAGGTTGCCCACACCCTGGACGTTGAAGATGCCCTCGGTGACGACCGCGCCGCCGATGAAGCCTCCGACGTCCGTACCGAGGAACGTGATCACAGGGATCAGCGAGTTCCGCAGCAGATGTACGCCGACGATGCGGCGCCGCGGCAGCCCCTTGGCGAGAGCGGTACGCATGTAGTCCGCCCGCAGGTTCTCCGCGAAGGTCGTACGCGTCAGCCGTGCGACATACGCCATGGAGAGCATCGCCAGGACGAAGCCCGGCAGGAACAACTGCGAGACGTCCGCGGAGTCCTGGACGTTGGGTGCCACCCAGCCGAGAGTGTCGGCGAAGAGGAACCGCGCCATGTAGCCGAGGATGAACACCGGGATCGAGATGACGATCAGGGTGAAGATCAGCACACCGGTGTCCGGGGCCTTGCCGGCCTTCAGACCGGCCCAGGCGCCGAGGCCGAGGCCGACGATCATCTCGATGGCGAGCGCCACGACGGTCAGCCGGAGCGTGACCGGGAAGGCCCGCGACATCTCGTCGAGGACAGGCCGGCCGCCGAATGTCTTGCCGAAGTCTCCCTGGAAAAGATTGCCCATGTAGTCGATGTACTGCTTCCACATGGGCTGGTCGAGCCCGAACTCATGGCGCAAGGACGCGACCTGTGCGGGGTCTGCTGCCTTGTCACCCCACATTGCCCGGATGGGGTCACCCGGAAGAATGTGGACCATGAGGAAAATCAACAGAGTGGTCCCGATGAATACCGGGATCATCTGGAGCAGTCGCCTTGCGACGTAACGCCCCATCATGCCTCCATGCCGTGAGGGGTCGGCGATGGCCGTGTCAGAGTGATCTCCGCCTCGGGGTGTGGGGGGAGAGCCCCGGGCCTACGCCGGAGGGCCGGTGCCGCCGCTCCTCCCTGGAGCGGCGGCACCGGCCTTCGGTTCCCGATGCTTACTTCTTGGCCTTGACCTGGACTTCGTCGAAGATCGGGTCGCCGTCCTGGCCGTAGACGATCTTGCCGAAGACGTTCTTGGACTGACCCGAGTTGGTCTTGTAGAACCACAGCGGGATCGACGGCATGTTGGCCTTGAGCATCTGCTCGGCCTCCTGGTACATCTTCACCGTCTCGTCGAGCGTCTTGGCCTTGTCCGCCTTGGCGGTCAGCTCGTCGAACGCCTTGTTCGAGTAGCCGCTGGTGTTACCGGCGGCCGTGGTGCCGTACAGGTCGCGCATGAAGTTGGAGTTGACCGGGTAGTCGAGCACCCAGCCACCGCGGTACATGGACTTGACCTTCTTGCCGTCACGAGCGTTCAGGTCGGTCTGGAAGTCCGGCTTCGAGTCGCCGACGCACTCCACGCCGGTGGACTGACGGATGCTGTTGCAGACCGCGTCGACCCAGGCCTTGTGCGGCTGGTCCGCGTTGAACTGGATCGAGATCTTGTTGCCCGGGACGCCGCCACCCTCCTTGATGAGGGCCTTGGCCTTGGCCGGGTCGAACTTCACGACGTCACCCAGCGCACCGGCCTTGTAGCCGAGCACACCACGGGCGACGTAGGAGTCGGCCGGCTCACGGGTGCCGTTCAGAACCGTCTTGGTGATCGTCGGGCGGTCGATCGCCATCGACAGGCCCTGGATGACCTTGGGGTTGATGTTCTTGAACTGCGGCGTGTAGAACGCCGGGACGAGCGACTGGACCGCGGAGTACTCCTGGTCGATCGCGCGGTCGCCGAGGTCCTGCTTGTAGTTCTTCAGCGCGGTGACCGGGACCTGCTCGATCCAGTCGAGCTGGTCCGAGCGCAGGGCCGAGTACGCGGCCTCGGCGGTCGTGTAGTTCTTGAAGTCGATGCCACCGTTCTTGGCCTTGTTGGGCCCGGTGTAACCGTCGTACTTGCGAACCTTGATGAGCTTCTTGTGGTCCCAGGACTCGAACTTGTAGGGACCGTTGCCGATCGGCTTCTCGCCGTAGCCCTTCGGGTCCTTGAAGAAGCCCTCGGGCAGCGGCGCCCAGACGTCGTAGCCGAGCTTGTACGCGAAGTACGAGACCGAGCCGGACAGGGTGATCGTGAAGGTGGTGTCGTCGACGACCTTCAGACCGGACATCGTGGTCGCCTTCGGGTCACCCTTCTCGGGGTGGACGTCGGCGTAGCCCTTGATGTCCTGGAACCAGCTGGAGTTGGTCTGGTTGTTCTTGACGTTGGCAGACCAGTTCCAGGAGTCCACGTAGGACTTCGAGGTCACCGGGGTGCCGTCGTGGAACTTCCAGCCCTGCTTGAGCTTGACGGTCCACACGGACGAGTCGGCGTTCGGAGTGACCGACTCGGCGTTGATGTAGGTGAGCTTGCCGGTGCCCGGCTCGTAGTCGACGAGCCCGGAGAAGATCGTGCGCAGGACACGGCTGCCCTGGCTCTCCTTGGCGTTCGCCGGCTGCAGCGGGTTCTGCGGCTCGCTCAGCTGGGCGACCAGAATCCCGTTGGGGTCGGCCTTACCAGCGTTCATGTCGTCGCCGCTGTCACTGCCGCCACCACAGGCGGTCGCTGCCAGGGCAACAACTATCGCACCCGCTACCCACTTGGCGCTCTTGGCACCGCGCATGGGTTCCTCCTCATGAGTCCACTTTGTCACTACAAGAAGGGGACATCTACGCGCACTGACACCCCTGACAGCGAACACGTCACGTACCCCGAGTGTGCTCGTGAGTCGGCGCTCCCCACAGCGCATGACCCATTGACCCGAGCTCAATGGAGCCAACTATTAAGTACGCCCGAGCCGTAAACCACACTTAAAGGGTCTCGTTTTGACAACATCGCCAGGCTCTGCGTGTCCGAAATCCGGACAAAGCGAGCACAGACAGACACCCGCGAAACGGACCGTTAACACATGTTCCGGAGAGCTACGCTCGATATCCGGACACATGGGCCATGAAAACGAGTTGACGAACGGCACGGCCCCCCACAGTGTCTGCGGGGGGCCGGGCCGTCGCTACGGCGCAGTACTGACGCTACGTCAGTTGCGCTTGGCGCGGGAGGCGGTACGGCCGCGCTCCTTCTGGTCCAGGACGACCTTGCGGATACGGACCGTCTCCGGGGTCACCTCGATGCACTCGTCGTCGCGGCAGAACTCCAGGGACTGCTCCAGCGACAGCTTGCGCGGCGGCACCACGTTCTCGGTGGTGTCCGCGGACGCGGCACGCATGTTGGTGAGCTTCTTCTCCTTGGTGATGTTCACGTCCATGTCGTCGGAGCGCGAGTTCTCACCGATGATCATGCCCTCGTAGACCTCGGTGCCGGCCTCCGTGAAGATGACACCGCGCTCCTGAAGGTTGATCATCGCGAACGGCGTCACCGAGCCCGAACGGTCCGCCACCAGCGAGCCGTTGTTACGGGTGCGCAGCTCGCCGAACCACGGCTCGTGGCCCTCGAAGATGGAGTGCGCGATGCCCGTGCCACGGGTCTGGGTCAGGAACTCCGTACGGAAGCCGATCAGACCGCGGGACGGGACGATCCACTCCATGCGGATCCAGCCCGAGCCGTGGTTGGTCATGGTCTCCATACGGCCCTTGCGGGTCGCCATCAGCTGGGTGATGGCGCCGAGGTGCTCCTCGGGAGAGTCGATCGTCATGCGCTCGATCGGCTCGTGCGTCTTGCCGTCGACCTGCTTGGTGACGACCTCGGGCTTGCCGACGGTCAGCTCGAAGCCCTCACGGCGCATCTGCTCGACCAGGATGGCCAGCGCGAGCTCACCGCGGCCCTGGACCTCCCAGGCGTCGGGGCGCTCGGTGTCCAGGACGCGGAGCGAGACGTTGCCGACCAGTTCCTTGTCCAGGCGGTCCTTCACCTGGCGGGCGGTGACCTTGTGGCCCTTGCCGCCCTTGCCGACCAGCGGCGAGGTGTTCGTACCGATGGTCATCGAGATCGCGGGCTCGTCGACCGTGATCAGCGGGAGCGCGATCGGGTTCTCGGGGTCGGCCAGAGTCTCGCCGATCATGATGTCCGGGAATCCGGCGACCGCGCAGATGTCGCCCGGGCCCGCCTTCTCGGCGGCCTTGCGGGTGAGCGCCTCGGTCATCAGCAGCTCGGTGATGCGGACGTTGGACATCGAGCCGTCACGCTTGATCCAGGTGACGGTCTGGCCCTTCTTCAGCTCGCCCTGCTCGACGCGGCAGAGGGCGATACGGCCGAGGAAGTTGTCGGCGTCCAGGTTGGTGACATGGGCCTGGAGCGGCGCGGCCTCGTCGTACTCCGGGGCCGGGACGTGCTCGAGGATCGTGTTGAAGAACGGCTCGAGGTTCTCGCTGTCGGCCGGGACGGTGCCGTCCTCCGGCTTGGTCAGCGAGGCGACGCCGTCACGGGCGCAGGCGTAGACGATCGGGAACTCGATCTGCTCCTCGTCCGCGTCCAGGTCCAGGAACAGGTCGTAGGTCTCATTGACGACCTCGTCGATCCGGGAGTCCGGGCGGTCCGTCTTGTTGATGCAGAGGATGACGGGCATCCGGGCCTGGAGGGCCTTGCGGAGCACGAAACGGGTCTGCGGGAGCGGGCCCTCCGAGGCGTCGACGAGGAGGACGACCGCGTCCACCATCGACAGACCGCGCTCCACCTCGCCGCCGAAGTCGGCGTGGCCGGGGGTGTCGATGATGTTGATGGTGATCGGGGCCCCGCCGGCCTTGGGGTGGTACTTCACGGCGGTGTTCTTCGCCAGGATCGTGATGCCCTTCTCACGCTCCAGGTCGTTCGAGTCCATCATGCGGTCGTCGAGGTGCTCGGCGGCGTGCGCGGCGAAGGCGCCGGCCTGCTTCAGCATGGCGTCGACCAGGGTGGTCTTGCCATGGTCGACGTGGGCGACGATGGCAACGTTACGGATGTCGTGGCGCGTGGGCATGCTGGCTGGCGCTTCTCTCGATCGTGGGATGCGGCGTTGTTTTCCTCGTACGCCCGCCGGGCGGACAGGCCACGGCTAATCCCCATGGTACGGGGCCGCCGCGTCCGGGGCTTCCCGGGCCGATCGGGAGGGGGTTCTGGTGCGCTGGGGGTGCGAAAAAAGCCTGGGTCAAGGGTTGGTACGAGCTTGCCCGCCGGCGCTGCCGGCGGGCAAGGGACTTGAGCCAGTTCTGAGGTTCTGACCTGCTACTTCTTAGTAGTCTTCGAACTTTCGGCCTTCTTGAACCCAATGTCCTGGTACCGGGGTGCCGCGAAGCCGAAGGCTCCGGCATTGACCACCTGAGGCTTTGCCGCCACCAGCTCGGGACGCTGGTAGAGCGGAATGGATCCGGCCGCGGCCCAGATCCGGGCGTCGGCCCGGCGCACCAGATCGCGGGCCTTGTCCTCGTCCAGCTCGGCGGCGGCCTGGTCGAAGAGCTGGTCGATGTAGTCGCTGCCGACGCGGGTGTAGTTCTGCTCCACCAGGAGCGAGCCGTCACTGGCGGGCTGGGGCTTGGCGAAGATCGGCCGGGCGTCGGTCGCCGGGAAGGCGGTGGCGGGCCAGGAGTAAAGGGCCAGGTCGTAGGCGCCCGAGGCGATGTGGTCCCTGAAGAAGGCATCGTCGCCGACCTTGGTGATCTCGGTGTGGACGCCGATGCGGTCGAGCATCTTGGAGATCTTGTCGCCGACAGTGCGCAGCGCCTCGGAGCCGGGCCCCGCGGGGAGGACGAAGCGCAGCGTGAGCGGCTTCCCGTCCTTGCCGAGCGGGCCGGCGACGCGGGCCGGTGCCGCGGTCCCGCGCGGGGCGTACGCTCCGGCCACGCCGCCCTTCCGCTCCTTGACCTTGGACCCGGCCTTGTTCTCGGTGTCGTCCAGCGCCTCGGCCCGCTGCCGCAGAGCATCGCCCTGGATGGCCGCCCCAGGGGCGGGGGCGAGGATGCGCGTACCGCCGGTGCCGGTCTCGGCGCCGTGGCCGGCATTGGCGGGCTTGTCGTCACCGACGATGTACATCCCCTCCTTGGACGGCCTGTCCTCCTGCTCTTCCTCCGTCTTCGTCCTGAGCGACGCCTGGCCCGGGGCTGCTTTTACGCTCGGCGCTGCTTTTACGCTCGGGGCTGCTTTTACGCTCGGCGCTGCTTTTACGCTCGGCGCTGCTTTTACGCTCGGGGCTGCCTGCCGGCCGGGTTCCGCTTTCTTGCTGCTGCCGCCCTCACCGCCCGCCTTGGCCGGGTGGGGCTTCTCGAGCGCTCCGCCGGGCGTCCAGCCGGCGTCGGCCAACAGCGCCTGCGCCTCCTTGGTGCTCTGATCACCGAGCGCACCGCTGTTGTCGGCGTACGCCTGCTGCCCGGCCAGCGCCAGATGGCTGCCTGGCGGATGGGCCGGCAGCCCGAGCGGGGTCAGTACGGCCTCCGCGAGCTCCTTGCGGTTCAGTGCCCGGCCCACTGCGCGACGCACCCGGTCGTCGGAGAGCGGGCCGGACTCACCGTTCAGCGCGAGCTGCGTGTACGCGGGCTCCAGCGACTTGCGGAGCACGAAACCGCGGAGGGCGGTCTGCTCATTGGCGTACACCTCGGCCGCATCGGCATTCCGTCTGCGGGCCTGCTGGGCGGCCCGGGCCTTCCCGTCGTCGGAGCCGTTCGCCAGCGCCCAGGACTTGAGCGCGGCAGAGGGGGTGATCTCGGCGCCCGGGCCGTGAGTGAGTGCCTGGCCGCCTGCGCCCTTGTCCCGTAGCGCGAGAGAGAGACGGTCCGCGGCGTGCCGGTCGATCTCCGCGATGTCGAGGCTGCCGGCGGCGAGCGCGGCGGCGCGCTTGTCGCGCGGCACCGCGGTCAGCACCATCCGCTCCAGCTTGGCCGCCTGCCCCCACCAGCGGGGATTGCGTACGAGCGTGGCCGTGCCGGCCTTGATGTCGGTCGACTCCAGCTGAAAGGGGCCGGCCATCCCCTTGAGCGTGCTGCGGGCCCCGTCGTTGAAGGAGTCCGGGGTCCCCGTCACTTCCTTGGGGTAGAGCGGGGTGAAAAGGGACCGCCAGTCCGCGTACGGCTTGTTAAAGGTGATCTTGACCTGAAGGTCGCTGGCACCTTTCTCGATCTTCTCGATCCGCTCGTAGCCGGAATTGTGCGCGGTCCAGTACGCGGAGTCCCTGCCGCTCAGCGCGTGCCACTGGGCGACGAAGTCGGGCGCCCCGATCTCCCGGCCGTCGCTCCACACCGCCTGCTGATTGAGCTTGTAGAGCACAACCTGCTTGGGCTCGCGCTCGACGATCTCGGCGGACTCGAGGTAGTCGGGGTTGAGCTGCGGACGGCCGCGCCCGTCGAGCCTGAAGAGAGAGGGTAGTACGGCTCCGGCGATACGCGTCGTGGTGGCGTCGGCATCGGCCTGGAAGGCGTTGAGGGTGGTGGGCAACGCGTCGACCGCCCAGCGCAGCGTCCCTCCGTCGGCGACCAGGTCCCGTGCGGCGGGGGCGATGTCCTGGGCTGCCGGCGGAGCATCGCTCTCGTCCTCGCCCGAGCTGCAGGCGGTCAGGACCGGCAGAGCGAGCACCCCGCTGGTCAGAAGCGCGACGGAGCGGAGCGTCCGGGAGCATGTCCTCCCGCGTGGGGCGTCGACCTGGGACATGACTTGTACCTCTTCGTCCTGGTTTATGGAATTTAGAGATGATCACACCGATTCCCGTCCACTGAAGTGGACGGAACCGGACAGATGACGGAGACACGGCGGCCTCCTCCTCAAGGCCACCCGTGCGGCCCAATGCAGAATCCGACATATCGCTTAAGAAAGGGAGAAAATGGGGAGCAAAATACGAACCACGAGGGGCGCGCCGGAAGCGCATGCGCCGGGAATCCCTGCACGTCCCTTCACAAGCGGGGACGTGACGCGCGACACTCGCAGGCGCATGAGCGATGCCACCGCACCCTGCGGAAGTGAGGGCAAGTCATGTCCGAGCAGGAAGAACTGACGGCGATCCAGCACCGTCTCGACGAGGTGCTCCAGCGCGTCGGGCAGCTGGAGCGCACCGTTGATCAGCTGCGTGCCGCCGGCCCGGCCATGCCGGCGCCCGCCCCGTCGAAATCACCGGATCGCCCCGAGCTGGTCACCATCCCCGACACCCCGTACAACAGCGCGCTGTGGACGGACACGGACGACGAGGGGCTCGGAGCGCGCGACCGGCACGCACCCTGACCGGCCCCGGCCCGTAGGCACACCGGAGCCCACACCCGATCCCACTCCATACGGAGCCTTCGTTGGCCACTGGTACCGAACCACCACAAATCAATACAGGCGTACAGAGCGCCACGCGCGCCGCCATCGGTCCCCGCCATCTGCGGACGGACCGCTGGTGGCTCGCGCCCGCTCTGACCGCCGCCGGGCTGCTCGCCTTCATCGTCTACTCGACGTGGCGCGCCTTCGCGAACGCCGACTACTACGCAGCGCCGTATGTCTCGCCGTTCTACTCGCCCTGCCTCGCCGAGAACTGCGCACCCATGCGCGACGGCCCCAACTGGGAGATCTTCGGCAGCTGGTGGGGCCTGTCCCCCGCGCTGCTGATCCTGATCTTCCCGCTGGGCTTCCGGCTGACCTGCTACTACTACCGCAAGGCCTACTACCGGGGCTTCTGGGCCTCGCCCCCGGCCTGCGCGGTCGCCGAGCCGCACAAGAAGTACTCCGGGGAGACCCGCTTCCCGCTGATCCTGCAGAACATCCACCGGTACTTCTTCTACGCCGCGATCCCGGTCGCCGGAATCCTCACGTACGACACCGTGCTCTCCTTCCGCGACGAGCACTACGAGTGGGGCCACATGGGCCTCGGCACCCTCGTCTTCCTGGTCAACATCGTGCTGATCTGGGCGTACACCTTCTCCTGCCACTCCTGCCGGCACATCATCGGCGGCCGGCTGAAGCATTTCTCCAAACATCCGGTGCGCTACCGCCTCTGGGGCTGGGTCGGCACGCTGAATGAACGCCACGCGCTGCTCGCATGGGCGTCATTGATCAGCGTCGCGCTCGCCGACTTCTACGTCTATCTCGTCGCGTCCGGTGCCTTCGACGATCCGAGGTTCTTCTGACATGACGCAACTCGAACGACAGCAGTGGGACGTCGTGGTGGTGGGTGCGGGCGGCGCGGGCCTGCGCGCCGCCATCGAGGCGCGCGAGCGGGGCGCCCGTACTGCGGTGATCTGCAAGTCCCTCTTCGGCAAGGCCCACACGGTGATGGCCGAGGGCGGCATCGCCGCCTCCATGGGCAATGTGAACTCCGGCGACAACTGGCAGGTGCACTTCCGCGACACCATGCGCGGCGGAAAGTTCCTCAACCAGTGGCGGATGGCGGAGCTGCACGCGCGCGAGGCGCCCGACCGGGTCTGGGAGCTCGAGACCTGGGGCGCCCTCTTCGACCGTACGGCCGACGGGAAGATCTCCCAGCGCAACTTCGGCGGGCACGAATACCCGCGCCTGGCACATGTCGGCGACCGTACCGGCCTGGAGCTGATCCGCACCCTGCAGCAGAAGATCGTCTCGCTGCAGCAGGAGGACAAGGAAGAATTCGGGGACTACGAAGCCCGGTTGAAGGTCTTCCAGGAGTGCACGGTCACGCGTGTGCTGAAGGACGGGGACAGGGTCTCCGGCACCTTCTGCTACGAGCGCGAGTCCGGGCGCTTCTTCGTTCTCGAAGCGCCGTCCGTGGTGCTGTCCACCGGCGGCATCGGCAAGTCCTTCAAGGTGACGTCGAACTCCTGGGAGTACACCGGCGACGGGCACGCCCTCGCGCTGCTGTCCGGCGCGCCGCTGCTCAACATGGAGTTCGTGCAGTTCCATCCGACCGGCATGGTCTGGCCGCCTTCGGTGAAGGGCATCCTGGTCACCGAATCGGTGCGTGGCGACGGAGGGGTGCTGCGCAATTCCGAGGGCAAGCGGTTCATGTTCGACTACGTCCCGGACGTCTTCAAGGAGAAGTACGCGCAGTCGGAGGAGGAGGGCGACCGCTGGTACGAGGACCCGGACCACAACCGGCGTCCTCCCGAGCTGCTGCCGCGCGACGAGGTGGCCCGCGCCATCAACTCCGAGGTGAAGGCGGGCCGTGGCTCCCCGCACGGCGGGGTGTTCCTGGATGTCTCCACCCGTATGCCGGCCGAGGTGATCCGGCGCCGGCTGCCGTCGATGTACCACCAGTTCAAGGAGCTGGCGGATGTCGACATCACGGCAGAGGCGATGGAGGTCGGTCCGACCTGCCACTACGTGATGGGCGGCATCGCCGTCGAGTCCGACACCGCGGCGGCGGTCGGCGTCCCCGGCCTGTTCGCGGCGGGCGAGGTCGCGGGCGGAATGCACGGCTCCAACCGGCTCGGTGGGAATTCCCTGTCCGACCTGCTGGTCTTCGGCCGGCGGGCGGGGCTGCACGCCGCCGAGTACGCGCAGGGGATCGGCGAACGCCCGGCGGTGGAGGAGGTCCAGATCGACGAGGCCGCGGCGGAGGCACTGCGTCCGTTCAGCGCCGAGGGGCCGCAGCCGGGTGAGGAGAACGGGCGGCCGCCCGAGAACCCGTACACCCTCCACCAGGAGCTCCAGCAGACGATGAACGACCTGGTCGGCATCATCCGCCGCGGGGCGGAGATGGAGCAGGCCCTGGAGAAACTGGCCGATCTGCGGGTACGGGCCAGGCGGGCCGGGGTCGAAGGCCACCGGCAGTTCAACCCCGGCTGGCACCTCTCGCTGGATCTGCGCAACATGCTGCTGGTCAGCGAGTGCATCGCGCGGGCGGCACTGGAGCGCACGGAGAGCCGCGGCGGGCACACCCGCGAGGACTGCCCCACCATGGAGCGCGACTGGCGGCGGGTCAATCTGCTGTGCCAACTGATCGATCCGACCGGCGAGTTGGCGGCCACCGATCCGGTGCGCGGTCAGATCGCGCTCGTACGGAAGACGACCGAGCCCATCCGTCCCGACCTGCTCGCTCTCTTCGAAAAGGAGGAGCTGGTCAAGTACCTCGCCGAAGAGGAGCTCTACGAGTGAGCAGCTACAAAGCGGCCTTCAGGGTCTGGCGCGGTGACGCGGACGGCGGGGCGCTGGAGGACTTCGCCGTCGAGGTGAACGACGGTGAGGTTGTCCTCGACATCATCCACCGCCTCCAGGCCACCCAGGCCTCCGATCTCGCGGTCCGCTGGAACTGCAAGGCGGGCAAGTGCGGTTCGTGCAGCGCCGAGATCAACGGCCGGCCGCGGCTGATGTGCATGACCCGGATGTCGGTCTTCTCACAGGAGGAGACGATCACGGTGACGCCGCTGCGGGCGTTCCCTGTGGTGCGGGACCTGGTCACGGATGTGTCCTTCAACTACGCGAAGGCACGGGAGGTGCCCTCCTTTGTGCCGCCGCCGGGGGTGAAGGCGGGTGACTACCGGATGCAGCAGATGGATGTGGACCGCTCGCAGGAGTTCCGCAAGTGCATCGAGTGCTTCCTGTGCCAGGACACCTGTCATGTGGTGCGCGACCACGAGGAGAACAAGGCCGCGTTCGCGGGTCCGCGTTTCCTGATGCGGGTGGCGGAGCTGGACATGCATCCGCTGGACGCGGCGGCCGAAGCGGGCCTGGACCGCAAGAAGTCCGCCCAGGACGAGCACGGGCTCGGGTACTGCAACATCACGAAGTGCTGTACGGAGGTGTGCCCCGAGGGCATCAAGATCACGGACAATGCGCTGATCCCGCTGAAGGAACGGGCGGTGGACCGTAAGTACGACCCGCTGGTGTGGCTGGGCAGCAAGATCAAGCGCCGCTGGGCGGCTGACTAGCGAGGGACGACAGGCGGAAACCGACTCATGGTGCTGCCTGGCGGGGACTGGCTGGCGGCGACTGCGTAGCTGGGACTGGCTGTCGAGGAGCGGCGGCGGGTCCCCCATCCTTCTCGGTACGCCGTCCAGTCGCCCTCCTCCGCCGCGAAGTCGACATACAGCGCAACCCCGAACCGCTCACGGCCGCGGTCCGTGCGCCCCAGGCCCAGCCGGGTGCCACGGATCGCGGCCTCGACCGTCTCCGCGGACTCGCGGTGCCCGATGTCGTCCTCGTGGAAAAAGGGCAGCCCCATCAGCAAGTCCGTGTTCTCGGGCGTGACTTCGAGGGCAAGGCTGGTCTGCTGGGCGACATAGCCGCCGTACAGACTCTCCAGCGGCATGGAGGTGTCGTACGACATCACAGCGATCTGGTCGACCCGGCGGGCGACCTGGCCGAAGAACTCCTGCGACCACCACTTGGGGTGCCCTGTGAGCCCGCCGGCGACGGCGTGGAGTGCGGGCAGCGGGTCGATCTGATGGGCCGCTATGGAGAGCGGGACCTTTCGGGCACGCGTCAGCTCGCGCAGATCGTCCAGCAGGGACAGATAGTCGCGGTCGCCGGAGTGCAGTGGCTCCAGGTCGTAGTGGACGCCTTCGAAGCCCGCGTCGAGGATCTGCGTGGTGGAGCGCACGACGGCGGCCCGGGTGCCGGCGTCTGACAGCGGCAGTCCGACGGGGCCCTCGCTCGCCAGCTTGTCGCCGAGCCAGGCGTGCACGCGTATACCAGGGATCTTCCGGTGTACGGCGTCGATCAGCCACCGCGCACGTGCATAACGGTCGGTGGGCAGCGTCCCGTCATGCTCGAGCGGCCCGGCGTGGACGTACAGGTCCCGTATCCCGGTCCCCCGTATGCGCCGGGCAAAAGCGTCCAGGTCGGCGTCCTTCTTTCGGCCGTCCACCCAGGCGTGACCGAGCCAGATGGCGTCCTTGCCGCGCGTCCTCGTGCCTTCTTCGATGTCACCCGCGTAGTTGGCGCGCAGCGCGATCGCGCCGGTGAGAGTGGGGACAAGGAGGAGTACAGCAAGGCTGAGCGCGATCCGCTTGGGCCACCTCAGGCGGGGGCTGCGCCACCTTCGTAGGAGCGCACGCGCACCCGAAGCTCCACGCAGCGCCCGTACGCGCTCACGAATCCCCACCTGCTCTTTGGTCCCCATGCGCCGCAAGGCTAGATCACGGCTCTGACAATCCGGGTCGGGCACCCGTCCGGTCGCGGAGGCCCAACGGTCGACATAGCCTCCCAAATGTGACGCGAATAGCCGCCAGGCTCCTGCTCGCCCTACTGGTGGCGGCGTGCTGGCTGGTCGTGCCCGCCGCTCGATGCGCCCTCGCCGACGGCCCCGTCGGCCTGTCCCGCGAGAGTCGGATCACCGATCGGGTCGGGGGTCTGGGCGACCGGAAGCCGCAGGTCGCACAGCCCGTGCCCGCTCCCGCCAGCACTGCGGGCGAGGCCGATCCGGGCGGAAGCGACGCTGCCGGGACGGGGGCAGATCTGGTGCTGCCGATCGCGGTCGTCGGCGGGGCCGTCGCGATCGCGGCCTACACCTACGCCAAGCGCAGGAAGCGGAGCGCGACCCGCACCACACCGCAAGGCGGACAGGAGGGCTGGGGGACGCCGCAACATCCGCAGCCGCCGCTGCCCGAACTCGACGCCCAGGCCAAGCAGACTCTTGTCGACACCGACGACGCGCTGCGCACCAGCCAGGAGGAACTCGGCTTCGCCACCGCCCAGTTCGGCGAGGCGGCTGCCAAGCCCTTCAACGACGCGGTGGAGTACGCGAAGAACGAGCTGGCGGCGGCTTTCCGGCTGCGCCGGCAGCTGGACGACGCCTGTCCGGAGGACGTCGCGACCCGCCGGCGGATGCTCGACGAAATCGTCGCGCGGTGTACGGCCGCCAACCGGCGACTGGACGCGGAGTCCGAGGACTTCGACCGGCTGCGCGCCCTGGAGCAGAACGCGCAGCAGGCCCTCGCCACCGCCGGAGCCGCCTACACCGATCTCAGCGGACGCGCCGTCACGGCGGAGGCCACGCTCGGCATGATGCGTGAGCGGTACGCCGCCTCTGCCGCCGCGCCCGTCGCGAGCAATGTCGAGCAGGCCACGGACCGGCTGGTCTTTGCGAAGACCGGTCTCGACCGGGCCGGCCAGGCGGTCGACGCGTCCGACAAGGGCGCGACCGCCGTGCAGATACGGGCCGCGGAGGGTGCCGTCGCGCAGGCGAGGAGACTTATCGAGTCCGTGGACCGGCGCGCGCAGGAGCTCGCGGAGGCGGCCGGCAAGCTGCCCGGCGCGCTCATCGGGACGGACGCGGACCTGGCCGAGGCGCGTGGGCTGCTGAAGGGCACCTCGGAAGGGGTCTCGACGGCCGACCTCCAGGGGCGTGTCGCGCGGGCCGCGAAGGTGGCCGCAGAGGTACGCGGGGAGCAGGAGGCGGGTTCGTACGACCCGATCGACGCGCTGCGCCGGGTCGAGGAGGCGGATGCCGCGCTCGACGAGGCTCTGGCGGGGGCGCGCGAGAACGAGCAGGGGGCGCGGCGGGCCCGTGTACTGCTCGATCAGGCGATGCTCGGCGCGCGTTCCGCGATCGGTGCGGCCGCCGACTACATCACCACGCATCGCGGAGCGGTCGGCAGCGAGGCACGGACGCGGCTGGCGGAGGCGGAGCGGCGGCTGGAGCGGGCGGTTGAGCTGGCCGGGTCGGGTGGCTCCGGGGACTCAGGCGGCTCGGGTGGTTCCGGTGATCCGCGGGGCGGGCTGGCCGAGGCGCAGCAGGCGGACGCTCTGGCGCGGCGGGCGCAGAACCTGGCCGAAGAAGACCTGCGGGCGTATGGGAACCCCTTCGGGCCGGGCGGTGTGCAAGGAGCAGGAAATGCCAGGGGCGGTCTCGGGGGCGCGGTGCTCGGCGGGATCATCCTCGGCGGACTGTTCGACGGCGGAGGAAGGAGCGGGGGGTATGGCGGGGGTTCGGGAGGGGGCCGTGTGGAGGGCTTTGGCGGCGGCTTCGGCGGCGGGCCCGCCCGTTTCGGCGGCGGGGGCACCCGCGGCCGCCTCGGTGGCGGCCGCTTCTGACACGACTCCCCATACGCGCGACGGGCGCCTCCCCGCCGGGGCAGCCGCCCCGTCCTCCTTACTACCCGGCTTACTGCCCGGCTTGCTGACCGCTCTGCTGTTCGCCTTACTGTTCGCCCTGTCAGAACATGCTGAGCAGCTGCTCGACGGTGGGCTCGGCCATCGAGTCACCGTCGGGCAGGGCGAGTTCGAACCAGACCGTCTTGCCGCGTGGGGTCCGGCGCGAGCCCCAGGCCGCGCTCAGCAGTCCGACGAGCTGCAGTCCTCGGCCGCCCTCGTCGGTGTCGCGGGCCCGTCGGCGCCTGGGCTGCACGAGGCCGGCGTCCCACACTTCGCAGACAAGGGTGCGGTCGCGCAGAAGGCGCAGCCGAATTTCGTCCTCGCCGTACCGCAGTGCGTTGGTGACCAGTTCACTGACGAGCAGCTCGACCGTGTCCACCAACACTTCGAGGCCCCAGGTGATCAGCTGGGCACGGGCCAGCTCGCGGGCCCGCCCCACCGAGCGGGGCTCACGCGGCAGCCGCCAGTCGCCGACCGCCTCCGCGGGCAGCCCCTGGACGCGGGCCATGAGCAGGGCGATGTCGTCCTCGCCGTGCCGGGTGTCGAGAGTGTTCAGCACATGGTCACAGACGTCTTCCAGGGAACGAGAGAGGTCGGCGCGCAGCGCCGTCGTCGAGGGGTGGTGGCCGGGCGCCGGGCGGGAGGGATCGGTGAGCGCGGTCCGGAAGGCGCGCAGGCCCTCGTCGAGCGGGTGGTCCCGGGATTCGACGAGCCCGTCGGTGTAGAGCGCGAGGAGGGCGCCCTCCGGGAGCTCGACCTCCACCTCCTCGAAGGGCTCGCCGCCCACGCCGAGCGGCATCCCCGGCGGCACGTCGAGCAGCAGCGCCTCCTCCCCCGGTTCGACGAGGACGGGCGGCAGATGGCCGGCGTTGGCGAAGGTGCAGCGTCGGGTGACCGGGTCGTAGACGGCGTAGACACAGGTCGCGAGATAGACCTCGGAGAGGTCGGCGTCGCGGGACTTGTGGGCGACACGGGAGGCCTGCTGGGCGCCGCTGGGGCTGCCGAGGCCGCGGGCGATCTCGTCGAGCGCGGAGAGTACTTCCGCGGGCTCCAGGTCCAGCAGCGCCAAGGTCCGTACCGCAGTGCGCAGTTCGCCCATGGCGACGGCGGCCCGCAGGCCGCGGCCCATCACATCGCCCACGACCAGGGCGGTGCGGTGGCCGGGCAGTTCGATGACGTCGAACCAGTCTCCGCCGACCTCGGTGGCCGTATTGCCCGGGAGATAGCGGCAGGCGATGTCGAGTCCTGCGGCCTCCGGGTCGCCGGGCGGGAGCAGGCTGCGCTGGAGGATCAGCGCCCGCTCGTGCTCCCTGCGGTAGAGCCGGGCGTTGTCGATACAGACCGCGGCGCGGGCGGCGAGCTCGGTGGCGAGCGCCCGGTCCCGTTCACCGAAGGGCTCGCTGCCCTTCGTACGGGAGAACTGCACAAGCCCGACGACGGTGTCGTGCGCCACCATCGGCACCGCGAGCGTGGATTGGACGAGAGTGCCTTCCTCGCCCGGGATCGACTGGACCCGGGCGGTGCGCAGTGCGCTCGCGCAGGGCGAGTTGAAGGGATAGCGGTGGACCTCGCCGACGGCGGTGGGTGTGCTGCCCTCGGATCTGCAGCCGGGGGTGGTCACCAGCGGGGCGTCGGAGACGGCGCTGGCGAAGGCGACCCGGCGCAGCTCGGCGCTGCCGTCGGCCCGTCCGGGCGGGGCCTCGTCGCCGGTGAGGAGCCCCAGGTAGAGGTCGACCGAGGCGAGGTCGCAGAAGCCGGGGACGGCGACGTCGAGCAGTTCGCGGGCGGTGGTCTCCAGGTCGAGGGAATTGCCGATGCGGGCGCTCGCCTCATTCAGGAGCGCGAGATTGCGCCGGGCGCTCGCGGCATCGCGGGCGGCGATTTGGCGGCGGGTGACATCGGTGCCCAGTCCGGCGACACCGATGGGGTGACCGGATCCGCTGTGCACCCGGTAGAGATTGATCGACCAGTGCCTGCGGTCCGCACTGCCTGGGGCACTCCCGACGATCTGGAGGTCGATGGCGGATTCGCCGGTCTCCAGTACGCGGCGCAGGGAGGCGTTCATCCGCTCCGCCTCGGGGCGGGAGAGATAGTCGTGGACGGTGCGCCCGCGGTGGTCATCGGCGGAGCCCCCGAACACGGTGGCGAAGCGCTGGTTGGCGCGCTGCACCGTGAGATCCGTACCGAAGAGGAGGAAGCCAAAAGGAGATTGGCCGAAAATAGCCTGCGAAGCGGCGAGATCAGTTTCGATCCGGCGCAGCGCGCGGACGTCGACGACGATGCAGAGCGCAGCCCTTTCGCCACGCTCCGTCTCGCTCGGCATCACATAGACCTCGGCTATGCCGTGCGCGCCGCCCCGACCCGGCATACGGAAAGGGACCAGGCCGGTCCACTCCTTGCCGTCGAGTATCTCGGCGACCTTCCGGTGTCCGCGCGGGCGCAGCTCTGCCGGCATGAAGACCTCGATCGGGTCCCTGCCCCTGACCTCGTCAGGGGTGATGCCGAAGAGGTCGACGGCGCGCCGACTCCACTGGTCGACCAGCCCGTCGGGGCCGATCGAGAAAGAGGCAACCTTGATGTAGTCATAGATCGAGCCAGGCGGGCTGCTCTGCCATACGACACCACTCGCCGTCTCAGGTATTTCGCTCACGCGACCGTCCCCTCCAGCTCACCGCACCGGACCGGCCATGACCGCAGTATTCAGCACTACGGCTCCGACCGACACGGCGTTCACGATCACAGCACGGTCTCGTTCATTTTCGGCCGAGTCCGAACCGGCCGGAACCGTCTCCGACGTGATCGTTGTCCCCTCACACTTCTAACCAGTGAGGGCCAGCTCGAACCACACGGTCTTGCCGCTTCTGCCCCGCCGCGTTCCCCAGCGGCGGGCCGTACAAGCCACCAGCTGCAGACCGCGACCGCCCTCCTCATCGAGCTCCGCACTGCGTTCGGTGGGGGGATCCGGAAGCGGGTCGGAGACTTCCACGCGCAGGGAGGGGGCACTGGCGCCCGGTTCCGGCCGGACCAGCCGGACGCCGATCGGGCCCGATGCGTACCGCAGGGAGTTGGTCACCAGCTCACTGACCAGCAGCACGGTCACATCACCGATCACCGAATCCAGTCCCCAGGCGCGAAGAGTGTCGCGGACAACGTGGCGGGCGGTGCGCACGGCGTCGGCCTCGGCAGGAAAGGTCCACTCGGCGCATTCGCCTTCAGTGTCGATCACGCCGCCCACTTCCCGGACCAGCAGCAGACCCAGCAGACCCATGCCCTATTTCGGGTGGTTAATCAGCACATACCCGATATTTGGGGCGAGGTATCCCCGTCGCAGCATCAAAGGGCGCACCGTGGCGCGAACGGGCGTACGAGTCGGCCGCGTGCGCCCGCCTCCGCGCCCGGAGAGCCGGTCGGTCCGGATCAGTCGACGAACTGGTGGTCCGTCATGGTCGGGCTGTGCCTTGGACTCAGCCGGTTTCCACGAAGCTGACATGCCAAGCCGAAACACGTCAGCCCTCAGCCCTCGGCCGGCGAGGCTCAGTCCAGTTCACCCGACGCCTTGAGTTCATCGAAGAGCAGTTGGTCGACCGGAGGGACCTGGGCTCGGTCGAGGTAGGACAGCCAGGCGATCTCTTCGATCTCACTGCTGGCCGTCAGCTCGCCCCGGTAGTCACCGGCATAGCAGCTCATGCGCACAACCACGCCGTCCGAATGACCGTGAGCCTGGGCTTCGTATGTGCCCACATGTGACACGGTCGCCGGAAGGACGGCCACGGTCAGTTCCTCTTCGACCTCACGGAGCAGGGTCTGCAGATCGCTCTCGCCACCTTCCCGCTTCCCGCCGGGGATGTAGTAGACGTCCTTGCCCCGGGAGCGCGCACAGAGGATCCTGCCGTTCTCCACCCGCACCCACGCCACCGTGTCGATCAAGACCGACATCCTCTGCCCTCACTCATACGGAACCTGTTCAGGCTGGACCCTACCCGCACGAACTCCGGCTGAAGAGGGCAGTGGAAAGGGCCGCCACGCCACGGCTAGTGAGTGGTCTGGCCTATACGCTCGACCCAGTAGAGCTGCTTGTGCCCGCGACCGTCGAGGGTGTCCGCGATCTGCTGCGCCTCGTCCCTGGTGGCGTACCTGCCGACGCGATAGCGGTTCCCGTTGTCGTCCTGCCGTATGACGAGCCAGGGGAGCACGGGGCCATTGTCGTTCATCGCGCCCCTCCCCGGGTCGGCCTGCAGGTCTGTAACGATCGCCAGGAAACCGCACTACGCATATGCCCGAGCCTACGCCTGACCTTTACTCAGCGGATACGGGTTTTCACAAAGAGATATGAGAGGGGGGCGTATCCGGCTGGATACGCCCCCCTCTCCATGCCCGTCGCCTCGACTCTGCTCAGTCCGTGGGCTCCGTGGGCTCCGTAGGCACCACACTCAATATGGGCATCCTTGCACGCACCGCGGGCACCGGCATCAGCACCGGACCACTGGCCGCCGGATCCTTGCGGCAGACGTCCCCGCACTCGGAGTCCAGCGAGCAGCACAGTGAGCAGATCGGTCCTGACTGGACCGGGCAATCGGCGATGTCCGGGAGCTCGTACGCCGTCTCGCACACGGAGCAGGTGTGGGTGGCGGTGATGTCCTCGATCTCAGCTTCGGGTCCGTTCACCGGGTTCGGCCTGGCCAGGTAGTACTTGCCTTTCGTCGCCCAGGCGATCAACGGGCAGAGCACCAGGGAGAGTCCGGCCGCGATAAAGGTCGAGAAGGCCTCGGCGTACCGGCCGAAGAGTCCGAAGAAGGCGAGGATCGAGACGGTCGAGGCGATCACCATCGCACCGAAGCCGGCCGGATTCACCGCGTACAGATAGGCCCGCTTGAACTCGATGTACTTGGGGCTGAGTCCGATCCGCTTATTGATGACAAGATCCGCCGCTACCGCCGCGATCCAGGCGATGCCCACGTTCGAGTAGAAGCCCAGCAGCTTGTTGAGGGCCGCGAACATGTTCATCTCCATCAACGTCAGCGCGATGGCGAGGTTGAGGAAGATGTACCAGACGCGGCCCGGGTGCTTGTGTGTGATGCGGGAGAAGAAGTTCGACCAGGAGAGCGAGCCGCTGTAGGCATTGGTCACATTGATCTTGACCTGCGACACGATCACAAAGAGCGCGGCGGCGGGCAGGGCGACCGAGCCGAGCCACGGCTTGAGCGCTTCGATCTGCGGGGCGATCGGCTCCAGGGCGTGCGTCTTGCCGACGGCCTCCAGCGCGACGAAGGCGAGGAAGGCGCCGCCGAGCTGCTTGGCCGCCCCGATGATGACCCAGCCGGGTCCGGCGGCGAGCACGGCGAGGTTCCAGCGGCGCTTGTTCGCCTCGGTCTTGGCGGGCATGAAGCGCAGATAGTCGGCCTGTTCGCCGATCTGGGCGATGAGCGAGAGCGCGACACCCGTGCCAAGGCCGAAGCCGATCCAGGAGAAGCCGGAACCGGCTCCTTCCGTACCGCCGAAGGACCCGAACGCGCCCCAGGCGTCCGGGGCTTCGAAGGCCAGCACCACAAAGGGCAGCACCATGCCGATGATCCAGACAGGCTGGGTCCATGCCTGCACCTTCGCCAGCGCGCCCATCCCCCGGAAGACGATCGGGATGACGATCAGCGTGGTGAGCAGATAGCCGATCTCGACCGGCAGTCCAACGGCCTGGTGCATGGCCTGCGCCATGATCGAGCCTTCGAGCGCGAAGAAGATGAAGGTGAACGAGGCGTAGATGAGTGAGGTCAGCGTCGAGCCGAAGTAGCCGAAGCCGGCGCCGCGCGTGACCAGATCCATGTCGAGGCCGTACTTGGCGCAGGCCCGCGCGATCGGTATCCCGGTGAGGAAGATGATCACCGCGGCGGTGAGGATCGAGGCGAGACCGCTGGTGAAGCCGTAGGTGAAGACGATCGAAGCGCCGATCGCGAAGTCCGCGAGATAGGCGATGCCGCCGAGCGCGGTGCCCGCGACCATCGAGGGCGACCAGCGGCGGAAGGAGTGCGGCGCATAGCGGAGGGAGTAGTCCTCGCGGCTCTCGTCGGCGGCGAGTTTCGCGTAACTGCGCCGGGGCGGCGACTGCTGCTCCCCCGGCTCCGGCGTCCTGGTGACAGATGTGGCGGTGTCCGTCATCGGTGACTTCCCGTTCGTCGGTCCGTGTGCGGGTGGCGGGTACGGACGGGAAGGTAGGAGCCGGACATGACAGTCCGTCGCAGCGGGCGATTGCCCGGGCGTTACGGGCGCGGAGAGTGCGTTAACTCGCGGTCACGGAGGCCGGACAGACTGTCCGGGTAGCGGATACCTCCCGGGTCACCTCACCGGCCACCTCACTGGCCACATCGCGGGGTGCCTCCGGGCCGCCTCCCGGCCCGCCTCGAGGGTCACTTCACCGGCAGGTGGTATGCGATCCGGTAGCGGTCCGCCGGGACGACCACGTCCGCCGTCTCGACCGCCCGCCCCGAGGCGAAATACGTCCGCTCGACGACCATCACCACATGGCCTGGTACGCCGCCGAGCGCCAGGAGCTCCTCCGCGAGCCCCGGCCGCGCGCCGACCTCCTCCGCCACGTTGTCCACGACGATGTCGATGGCGGCCATCCGCTCGACCACCCCGCAGCCGCCCAGCGGGCCCTCCTCCGGCAACATCACCGGTGTACGCCCGGTGACTTCGAGGGGCTCCCAGGAGGTGGAGAGCATCATCGCCTCGCCCGCGTCCCGGAAGACATAGCGCGTGCGCATCACCCGATCGCCGAGCTGGATGCCGAGCCGGGCCGCGATCTCGGCGCTCGCCCTCTCCTGCTCGCTGCTGGACTCCCAGGTACCCCGGGCCCCCTCCTCCGCCTGCTCCTGCCGAAAGGGATTGGCGCCGGACGGCGGCCGGTAGCCGGAGCGGGAGACAGGGCGCGGGACGGGCCGTTCACGGACATACGTACCGGAGCCGGAGCGGCCCTCGACCAGGCCCTCCGCCATCAGGACCTTGCGCGCCTCGAGGGCGACGGTGTCCGAGACGCCGTACTCCTCGCGGATCCGCGCCTGCGAAGGGAGACGGGTATGCGGCGGCAGCGAGCCGTTGACGATCTTCTCGCGGAGATCGCTCGCAACGCGCAGATAGGCGGGCTGCTCACCGAATGTCACTGGCCACTCCCAACAGGTTGACAGACAGCAACAGCGTGGCAACCCTGGGTTGCCGACCGCAAGCATGGGCCAAAGTTTCACTCGAAGTGATGATTTGCCTTTACGCAGGGGTTAGTCACGGATATGCCCACCATTCGGCGCCCGCACCCTTGACCTCAATGGTCCAGACCAATACGTTCCTGGCCATGCGCCGAAACTGCCGAAGATCCCTTCCCAGGGCGGCCGTTGCCGCCTGCTCCCTCTCACTCCTCGCCGCCCTCGCACCCAGCGCCTCCGCGTCCACCTCCGGCTCGGCCCGTGCCTCCCACTCCGCCGACGCCTCCACCCAGGGCGAGCAGCACGCGAGGCCTTCGTACAAACGCGTCGGCTACTTCACCCAATGGGGCGTCTACGGCCGGGACTTCCAGGTCAAGGACATGGACACCAGCGACCAGGCGGCCAAGCTCACCCACATCAACTACGCCTTCGGCAACGTCGGTTCCGACGGTAGATGCTTCACCGGCAATGTCCCCGGTGAGGCCGACGCCTGGGCCGACTACGCCCGTCCGCTGGACGCGGCCGACTCCGTGGACGGCGTCGCCGACACCGCCGAGCAGCCGCTCGCAGGCAACTTCAACCAGCTGCGCGAGCTCAAGGCCAAGCACCCCGGCCTCAAGGTGCTCATCTCCCTGGGCGGCTGGAGCTGGTCCACCCACTTCTCGGACGCGGCCCGCACCCCCGCCTCCCGCAAGGCCTTCGTCTCCTCCTGCATCGACCTCTACCTCAAGGGCAATCTGCCGGTCGACGGAGCGCGCGGCGGGGCAGGCGCCGCGGCCGGACTCTTCGACGGTGTCGACATCGACTGGGAGTGGCCGGGCTCGGCGGGCGACACGGACACCGTCTTCCGCCCCGAGGACAGACAGAACTTCACCGCTCTGGTACGGGAGTTCAGGACACAGCTGGACGCGTACGGCAGGTCCCTCCAGAAGCGCAGGCACTACGAGCTGAGCGCCTTCGTCCCGACCGCACCCGCCAAGATCGACGCGGGCTTCGAGGTCCGAAGGATCATGCGCGATCTCGACTTCGTCAACCTCCAGGGCTACGACTTCCACGGCTCCTGGGAGTCGACCACCGCCCAGCAGTCCGCGCTCTACGCAAAGAACGACTTCAGCGTGGACCAGACCGTCGACGCCTGGCGCGACCGGGGCGCCCCCGCCCGCAAGCTGGTGATGGGCATGCCCTTCTACGGCCAGGGCTGGACGGGCGTGACCGGCGGCGGTGACGGCCTGAACCAGCCAGCCGCGGCGCCCGCACCCGCGACCTGGGCGGCCGGCTACGAGGACTACAAGGCCCTCAAGAAGCTCGCCGACTCGGGGACGTACACGCTCCACCGCGACCGGCGGAACGGTCACGCCTGGCTCTTCGACGGCACCACCGTGTGGACGTACGACGACCCGCAGGTGCTGCGCACCAAGACCTCGTACATCCGTGACCGGGGTCTGGGCGGCGCGATGTTCTGGTCCCTGGACGGGGACACGGCCGAGGGCGAGCTGATGGCCGCCGTCGACCGCGGGCTCTCCCGCCGCTAGCGCGCGCGGGATTCGGATGAGACCGGTGCCCGGGCTGTCGTTGGCTCAGGAACCGGTCTCATCCGCCGACGGGATGCCTCCGGACCGTACGGAGCCCTTGAGCTTTCCTTCCGTGACGGCGAAGGCGCAGGTCACCGACCGGTCACCCAGGCGCCAACTGTGTGCGCTCGGCATGTAGTAGTACATCTCCGCGCTGTCCGGCACGGCCGACGCGTCGTCCGCGTAGGCATTATTGATCTCCGTGCAGCGCTTCTCGGCCACCGGTTCGACCGCCGCCTCGCCGGGCCAGTCGTCGGACTTCTCGAGCTTGAACGCCCCGGTGACCTCGGCGTCGTGCTCCTTTGCGCAGTCGACGACCCCGACGGTCGCGGTCTCCTGCTCCAGCTCGTCGCCGGGGACGTTGAAGCAGTCGCCCTTGTGCAGGTCGAGCGTGCTGCGCGAGCGCGACGCCTCGTCCATGCCCTTCCGGAAGCCGTCCCAGGCATCGCCGATCCCGCCGGTGGCGAGTGCGACGAGCACCAGGAGCGTGCTGATCGAGGAGAGCACGATGCCCGCGACCGCCATGCCCTTGCCGCGTTCGCCCTTCCTTTTGATCTGCGAGAGGGCTATCAGCCCGAGCACCAGGCCGAGCGGCGGCAGACAGCACACGATGCCGAGCACGAGGGAAGCGACGGACAGGCCGTTCACGGACGGTCTGCGGGCGTACTGCGGATACGGCTGCCAGCTTTGGGTCGATGGGTCCACAGGTACGGTGCTCCTCCTCGGGATCATACGAACAGGCGCGCGGATCATACGCGTAGCACGACGGGGACGGAACGTGGGCTTCGCAGCACGAGCGGCCGGGCGGAAACGGTGAAGGGGGCGGGGGGCGCGGGGCCCCCCCCCCCCCCCCCCCCCCGCGGCCCCCGCGGGCGCCCCCCCCCCCCCCCCCCCCCCCCCGGCGGGCGCCGCCCACACCCCCCCCCCGGCGCCCGCCGGGTC
>NZ_JBEZKA010000017.1:0-156137 GCF_040651435.1 Streptomyces sp. NPDC048479
GCCACGTGAGCGACCGGCCGTCCGGAACGGACACGTTCAACCAGCAGCTGCCTCCCGAAGACGGTCAGCCGGGCATTACGGTGGGACACGAAGGCCTCCGTGCGGTGAAGAATTCGACACCTCCACCACACACGGAGGCCTTCGCCATGATCAAGACCCGTGCGTGTCAACAACGCTCGTGATCAATACAACTAGGACGCGGGGCCCCTCTCGGGCACGGCCGGGAACGCCTCGCGCGGCACGGCGGGCGGCGTGACGGCCGTGCGCGCGTTCGCGGTCGGGTTGAGGTCCAGGTGAATCGCGCGGGCGACGGCCTGGATGGTGTTCACGCCGTCGTTCATGGTCGCGTTGTCCTGCGTCAGGACGGTGATCGTGTAGTCGTGGCCATTGCCGGTGAAGGCGCCGATGCTGTGTACGCGCCAGCCGTGGGTGGCCCGCGACAGCCAGCCGTTCTTGAGCTGGACGGTGACCGTGGACGGGGCTCCGGCGGGCGTGCCCCAGCGCTGCGAGGCGATCACATTGCGCATCAGCTTGAGCTCGTACGACCGCGAGGCGTCGGTGAGCACGGTGTTCGGCACGGTCAGCGTGGCCAGCAGCTTCTGCTCGTCACGGGCGGTGATCTGAGTGAGCCCCCAGTAGCCGTCGGCGCCGGGAACGGTCTGCGTCATACCGGCCGCCGTCAGAAACCTCTTGATCTTCGTCAGGCCCAGCTGCTTCCACAAGGCGCTGGTGGCTGCGTTGTCCGACTTGGTGATCATGTCGTTGGCCAGCGTGAACTCGCGCTGGGTGAATCCGCGCTTCTGTATCTGCACGTCCTGGAGCAGTGCCGCGAGCACGGTCGCCTTCACGACGCTGGCCGAGTCGAACTTCTGGTCCGGACGCAGTACGCAGCTGGTCTTGCTGACCCGGTCGTTGACGAGTACGGCGGTCGTCGACTTCCGGCCCTTGAGCGCAGCGGTGATGTCCTGGCTGAGCTTGTCGGCGAGGCCGGCCTTCTTGGAGGTACAGGCGACCGTCGGCGTGGCGGCGGCCGCGGGCGTCGTGGCCGCGGCCAGCGGCACGAGCGTTCCCGCGGCCAGGACCGCCGCAGCGGCCCGCGCGCGGCGGGATATTCGGTGGTGAGTCATGGAGGCTTCCCGTCCCCTTGTGCTGTGGCGGGCGCGCGCTCTCCGGCGCACCCGCCACACATGACTCACGAGCGTCTGAAAAGTTGTACGACGTAATACGTCTCACAGGCCGGCCGGTGGCGCAGCGAGCCACCGGGCGCCGTGACCGGCGTTGCCCCGCGTACTACCCCTGCGCAGCGGCGAGTTCGCGCACCGTCGCCATGTCGCTGAAGGGGAGCAGCTGTTCGCCGACGATCTGGTACGGCTCGCTGCCCTTCCCCGCGACCAGGACAATGTCGTCCCGCTCCGCGGCGGACAGCGCGAAGGCGATCGCCCGGCGGCGGTCGGCGACCCGCTCGAACCGGGTGCCGGTCGCCGTGAGACCCGGCGTGATCTGGTCCAGGATCGTCTCGGGGTCTTCGTTCCGCGGGTTGTCCGAGGTGAGGACGCACAGGTCGGAGAGAGTCCCGGCGATCTCCCCCATCCGCGCGCGCTTGGTGTCGTCCCGGTCGCCGCCGCAGCCGAAGACGGTGATGACCCGGCCGGTGGCAAAGTCCCGGATGGCGGTGAGCACCTTGTCCAGGGAGTCGGGAGAGTGCGCGTAGTCCACGATCACGGACGTGCCGCGGGGAGTCTCGAAGCGTTCGAACCGCCCCGGGACCGGGGGCATCCGGTCGAGTGCGGCGACCAGTCCTGTCAGATCGTGCCCCAGGAGATGGCAGGCCGCCACGGCGGCCAGCGCGTTGGCCACCGAGAACCGCCCGGGGACGGGGATCGCCGCGGGGTACTTGCGTCCGTCGTGGTGGAGGGTGAAGCGCGTACCGAGGGCGTCCATGCTGAGGTCGGTCGCCCGGTAGTCGGCCTCGGTGTCGAGGGCGTACGTGGTGACCGCACCGGGCATCATCGCCCGGATTCCGTCTCCCACAGGGTCGTCCGCGTTGACCACCGCGCGCCGGCACAGCCCCTGGAACAGGCGGAGTTTGGCGTCCCGGTAGTTCTCCATGGTGCCGTGGTCGTCCAGGTGGTCCTGCGTGAGGTTGGTGAAGATCCCCACGTCGAGGAACGCGCGGTCCACCCGGTGGGTCAACAGGCCCATCGACGTGGCCTCCAGGACCACGGTGCCCACCCCGCGGTCGCGCATGCACCCCAGCAGGTACTGGAAGTCCGGCGACTCCGGTGTGGTCAGCACCGATCTCGGCATCGGGATCAGCTCGTCGCCGATCCGGCTGCCGGCCGTCCCGATGACCCCCACCCGTGCGCCCTCGGCGATCCGCAGCACGGACTCGACCATGTACGACACCGACGTCTTCCCGTTGGTGCCGGTGACGGCCACCATGTCCATCTCCCGCCCCGGCTCGCCGTAGTAGCGGGAGGTGACCACCGCAGCCGCCTTCCGCGTGTCCGGCACCCGTACGACACACACACCGGCGGCCGACGCCCACACCGCCGCCGGCAGATCGGGCGCCGCGTCGTCGACGAGCACCGCGACCGCCCCGCGTGCGAGAGCGGGGCCGACCAGCTCGGGGCCGCCCTCGCAGTGACCGGGCACCGCGATGAACAGCGAACCCGGCGAGACGCGGTGGGCATCGAAGCACGTTCCCGCGGTGATCCTCGTCTCCGGATCGCCCAGGAGAACCTCATGGTCGTGCCCGGCCAGCAACTCGCTCAACTTCACAGGGGTCCTCTCGAGGGTGCGACGGGGCCGGTGGTCCGGCCGTCGCCGATGGCGATGCCGACGGCACGCCGAGGAGTCGCGGGGGTGGTGCTCAACAGACAGAGCAGTGGAGCGGTGTTCCGGAAACCGGAAAGAGGCCCCGGCTGCGCGGAGAGAGCTCCACGGGCGGGGCGGAAGGGGGGAGAGGGTCCGTCGAGCCGGTCAGCCGTGGCCGTGCAAAGCACGGCAGCGGGCCCCGGGGCCGGTGGTGCACAGCGCGCGAGGTGCCTGTCGCAGGCCCTCCGTCACCGCATATGTGCAACCCATGGGTGGAGTGTACGTCCCACAGAGCGTCCCGGACCCCGCCCCGTTTCGTGGCCCTTGGTCGCAGGTGTGACTGAGCGGGATTCGCCGGTGAAAGGAAGGCTGACGGCAACTTCGGCACCCGGAGCGCGACCCGCCCGGTGCCCGCCAAACTGGCGGGTTGCGGCCGCTCTTCCGTGATCGCTACGTCTCACATCCGCGTTCTGAGCACGGCCACAGCCACTTCGGTGCCCGGCGAGCGGCCTGGCCCAAGCACGCCGCGGGGCAGAACCTAGGGTTCGGCAGTCCAGCTCTGCTCCGGACTGGTCCCGCCGTCATCGACCGACGAGTCGATGAACACGGCCAGACCGAAGCCCATCGCGGCGAAGAAGAGCCCCAGGCATGTGAAGACCACCAGCACCCCGGCGGTCAGACACGACATGACCCCGAGGACGGGCGGCGCAGCGGCCGGCACCGCCCGCTCGGGGCGCTGCGGCAGATACCGCACGGGCACGATGTCCCCCACCACATAGAGCTGCTCCGAGGCGACCTGGGCCCGCACATCCCGTCCGTCGGACGTCCGGAACCCGAGGATCTGACGGCGCTGGCTGTGCCCATGCCCGTCCGAGGAACGGTGCACCACGAACGTCTCCAGACAGCGAGCCTCCGCGACCAGTCCCTCCCGCAAAGTCCGCTTGTACTCCGAGGCCCTCCGCACCATCCAGATGAGCATCCCGATCCCGAAGGCCGCAAACAGCAGCCCGAACACCCCGAACACAAAGCCGAACATTCCGCCCAAAACAGACATTCCGCATCCCCCTGATGGACCGGCCCCAGACCTCTGCACGCCGGGCCGCCGACGCCCGTGAAGATACCCAGCAGGGAACAGCGGTTCCCATTCCCAGGCGCTCAGTCACGGCGGGCCTCAATGCCGCGGGCCGATGTCCTTCAGGCGTCCCGGCGGTGGAGCGACTGCCAGCCGGCCCACAGGGCCGCGGCGACCCAGAGCCCGAGGACGCCGAGCCCGCTCCACGGGCCGAGCGTGCCGGTGGACTCCTGCAGCAGCACCTGCCGGCCCGCCCGGTCGGGCAGGAACTCGACGATGCCGCCGTCCTCCGAGATGTCCCCGAGCACGAACGACAACATGAGCAGGAACGGGATGAGGATGCCCATGACCGCGGGCCTGCTGCGCAGCACTGCCGCGAGTCCGGCCGAGAACAGGGTGACCAGCGCCAGATAGATCCCGCAGCCGACAACGACGCGCAGGGCGCCCGGGGCCACGAGGCTCACGCCCCGGTCACCGAGGAACGCCTGGCCGGCCAGGAAGCAGGTCAGACTCGTCGCCAGTCCCACCAGGAGCGCCAGACCGCCGATGACGGCGAGCTTGGCCGCGTAGAAGGCACCTCTGCGCGGGACGGCCGCCAGCGAGATACGGACGGCACCGTTCTTGTACTCCCCCGAGACGGCGAGCGCTCCGAAGCAGATGGCCGCGACCTGGCCGAAGTTGAGGCCGAAGAACGAGGAGCGGAGCGGGTCGAAGTCGGTCTTGCCGGTCTCCTCGGTGCCGAGCGTCGCGCACATCAGCAGAGAGAAGGCGACGGTGGCGAGGAAGACGGACCCGAGCGTTGCGCCGAGGGAGCGTACGGAGCGGATCTTGAGCCACTCGGAGTGGACCACGGGCGTGATGGACACGGTCATACCTCCTGGGCCACGGCCGGACGGGGTGCGGCGAATTGGGTCTCGTCCGCGGTGAGCGCGAGATAGGCCTCTTCCAAAGTGGCCTCCTCATTGGCGAGTTCAAGGATCGGGATGCCTTGATGTGCGGCGAGCGGGCCGATGTCCTCCACTCGGGCACCTGCCACCGTCCAGCGGCCGTCCGCGCCCTCGACGGGCGTGAATCCCTTGCCCCTCAGGGCCGTGCGCAGCCGCTCGCTCTCGCTGGTGCGCAGCCGCACCCGCGGTGTGGTACGCGCGTCGATGAAGTCCTGCATACCGGTGTCGGCGAGCAGTCGGCCCCTGCCCTGGAGCGCGTACTGCTCGTGCTGCGGGAGTCCGGACAGCCCGTGAGCAGGCGTCCGACGCTCACCGACGCGGACCGGTTGCTGGAGTCGGCGCGTTCCTCCGGCGCCACGGTCGACGCCACGGTGACGGGCCCGGTGGAGCATGTGCCGGGTCCTGTTTCCCGGGAGGGCTACCGCATCGTGCAGGAGGCGCTGACCAATGTGCTGCGGCACGCGGGTCCGGTGACGACGCGCGTACGGATCGCCGTCACCGACGGCCGGCTTGAGCTGGAGGTGACCAACCCCCTTTCGGGACCGGCCACTTCGACCGCCCGCGGCAGCGGCAGCGGGCTGCGCGGCATCCGGGAGCGGGCGGCGCTGCTCGGCGGGAAGGCCGACACCGGCCCGTACGGCGGCGAATGGAGGGTGCACGTGGGGCTTCCGCTGGACGGCCTACGCTGACCGGGTGCCGATCACTGTGCTGCTTGTCGACGACGAACCTCTCGTACGGGCGGGGCTGCGAGCCGTGCTCGAGGCCCAGCCGGACATCGAGGTGGTCGGCGAGGCGGCAGACGGCGCCGCGGTGATCCCCCTCGTGCGGCAACTGCGGCCCGATGTGGTGGCGATGGACGTCCGTATGCCGCTCCTTGACGGCATCGAGGCCACCCGCGCCGTACTGCGTACCGTCGACGATCCGCCCAAGATCCTGGTCATCACGACCTTCGAGAACGACGAGTACGTGTACGAGGCGCTGCGCGCGGGCGCCGACGGCTTTCTGCTCAAGCGGGCGCGCCCCGCGGAGATCGTGCACGCGGTGCGACTGGTCGCGGAGGGCGAGTCACTCCTCTTCCCGCGGCGGTGCGCTCGCTGGCAGCGGAGTACGGCAGCCGGGCCGCCCGCGCTGCGATGGAGCGTGCGGCGCTGACCGAACGGGAGGCGGCGGTACTGAGGCTGATGGCGCGGGGACTGTCGAACTCGGAGATCGCGGGTCAGCTCGTGGTCGGCACCGAGACGGTCAAAACTCATGTCAGCGCGGTGCTGTCCAAACTGGGGGCGCGGGACAGAACGCAGGCGGTGATCGCCGCGTACGAGTCGGGGTTCGTGGCTCCGGCTTGACGGCGTCGTCAGGATCAGCCGCAGTCGACGCCGGTTGCGCCGACGGGCGCGAAGTCACGTGGGCGTGATCTGCACACGCATGGAGGTTGGACCAGCGAGGCGGAGTACCTCACGCCTCGAAGTCGTACTCCAGGATGTAGGCGGACGCGTCCAGGACCATGTCGTTCACCTCGACCGCTCGCCCTCCCTCCGCAAAGGCCGTGCGGCAGATGAGGACGACCGGGGTGCCCGATGCCAGACCGAGCCGCTCGGCTTCGTCCGCACTGGGCATGCGTGAGCGGACTTCCTCGCGGAACCGCACCGGCTTGCGGCCGATCTCGTCGAGCCGGGCATAGATGCCGCCGGGGCCCGTGTCCGGCTCCGTGATCGCCGTTCCCGCCACAAGTTCGGCGTCGAGATAGGAGGTGGCCAGCAACACCGGCCTCCCGTCGAGCACGAACCTTCGGCGGCGCACACATGTCGATGCCCCGGCACCAATATCGAGGACGCGCGCGATCCCCTCGGGCGCTTCCTCCTCCGTCACCGAAATCAGATCGACCACAAGGTCCCGACCCTCGGTGTCGGCCGCCCAGACAGACTGGCCCTCACCCCACAGCCGGGGAGAGAGTCGCTGCACGCCATGGCGACGGATCGGTCTGAACTCCCGCACAAAGACGCCCGCACCTTTGCGAGCTTCGGCCAGTCCTTCCGACTGGAGAACACCGAGAGCCTGTCTGGCGGTCATACGTGCGACCTCGTACGTGGCCATCAGGTCGTTCTCTCCGGGCAGCCGATCCCCAGGACCGTACTCGCCCGCCTCGATCGCAGCCTTCAGCTCGGCAGCGATGCGCTGGTACTTGGGCTGTTGGCCGGCGCCCTGGCTACCCATGGACAGTCCTCCTGATCATCTCTAGACATCCTAGGCACCTTCCCTCACCTACGAGCCGCCGCCCCATGAACACACACAGCCAATCGCGAACATCTCTAGAGAAGGCGTGACTGGGATCACCTCGTCACGCTTCACTCAAGACATCTCTAGAGATGTCTGTTTCTCCACTTCGCGACCACACGGAGGTTCCCGTGCCGAATCGCCATGAGACTGAGGCGCCCGTCGCCACCGACTCCCTCGAAGCCTGGTGGCAATTCCCGAGCAGCCCTCGAAGCGCAGGGCGTGCACGAGTGCTGCTGCGGGAACAGCTCGCCGCTTGGAATGTCGAGGGCGAGGTCGTCCAGATCGCCGAACTCTTACTCTCGGAGCTGGCAACCAACGTCATCCAGCACGCGCGCACCCCCGCAGGCCGCGAGATCGGGGTGCGGCTCGCGCGCTACGACGGGATGCTCCGAGTGGAGGTCGCGGATGCCAACAACCGTCGCCCCGAACCTCGTTCAGCCCCCTCCGATGATGAAGGCGGCCGGGGCCTCACCCTCGTCGCCGCTCTCGCGGAACGCTGGGGCTGCTGCCCTCGTCGCCACGGCATCGGCAAGTCGGTCTGGGCAGAACTCAAGCTCGGGTGATCCTGGCCAAGTTGCCCCCAGGGCTCGACGCACAGCAGCAGACGAGGAGTCCGCAAATTCGGATGCCCGTCCCTTGGTGGCCCCATTCTTCACATCATCTCCTCCCACACCGGTTGCGAGCGCTACGGTTCTTTTCGTCGCACCGAGTGCAAGCTACGTCACAGATCGACATGTTGCGGCTGCCCGGGCCTGCCCGGAGGCGGCTGCACGTCAGGGGGAACGGCATGCGCGAAATGGCCAAGGGTTCCAATGTCGGCCTGGCAGCCCTGGGCGATGAGACCGGTTCGGTGATCGTGAGTCTGCGCTGGAGCAGCGCGGCGGGGGATGGGGACGCGGATGTGTCCGTGCTGCTGCTGGACGGCGACGGCAAGGTGCGCGGCGACTCCGACTTCTTCTTCTACAACAACCCCGCCGCAGCCGACGGCAGCGTGCAGTTGTTGGGCAAGACACCGACCGACAGTGGCAGCGAAGACCGCATCAGCCTCGATCTGACCGCAGTGCCCCAGGATGTTGAACGCATCGTTGTGGCAGCCAGTCGGTACGGCGGCTCCTGTTTCGGTGAACTGGACGACCTTCGGGTGACCCTCGCCGATCGTAGTGGCGAGGCTCTGCTCGGATTCTCCATCACCGACGCCGGCGTCGAGAGCGCATTCATCTTCAGTGAGCTGTACCGGCGGGGCGAAGAGTGGAAGTTCCGTGCAATCGGCCAGGGCTACGAGACGGGCCTGGCTGGTCTGGCCACAGACTTCGGCATCGATATCGACGACGAGAGCGACGACGACGCCGTGGAGGTACCTGCGGTGGAGCAGGTACCGAAGTCCGATGAGCCTCGGCCACCGGCGGCGTTCCCCACTGAGGTAGCAAGCAAAGTGCAGTCGACCGGAGTTGAGCCGACGACAAAGCGCGTCCCCGGCCCCCGCACCGCCAAGAAGAAGGTCACACTGCCCAAGGTGGCCAAGAAGTCCCTCGCCGAGAACGACTCGTGGAGGCCTGCCAGGCTCCTCCCCGCGCCGTCGCTCAAAAGCGACAAGGAGCGCGAGCTACGGGCCACTTCCGTTCTGCTGTCAGTGATGGCCGAAGTGCCGGAGTTGGGGCGTCGGCTCACCGCTGCTTTCGGGGCACCGGCGGGCCGTATGCAGACCTTCACGGAGGTCACGCTGCCGCACGGAGATACCCCCAAGCGCCCGGACGGTGTGATCCGCGTAGAGCGAGCGGGCAAGTTGTGGACCGCTCTGGTCGAGACGAAGACCAATGGGAACCCGCTCAAGCCGGATCAGGTTCAGAACTACATGGACATTGCCGCCCGCCGCGGATACGAGGCCGTCATCACACTCTCCAACGACGTTGCCCTGGAGGGAAGTCCGCTGGTGGATGTCAGAACCGATGGGCGGCGCAAGCACAAGGTCGCCCTCTGGCATCTGTCCTGGGCCGAAGTGGCCCACCAAGCACAGATGTTGATCCGCCATGAGGGCGTCGGCAATGCCGCCCATGCGTGGCTCCTGCAGGAGTTGCTGCACTACCTTCAGCACGAAAATTCCGGCTGCCACGGCTTCCAGAACATGGGACCGGCCTGGGTGCCCGTACGAAACGGCATCGATTCGGAAACTCTCTGTCAGGGCGACCAACGTGCCGTGGAGGTCGTCGAGAGCTGGGAACGGCTCATCCGCCAGGTCTGCCTGCGCCTCGGCGGCGAACTCGGCCAGAAGGCCTTGCCGGTACAGCGCGCCAAGCGCGGCACCGATCCGCACTCGCGGCGCACCGTGCTCGCCGACCGGCTGTGCGACGAAGGCCGTCTGACCGCCGAGCTGCGCATCGACGGTACGCCAGGCATTCTCGCGATCACGGCCGATCTGCGGACCGCCAGACTTCGCACATCCATCGAAATCCAGGCCCCGGACGGGAGTTACCCCCTCACCTCGGCCAAGCGTCTGATCCGGCTGCTGGCCGAGGCGCCTGCGGACCTCCATGTCGAGACTCTTGTCGAGGGCGGCAACGGTCCACGCGGCACCCTGGAGCGGCTACGGCCCGAACCGGCCGACATGCTGCCCAAGGGCGGCACACAAATGACCGGTTTCCGGCTGTCGTTGTTCAAGGGCATGGGTGCCACTCGCGGCAGCGCCGAATCCGGATTCATCCGCAGCGTCGACGAGTCCGTGGACCGGTTCTACGCGAGCGTCGTCGCACAGCTGATCTCTTTCGAACGGCGCCCGGGAAGCCGCGCACAGCCCATGGAACCGGCTGCTGTCGGCTGATCCCGGACCGTCCGCGCGGACGACGAGAACAACGGCGGATCCGCCCTGTCCGATCAGCTCCGGCGGCAGCCGAATGACCTGCGCCCCGCCGCTCCACGGGGGGTAGAAGCAGCAGGGCGCAGGAGTCAGGAGGGCCGGGCAGGGAGCTCAGAGGTGCGTCGGGGCGAACATGCGGAGGACCGCCGGGAGTACGACCACCGAAGGGCCGGGCTCGGCGAAGGACTTGGCCAGGTCCTCGCTCAGCGACTCCGGAGTCGTACGGACCGCCGGGACCCCGAAGGACTCCGCCAGTGCCACGAAGTCCGGGCGGGACAGCTCCGTCGCCGTCGCCTCGCCGAACGCGTCCTCCATGTACTCGCGCAGGATGCCGTAGCCGCCGTCGTCCACGATCAGCCAGGTGACCGGGAGGTCGTACTGGCGAGCCGTCGCCAGCTCCGCGATCGAGTACATCGCGCCGCCGTCGCCGGAGACCGCGAGGACCGGACGAGTACGGTCCGCCGCCGCCGCGCCCAGCGCCGCCGGGAAGCCGTAGCCGAGGCCGCCCGCGCCCTGGGCCGAGTGCATGGTGTTCGGGTGGCGGGCGTCGAAGGCCGACCAGGCCCAGTAGGCCAGGATCGTCATGTCCCAGAAGCTCGGGGACGTGTCCGGCAGGGCCTCGCGGACGGAAGCCAGCATCTGCTGTTCCAGGGTGAGGTCCTGGGCCGCAATGCGGGCCCGGACCTGGGTCAGGACCGTGCGTACGGACTCGGCCGCGGCCGGATCCTCGCGCTCCTCCACCGTCTCCAGCAGCGCCGACAGCGCGAGGCGCGCGTCCGCGTGGATGCCGAGGCCCGCGTGGTTGGACTCCAGCTTGCCGGCGTCCGCCTCGATCTGGATGACCCGGCCGCGGGGCGCGAACGTGTGGTAGTTCGAGGACAGTTCGCCAAGGCCGGAGCCGACCACGAGCAGGACGTCCGCGGATTCGAGGAAGTCCGTGGTGTGGCGGTCCTCCAGCCAGGACTGGAGCGAGAGCGGGTGCTCCCAGGGGAAGGCGCCCTTGCCGCCGAAGGTGGTGACGACCGGCGCGTCGATCTTCTCCGCGAGGGCGAGCAGCTTGCCGCACGCGTCGGAGCGGACGACTCCGCCGCCCGCGATGATCGCCGGACGGGATGCGGTGGACAGCAAGTGCGCAGCCACAGCCGTCAGTTCGGGGCGCGGCACGACCTCCTGCGGCGTGGCGTCCATGGCCGTGACGACCGGCAGGGTCGTCTCGGCCAGCAGCACGTCCTGCGGGATTTCGACCCAGACCGGGCCGTGCGGCGCCGTCAGCGCCGACTGCCAGGCCGCGGCGATCGCGGACGGTATCTGCGAGGCCGTACGGACGGTGTGCACGGACTTCACGATGTCGCGGAACGACGCCTGCTGGTCGCGCAGTTCGTGCAGATAGCCGTGGCGGCCACCGCCGAGACCGGGCGTCGGGACCTGGCTGCCGATGGCGAGCACCGGCGCCGAGGCCGCGGCCGCCTCCTGGAGCGCGGCCAGGGACATCAGCGCGCCGGGGCCGGTCGAAAGCAGCAGCGGGGCCACCTCGCCGGTGACCCGGCCGTACGCGTCGGCGGCGAAGCCCGCGTTGTTCTCGACGCGCAGCCCGACGTACTCCAGCTGCGAGCGGCGCAGCGCGTCGAACATGCCGAGCGCGTGCTGGCCCGGCAGGCCGAAGATCGTGGTCGCGCCCAGGCCCTGCAGGGATTCGACAACGAGGTCGCCGCCGTTGCGGCCGGGCGGCGGGTTCAGCGCGGCCGCGGTCTGAGCCTCGGTGGGGCGCAGTACCAGGTCGTGATCGTGCGTCACTTGGCGCGCCCCTCGGCAATCTGGCGGGACATGATCGTGGTCAGCTCGTACGCCGTGTGGGACGCGGCGACCGAGGTGATCTCGGCGTGATCATACGCGGGCGCAACCTCGACGACGTCGGCCGAGACAAGGTTGCAGGAGGCCAGACCGCGCAGAATCTCCAGCAGTTCGCGGGAGGTCATGCCGCCGGCCTCGGGCGTGCCGGTGCCGGGCGCGTGCGCCGGGTCGAGGCAGTCGATGTCGATGGAGATGTACAGCGGCCGGTCGCCGATGCGCTGGCGCAGCTGGTCGGCGACCTCGTCGGCGCCCCGCCGGTAGACATCGGCCGACGTCACGATGCCGAAGCCCATCTTGGCGTCGTCGTCCAGGTCCTGCTTGCCGTACAGCGGACCGCGCGTGCCGACGTGCGAGAGCGCCTCGGTGTCGAGGATGCCCTCCTCGACGGCCCGGCGGAACGGCGTGCCGTGCGTGTACTCGGCGCCGAAGTACGTGTCCCAGGTGTCCAGGTGCGCGTCGAAGTGCAGCAGCGCGACCGGGCCGTGCTTCTTGGCCACCGAGCGCAGCAGCGGCAGCGCGATGGTGTGGTCGCCGCCGAGCGTCATCATCCGCGCGCCGGTGCCCAGCAGGTCGTCGGCCGCCGCCTCGATCGTCTCGACGGCCTCGTTGATGTTGAACGGGTTCGCGGCGATGTCACCCGCGTCCGCGACCTGCGCGAGTGCGAAGGGCGAGGCGTCCTGCGCCGGGTTGTACGGGCGCAGGAGCCTCGACGCCTCGCGGATGGCGTTGCCGCCGAAGCGTGCTCCGGGACGGTAGGAGACCCCGGAGTCGAAGGGAACGCCGACCACGGCGACATCGGCGCGGCCGACCTCGTCGAGCCGGGGCAGCCGGGCGAACGTCGCGGGTCCGGCGTACCGCGGAATACGGGACGAGTCGATCGGGCCGCGCGGCTGCTCGTTGCTGCTCATGAGATTTCCTACTTTCCTACGCTTCGTTGCGGTTTACGACTTTAGCTGGCGACGGTCACGGGCTCGGCCGGGGCCTCTTCCTCGGCGCCGCGGCCCGCCAGGCGTTCGCGCCAGTTCGCCAGCGTTGCCGCGTCCGTCGGCCTGGTCGCCAGGGAGACGATCACGTACGCCGCCAGCGACAGCAGCAGGCCGTAGTAGACGGGCTGGTTGGCGAGGATTCCGTACGTGGCCATCAGGCCGATGACCGAGAGGCCGCCGACGGTGACCGAGGCCAGCGCGCCGTACACGGTGCCGCGCTTCCACAGCAGGCCGCCCAGGATCGGCACCAGCAGACCGCCGACGAGCAGGTTGTACGCGACCGTCAGCGCCTCGATGACGTTGTTGAGCGCGATGGCGATACAGATGACCGCGATGCCCATGATCAGGATGAAGACGCGGTTGCCCTTCACCTCGTCGTGGTCGTCGCCGTTCCGGGACGTCAGGCCCCGCACTCGCGACCAGATGTCGTTGTTGGCGACGGTGGCGCAGGCGATGAGCGCTCCGGAGGACGTCGACATGACGGCGGCGAGGGCCGCGGCCAGCACCAGTCCGCGTACGCCCATGGGCAGTTCGTCCTTGACGATGGTCGCGAAGGCGTCGTCGGCGTTGGGCAGCTTCGGGTAGAGGACCTTGGCGGCGGTGCCGATGACGGCGCCGGCCAGGGCGTAGACGAGGCAGTACGTACCGGCGACCGTGCCGCCGTACCGCGCGACCTTGTCACTGCGCGCCGTGAACACCCGCTGCCAGATGTCCTGGCCGATCAGCATGCCGAAGGTGTAGATCAGGACGTAGGTGAAGATCGTCTCGCCGCCGATGCCCAGCGGGTCGAAGTACTCGGTGGGGAGCTTCGCCTTCATCTCGCTGAAGCCGCCGGCCTTGACGACCGCGATGGGCAGCAGGAGCAGGAGCACACCGACCGTCTTCACGACGAACTGCACCATGTCGGTGAGGGTGATCGACCACATGCCGCCGAGCGTCGAGTACGCGACGACGATCGCGCCGCCGAGGATGATCGAGGCGGTGCGGTTGAGGTCGAAGAGGACGTCGAAGATGGTGGCGTACGCGATCGTGGAGGTGACCGCGAGCATCAGCGTGTACGCCCACATCACCACGCCGGAGATGAGGCCGGCCTTGCCGCCGTAGCGCAGGTCGAGCATCTCGGAGACGGTGTAGACCTTCAGCCGGGCGATGCGCGCGGAGAAGAACACCGAGAGGGCCAGGAGGCCGAGGCCGATGGTGAAGACCATCCACGCGCCGGAGAGGCCGAACTTGTAGCCGAGGCCGACGCCGCCGATGGTGGAGGCGCCGCCGAGGACGATGGCCGCCATGGTGCCGGAGTACATCGAGGGGCCGAGTCGGCGGCCCGCGACCAGGAACTCGCTCTTGGACTTGGCGCGGCGCATGCCCCACCAGCCCACGCCGAGCATGCCGGCCAGATAGACAACGATTACTGCGTAGTCGACAGCCATCGGCTTTCCTTCCGTCTCGTCCCCCGGGGTCCTCAGGTCTTGTGCGAAACGACGCTAGGTGGCTGGAAAGCAACGCTGAAGTGTACGTTTTATCCATTCTCAACACCGCTGATGGATGGACCGTCCATGCCGGAATCTGCAGCAGCCCCACCGACCCCAGGTATCCCTCTCGCCGCGCTGCTCGCCCGCGAGGATCTCGGCCTGCGCCAGATCGCCGGGCCGATGGAGGCGGGCACGGTGCTGCACTGGGTGCACACCTCGGAGATGGAGGACCCCTATCCGTATCTGCTCGGCGGCGAGCTGCTGATGAGCGCCGGGGTGCTGCTGAAGGACCCCGACAGGTATGTGTCGCGCATTGTGCAGGCGGGCGCGGCAGCACTCGGCTTCGGCGTCGCGCCGGTGTACGACACGGTGCCGGACGCGCTGATCGAGGCGTGCGACCGGCACGGACTGCCGCTGCTGGAGGTCCCACCGAAGACGCCGTTCACGGCGGTGGCCCGCGCGGTGTGGCGGCTGATGGCCGAGGCCCGCCACCGGGAGCTGCGCCGGGTGACCCAGGCCCAGCAGGGCCTCGCCACGGCGGCGGCCCGCCCGGACCCGGTCCCGGCGGTCCTCCACCAGCTGGCGGCCCGCCTGGGCGGCCGGGCGGTGCTGCTCGACGCCTCGGGCGCGGAACTGTCGGCCGCGGGGGGCGCCCCGGGCCCGGAGGCGCGGGCGGCGCTGAAGCGGCTGGCGCAGGTGGTGAGCCCCCAGGTGAACCCGTCGTCGGCGGACACGGAGGAAGTCCCCCGCTCCGCCCCTGCCCGAACCGAGGGGGCGCCCACCGACCCCACCGACCCCACCGCGCCCGCCGCGCCCGCTTCGCGGCGAGGCCCGGCGGACGGCGGGCCGCCCGCCGGGGAAACCAGCCGGCCCGCGCCCGCGTCCGCCAGTGACGCCGTCGGCGGGACCCATCTCGCCGCCTACGCCCTCGGCGGCAGCCAAGGGCTCGTCCTCGGCCTCGCCACTCCCCACCGTGAGCCCGGTGACCACACCGTCGCCGGTGTCGCCGTCGTGCTGCTCTCGCTGCTGACCGCGCCCCACCAGGGCGCCGACAGCACCGGCCGCAGTGCCGCTCTCGTACGGCTGCTGCTCGGCGCGCGGCCCGCCGAGGCCGCGCCGTTGCTGGGGGCCGAGCGGTGGATCGTCGTGCACGCGCGCGGTGAGCGCGGCACGCCCTTCGCCGCGTCCGCGCTCGGCGCCGGGCTCGGCAGTGCGCTCGTCGACCCGGCCGAGGACGGCACCGTACGGATCCTGCTCCCGGCCGACCGCGAGGTGACCCCGCAGCCCGGCTGGGTCCTCGGCGTGAGCGCCCCCGTCCGCCCCGAGGAGCTCGGCGCCGCCGACACCCAGGCGGCCAGGGCCGTCCACCGCGCCGCTGCCACCCGCACCGATGTGGTCAGGCACCGCGGCACCTCGCTGGCCGCACTGCTCTCGCCCGACGAGGCGGCCGCCCACGCCCGGATGCGTCTTGCCCCGCTCGTCGACTCCCCCGCCCTGGTCGAGACCCTGCGCAGCTGGCTCTCCCTGCACGGCAGTTGGGACCGTACGGCCGCGGCGCTGGAGGTCCACCGCAACACCGTCCGCCAGCGCATCGCCCGCTGCGCGACGCTGCTGGACGAGGACCTCGACGACGCCGACGTACGGATGGAGCTCTGGTTCGCCCTGCGCTCCCTCTGAGCCGGCACCGAGCCGGCAACTGTGACGCGTACGACCGAGCCTCACTCTGGACAGCCCCGGTGACCGACGGGTAACTTCAGCCTGAGCAAGCGCTTAGTACAGCACCATCAATTGAGCAACCCCAATGGCGAGCAACCACGTCCGCGAGAGCGGCCGCGGTTTAGCGGCAAAAAGGAGGGCGTCCCGTGCGCCGTACCGTTTTCAACGAGGACCACGAGGCGTTCCGCGAGACCATCCGCGCCTTCATCGAGGCCGAGGTCGTGCCCGTCTACGACGAGTGGTTCGCCGCCGGTCAGGCGCCCCGCGACTTCTACTACAAGCTCGGCGAGCTGGGCGTCTTCGGCATCCGGGTCGACGAGGAGTTCGGCGGCGCCGGCATCGAGTCGCACAAGTACGAGGCCGTGATGTACGAGGAGACGGCCCGCGCGGGCGTCAACTTCGGCGGCTCCGGCGTGCATGTGCTGCTCGCCCTGCCGTACATCCAGATGCTGGCCACCGACGAGCAGAAGAAGCGCTACCTGGAGAAGTTCGTCACCGGCGAGGAGATGTGGGCGCTGGCGATGACCGAGCCGGGCACCGGTTCCGACGTCGCGGGCATGAAGACCACCGCCAAGCTCTCGGAGGACGGCACGCACTACGTCCTCAACGGCGCCAAGACCTTCATCACCGGTGGTGTGCACGCCGACCGCGTGATCGTGTGCGCCCGCACCTCGGCCCCGCGCGAGGACGACCGCCGCTTCGGCATCTCCCTGTTCGCGGTGGACACCAAGTCCGAGGGCTACTCCGTCGGCCGCAAGCTGGACAAGCTCGGCCTGAAGACCTCCGACACCGCCGAGCTGGCCTTCGTCGACGTCAAGGTCCCGGCCGAGGACCTGCTCGGCGAGGAGAACAAGGGCTTCTACTACCTCGGCGCGAACCTTCCCTCCGAGCGCTGGGGCATCGCGTTCGGCGCGTACGCGCAGGCCAAGGCCGCCGTCCGGTTCGCCCAGCAGTACGTGCAGGACCGGACGGTCTTCGGCAAGCCGGTCGCGCACTTCCAGAACACCAAGTTCGAGCTGGCCGCCTGCCAGGCCGAGGTGGACGCCGCCGAGGCCGTGGCCGACCGCGCGCTGGAGGCTCTGGACACGGGCGAACTCACGCCCGCCGAGGCCGCGTCCGCGAAGCTGTTCTGCACCGAGGTCGCGCACCGCGTCATCGACAAGTGCCTGCAGCTGCACGGCGGCTACGGCTACATGAACGAGTACCCGATCGCTCGTCTCTACGCCGACAACCGCGTCAACCGCATCTACGGCGGCACCAGCGAGGTCATGAAGTCGATCATCGCCAAGTCCATGGGCCTGTAAGGACAGTTACCTTCCTCCCATGAGCTCAGCACTTGACGACCTGCTCGATCTGCTCGACCTGGAGCAGATCGAGCAGGACATCTTCCGGGGCCGGTCCCGCTCCGCCCTCGTACCGCGCGTCTTCGGCGGACAGGTCGCGGCCCAGGCGCTCGTCGCCGCGGGCCGCACCGTCCCCGAGGACCGCACGGCCCACTCCCTGCACGCGTACTTCCTGCGCATGGGCGACCCCGGCGCGCCGATCGTCTACACGGTCGACCGCATCCGCGACGGCCGCTCCTTCACCACGCGCCGGGTCGTCGCCGTCCAGCACGGACAGCCGATCTTCCACCTCTCGGCGTCCTTCCAGACGTACGAGGAGGGACTCGAGCACCAGGCGGCAATGCCGTCCGCGCCCGAACCGGAGACCCTGCCGACGGCGGCCGAGATCCTGCCGCGGTACGCGGGCGACTTCGTCGACCCCGGCACAGTGGAGCGGCTGCTCGAGGCACGGGCCGCGGTCGATCTGCGCTATGTCGACGCTCCGCCGTACGGCAGCGTGGGCGAACCGCGCGAGCCGCGCTCGCAGGTGTGGTTCCGGGCGAACGGCAAGCTCGCGGACGACCCACTGCTGCATGTCTGCCTCGCCACCTATGTCTCCGACATGACGCTGCTCGATTCGGTGCTCCTGGCGCACGGCCGCGGCGGCTGGGCGGTCGGCGACGTGGTCGGCGCCTCGCTGGACCACGCGATGTGGTTCCACCGGCCCTTCAGAGCCGACGAGTGGCTGCTGTACGACCAGGAGTCACCGTCGGCGTCCGGCGGCCGGGGTCTCGGCCAGGCGCGGATCTACACCCAGGACGGGCGGCTTGCCATCTCCGTCATCCAGGAAGGCGTCGTTCGCGTACCCCACTGATCGGACATACGGTCCGGTACATGAGCGAACAGCCTGCGAGCACCGGCGAACAGCCTGCGGGCACGAGCGATGAGCCTGCGGGCACAGGGGAGAGCACCTTCACGGTGATCGTCGCGGCGGTGGCGAATCTCGGCATCGCCGTGGCGAAGGCCGTCGCCGGCACGATCAGCGGTTCCAGCGCCATGCTCTCCGAGGCCGCGCACTCGGTGGCCGACGCGGTCACCGAGCTGCTGCAGCTCACCGCCCTCAAGCGGAGTGCGAAGCCGGCCGACGAGGACCATCCGCTCGGCTACGGCCCCGAGCGCTACGTCTGGGCGCTGCTCGCCTCCGTCGCGACGTTCGTCGGCGGTGCGGTCTTCTCCGTCTACGACGGCATCCTCACGCTCACCCACAGCGCGGAACCGGGCGATCCGCTCGTCTCGTACCTCGTGCTCGGCGTCGCCTTCCTGCTGGAGGGCTACGCGCTGTGTACTGGCGTCCGGCAGGTCCGCGCCGAGGCCGCCCGGCCGGCGGCGCCGGTCGGCCGCCATCTGCGGCTGACCCCCGACACCGCGGTCAAGGCGGTCGTCCTGGAGGACACCGCGGCACTCGCCGGTCTGCTGCTCGCGGCCGGCGGACTGCTCGGCGGGCAGCTGACGGGCTCCGGCGTCTGGGACGGTGTCGCGTCGGTCCTGATCGGCGTGCTGCTGGTCCACGTGGCCTGGGTGCTGGGACGCGGCCACGCCCGGCTGCTGATCGGCCGCCCGGTCCCCGAGCCGATGCGCGAAGCCGTACGGGAGGAGATCCTCACCGTTCCGCACATCGTGGACGTACTGGAGCTGACCACGCTCGTCCAGGGCCCGGCCGAGGTCCTGATCGCCGCGAAGGTCGACTTCCGGGACGCCTCGAGCGCCCGGCAGATCGAGTGGGCGTGCGAGGAGGCGGAGGAGCAGCTGCGGGAGCGCTTCCCCGCGATCCGGCGTGTGTATCTGGATCCGACACCGGGACTCGGTCAGGAGAGGCCGGCCGCGTCCAGCAGATAGGCGGTCATCGGGTCGTAGAAGCGCGGATCGGTGACATGGTCGTCGAGCGGGACGGTCACCTGGAGGGTGCCCTCCGCCTCGCCGATGAACAGCGCCGGGTCGTTGCAGTCCGCGAATCCGACGGAGTCGAGACCGCGCTGCCCCGCGCACCCGGCCCAGCCGTGGTCGGCCACCACCAGATCGGGCAGCTCGCGGCCCTCCCGCTCGAGCCCGTCGAGGATCGCGGCCATGGGCGCCGGTGAATGCGTGTGCCACAGGGTCGCGCCGCGCTCCAGCATCGCGACGTCCGCGAACTGGAAGACCATGCCCTCGTCGGCCGTCAGCCCGCCCGGAATCCGTACGATCTCGCAGCCGGCGGCCCGCAGCGCGTCGGCCGTCTGTCGGTGCACATCCAGCAGCCCACCCGGGTGACCGGTCGCGAAGAGCACCCGCTGCTGCCCGGCGGCGGCCTTGCGCAGCCGGGCCGCCATCCGCTCCAGGGCGTCGACGGTGAGCTCCGGGTCGATGGTGTCCTGGCCCTGCCGGTGCCCGGGATCGTCGCTGACGCCGCACCGCTCGGCCATCACGGCCAGCACGTCCTGCTCGTCGGTCCAGCGGTCGCCGAGCTCAAGGCCGAGCCAGTAGTGCCGGTCGCCGTTGGCGAGCTTGCGGTAGTGGGAGAGGTTGTTGTCGCGGGGGGTGGCGACGTCTCCGGCGATACGTGAGCGGACGAGGTGGTCGACAAGGGCGGCGCGGCTGGGTATCGGCATGAGCCCCATTGTGCCGTCAGGTACACGCAGCGTGCCGGGCATCCCGAACGCTGGACGTACCCGGCCGATGACCTGCGGCGGCCGCGCGGCGCGGGCCTTCAGCCCGTCAACGACGCGAACGCCCCGTGCGCCAGGCGCCGCAGCAGTGTCTCCGTCGCCGCCCGGCCGGGCAGGCCGCTGCCGTACGAGCCGAGGTGCGGCGTCGAGTTGAGCAGGCCGAACACCGCGTGGACCGCCGCCCGTGCCTCCGCCTCGGGGACTTCCGGATGCAGTTCCCGTACCGCGGCGACCCACAACTCGACGTACTGCCGCTGCAGCTGCCGCACCAGCTTGCGGTCGCTGTCGCGCAGCCGGTCCAGCTCACGGTCGTGAAGGGTGATCAGCGGCCGGTCGTCGAGAGCGAAGTCGATGTGCCCGTCGATGAGGGAGGCGAGCAGCACCTCGGGGTCGGCATCGGCCTCCTCCACCCGTAGCCGGCCGCCGCTCAGCAACCGTTCGCTGATGCCCACCAGCAGTTCGGCGAGCATGGCGTCCTTGCCCGCGAAGTGGCGGTACAGCCCGGGTCCGCTGATGCCGACAGCCGCCCCTATCTCATCGACGCCGACGCCGTGGAAGCCGCGCTCGGCGAAGAGGCGGGCGGCCTCCTTGAGGATCTGCTCGCGGCGCTTCGGCGCATCCGTCCTGGTGGTCATGGCATTGATTCTAGACAAGCCTGTTAGCGCTCGTTAACCTGGAGGAAACGCGTTAACGCTCATTAACTGATCCTCGTACGGAAGCGACAACGGAGTCGTACGGGCAAGGGGGCTCAAGACGATGCAGCAGGCACCCGTGCTGGCGAGCGCGGCAGATCCCGCCTCGACGGCCTGGCAGGCCAACGAGGCGGCGCACCAGGAGCTCGCCGACGGCCTGCGCGGCCGACTGGCGGCGGCCCGCCTCGGCGGCGGCGAGAAGGCCCGCGCCCGGCACACGGCGCGCGGGAAGCTGCTGCCGCGCGACCGCGTGGACACGCTCCTCGACCCGGGCTCGCCCTTCCTGGAGCTCGCCCCGCTCGCGGCGGAGGGGATGTACGACGGCCAGGCCCCGGCCGCCGGAGTGATCGCCGGGATCGGGCGGGTCAGCGGCCGCGAGGTGGTCGTCGTCGCCAATGACGCCACGGTCAAGGGCGGCACGTACTACCCGATGACGGTGAAGAAGCACCTCCGCGCCCAGGAAGTGGCTCTGGAGAACCGTCTGCCCTGTGTCTATCTGGTGGACTCGGGCGGCGCCTTCCTGCCCATGCAGGACGAGGTCTTCCCCGACCGCGAGCACTTCGGGCGGATCTTCTACAACCAGGCGCGCATGTCCGGCGCCGGCATCCCGCAGATCGCGGCGGTCCTCGGCTCCTGCACGGCCGGCGGGGCGTACGTCCCGGCGATGAGTGACGAAGCGGTCATCGTGCGGGGCCAGGGCACGATCTTCCTCGGCGGCCCGCCGCTGGTGAAGGCCGCGACCGGCGAGGTCGTCACGGCGGAGGAGTTGGGCGGCGGCGAGGTCCACTCCCGGATCTCCGGCGTCACCGACCATCTCGCGGAGGACGACGCGCACGCGCTGCGGATCGTACGGAACATCGTGGCGACGCTCCCCGAGCGCGGCCCGCTCCCCTGGTCGGTCGAGCCGGCCGAGGAGCCGAAGGTGGACCCCGCCGGGCTGTACGGCGCGGTGCCGGTCGACTCCCGCACCCCCTATGACGTACGCGAAGTGATCGCCCGGGTCGTGGACGGCTCCCGGTTCGCGGAGTTCAAGTCGGAGTTCGGCACGACGCTGATCACCGGCTTCGCCCGGATCCACGGCCATCCGGTCGGCATCGTCGCCAACAACGGCATCCTGTTCTCCGAATCCGCCCAGAAGGGCGCGCACTTCATCGAGCTGTGCGACCAGCGCGGTATCCCGCTGCTCTTCCTGCAGAACATCTCGGGCTTCATGGTCGGCCGGGACTACGAGGCGGGCGGTATCGCCAAGCACGGCGCGAAGATGGTCACGGCCGTGGCCTGCACCCGGGTGCCGAAGCTGACGGTCGTCGTCGGCGGCTCGTACGGCGCGGGGAACTACTCGATGTGCGGCCGGGCTTATTCGCCGCGCTTTCTGTGGATGTGGCCGAACGCCAAGATCTCGGTGATGGGCGGCGAGCAGGCCGCTTCGGTGCTGGCGACGGTCAAGCGCGACCAGCTCGAAGGGCGCGGCGAGGTGTGGCCCCCCGCCGAGGAGGAGGCCTTCAAGGAGCCGATCCGCGCGCAGTACGAGCAGCAGGGCAACGCCTACTACGCCACGGCACGGCTGTGGGACGACGGCGTGATCGACCCGCTGGAGACCCGGCAGGTGCTGGGTCTGGCCCTGACCGCGTGTGCCAACGCCCCGCTGGGTGAGCCCGGCTTCGGCGTCTTCCGGATGTGAGGACCTCCATGTTCAGCACTGTCCTGGTCGCCAACCGAGGCGAGATCGCGGTACGGGTCATCCGCACCCTGCGCGCGATGGGCATCCGATCGGTCGCCGTCTTCAGCGACGCGGACGCGGACGCACGGCATGTACGGGAGGCGGACACGGCGGTCCGTATCGGCCCGGCGCCCGCGGCCGAGAGCTATCTCTGTGTGGAGCGCCTGCTGGAGGCCGCGGCCCGGACCGGCGCCGAGGCGGTCCACCCGGGCTACGGCTTCCTCGCCGAGAACGCGGGCTTCGCGCAGGCCTGCGCCGACGCCGGCCTGGTCTTCATCGGCCCGCCCGCCTCGGCGATCTCGCTGATGGGCGACAAGATCCGTGCGAAGGAGACGGTGCAGGCGGCGGGCGTCCCGGTGGTGCCGGGCTCGTCCGGTTCGGGACTGACGGACGATCAACTGGCGGCTGCCGCCCGGGAGATCGGAATGCCGGTGCTGCTGAAGCCCTCGGCGGGCGGCGGCGGCAAGGGCATGCGGCTCACCCGGCTCGAATCGGCGCTGCTCGAGGAGATCGCGGCGGCCCGCCGTGAGGCCCGTGCCTCCTTCGGCGACGACACCCTCCTTGTGGAGCGCTGGATCGACCGGCCCCGGCATATCGAGATCCAGGTCCTGGCGGACGGCCACGGCCATGTGGTCCACCTCGGCGAGCGCGAGTGCTCGTTGCAGCGCCGCCACCAGAAGATCATCGAGGAGGCGCCGAGCGTCCTGCTGGACGAGAAGACCCGCGCCGCGATGGGCGAGGCCGCGGTCCAGGCGGCCCGCTCGTGCGGCTACCGGGGCGCGGGCACGGTGGAGTTCATCGTCCCTGGCCATGACCCGTCCGCGTACTACTTCATGGAGATGAACACCCGCCTCCAGGTCGAGCACCCGGTGACGGAGCTCATCACCGGTCTGGACCTGGTCGAGTGGCAGCTGCGGGTCGCGGCGGGCGAGCAACTGCCCTTCGCGCAGGAGGACATCAGCCTCACGGGCCATGCGGTCGAGGCCCGTGTCTGCGCCGAGGACCCCGCACGCGGCTTCCTGCCCTCGGGCGGCACGGTCCTCGCGCTGCACGAGCCGCAGGGCGACGGGGTGCGCACCGACTCGGGCCTGGCCGAGGGCACGGAGGTCGGCAGCCTGTACGACCCGATGCTGTCGAAGGTCATCGCGTACGGCCACGACCGCCCGACCGCCCTGCGCAGACTGCGCGCGGCTCTCGCGGACACGGTCACCCTCGGCGTCCCGACGAACGCGGGCTTCCTGCGCCGTCTGCTGGCCCACGAGTCGGTGGTCTCCGGCGACCTGGACACGGGCCTGGTGGAGCGCGAGGCGGACGACCTGGTCCCGGAAGGTGTCCCGGACGAGGTGTACGCGGCGGCCGCGGCGGTACGACTGGCCGGGCTGAGTCCGCGGCGGGGTGCGGGCTGGGTGGATCCCTTCTCGGTGTCGAACGCCTGGCGCCTGGGCGGCACCCCCGCCTGGACGGTCCATGACTTCCGTATCCCCGGCCGCGACCCGGTGCATGTGCGCACGCGCACGGTGGCCGGAACCATGGAGATCGCGCTCGGTGAGGCCGCGGCGGCGGCCGGTGCGGAGCCGCCCGGCCGGGGGGCCCGCATCCGCCTTGTCGCGCTCGAGCCCAGCCGGGTGACGATCGAACTCGACGGCGTCACCCACACCTTCACCCACGCCCTCTCCCCGGAGGGGACCTGGTTCGGCCAGGACGGCGACAGCTGGCACGTCCTGGACCACGACCCGGTCGAGGCCTCCCTGAGCGGCGCCGCGCACGCCGGCGCCGACACCCTGGCCGCACCGATGCCGGGCACCGTCACCGTGGTGAAGGTCGCCGTCGGGGACGAGGTCGACGCGGGCCAGAGTCTGCTGGTCGTCGAGGCGATGAAGATGGAGCACGTCATCTCCGCCCCGCACGCCGGCACCGTCACCGAGCTGGACGTCACACCCGGCTCGACCGTCGCCATGGACCAGATCCTGGCGGTCGTCACCCCGAGGGAGGAAGCATGACCGACGGGCTGCCCATGGCCGTTCCCGTGCAGGATCTGCCGCCCCGCGTCCGTATCCACGAGGTCGGCGCCCGCGACGGGCTGCAGAACGAGAAAACGGTCGTTCCGACCGAGGTCAAGGCCGAGTTCATCCACCGGCTCGCCGACGCCGGTCTGACGACGATCGAGGCGACCAGCTTCGTCCACCCCAAGTGGGTGCCCCAACTCGCCGACGCCGAGCAGCTGTTCCCGCTGCTCGGCGACATCGAAGGCGTCGAGCTGCCCGTCCTCGTACCGAACGAACGCGGGCTCGAGCGGGCAACGGCCCTCGGTGCGCGCCGGATCGCGGTGTTCGGATCGGCGACCGAGACCTTCGCACAGCGCAATCTCAACCGCACCGTCGGCGAGTCGCTCGCGATGTTCGAGCCGGTCGTCGCCAAGGCCCGCGCCGACAAGATCCATGTCCGCGGCTATCTCTCCATGTGCTTCGGCGACCCGTGGGAGGGCCCGGTCCCGGTCCACCAGGTCGTCCGGGTCGCCAAGCAGCTGATGGACCTCGGCTGCGACGAACTGAGTCTCGGCGACACCATCGGCGTGGCGACGCCCGGCCATGTGCAGAGCCTGCTCGCCGAGCTCAACGAGGAGGGCGTGCCCACCTCGGCGATCGGCGTGCACTTCCACGACACCTACGGGCAGGCCCTCTCCAACACCTTCGCCGCGCTCCAGCACGGTGTGACCACCGTGGACGCCTCCGCGGGCGGCCTCGGCGGCTGCCCGTACGCGAAGAGCGCGACCGGAAACCTCGCCACCGAAGACCTTGTATGGATGCTCGACGGCCTCGGCATCGAATCCGGGGTCGACCTCGGCCGGCTCACCGCCACCAGCGCGTGGATGGCCGAACAGCTGGGCCGTCCAAGCCCCTCCCGCACCGTGCGTGCCCTCTCCCACAAGGAGTCGTAGCAATGTCGCTCGACCATCGCCTCACCCCTGAACACGAGGAACTGCGCCGCACCGTCGAGGCGTTCGCGCACGACGTCGTCGCACCGAAGATCGGCGACTTCTACGAGCGCCATGAGTTCCCGTACGAGATCGTCCGCGAGATGGGCCGGATGGGCCTGTTCGGACTGCCCTTCCCCGAGGAGTACGGCGGCATGGGCGGCGACTATCTCGCCCTCGGCATCGCCCTCGAGGAGCTGGCGCGCGTCGACTCGTCCGTCGCGATCACGCTCGAGGCGGGCGTCTCGCTGGGCGCGATGCCGGTCTACCGCTTCGGCACGGAGGAGCAGAAGCAGGAGTGGCTGCCGCGGCTCTGCTCGGGCGAGCTGCTCGGCGCGTTCGGGCTGACCGAGCCCGGCGCCGGCTCGGACGCGGGCGGCACGAGGACGACGGCCGTCCGGGACGGCGACGAGTGGGTCATCAATGGCTCCAAGTGCTTCATCACCAACTCCGGTACGGACATCACGGGCCTGGTGACCGTCACGGCGGTCACCGGCCGCACGCCCGACGGCAAGCCGCTGATCTCCTCGATCATCGTCCCGTCCGGCACTCCCGGCTTCACCGTCGCCGCGCCCTACTCCAAGGTCGGGTGGAACGCCTCGGACACCCGCGAACTGTCCTTCGACGACGTCCGGGTGCCGCTCGCCAACCTGCTCGGCGAGGAGGGTCGCGGATACGCCCAGTTCCTGCGGATCCTCGACGAGGGCCGGATCGCCATCTCGGCGCTGGCGACGGGGCTCGCGCAGGGCTGCGTGGACGAGTCCGTGAAGTACGCCAAGGAGCGGCACGCCTTCGGCCGGCCGATCGGCGCCAACCAGGCGATCCAGTTCAAGATCGCCGACATGGAGATGCGGGCGCACATGGCCCGGGTCGGCTGGCGGGACGCGGCCTCGCGTCTCGTCCAGGGTGAGCCGTTCAAGAAGGAGGCGGCGCTGGCGAAGCTGTACTCGTCGACCGTCGCCGTCGACAACGCCCGCGAGGCCACCCAGATCCATGGTGGCTACGGCTTCATGAACGAGTACCCGGTGGCCAGGATGTGGCGGGACTCCAAGATCCTGGAGATCGGCGAGGGCACGAGCGAGGTCCAGCGGATGCTGATCGCACGGGAGTTGGGCCTGTCCGGCTGACGCGCGGGTGAACGGGGGCGGCCTGGAAAGGGTCGCCCCCCGTTCGCGTTCGGGCCGCTTTCGGACCGGCTGCGGGCAGGCCCCTGGGGGTCCGGTCTGCTCATCGGGCCTCGGTGTGCGCATCACGGCAGACACTTGCTGGACAGCAGCTAAGGTTAGGCTAACCTACCTTTCGAACTGTCAGTGGCCGAACCGGCACGCACGAAAACGGACATCATCATGCCCAACGCCCGTCCTTCCCATCTCACCCGTCGCGGCGTGCTCGCCGCGGGCAGCGCCCTCGGGCTCGGCATCGCGCTCGCCGCCTGCGGCAAGAGCGACGACAAGGGCGGCTCGGGCAAGGCCGGCGAGAAGTCCGGCCCCTGGTCCTTCAAGGACGACCGCGGCACGAACGTCCAGTTGAAGACGACCCCGAGGAACATCGTCGCGTTCATCGGCACCGCCGCGGCCCTGTACGACTACGGCGTCGAGGTCAAGGGTGTCTTCGGCCCGACCAAGGGCAAGGACGACAAGCCCGACGTCCAGGCCGGCGACCTCGACATCAACAAGGTCGAGATCATCGGCAATGTCTACGGCGAGTTCAAGATCGAGCAGTACGCGGCCCTGAGCCCCGAGCTGCTGATCACCAACATGTGGGCCAAGGACGACCCGTGGTACGTCCCGCCGCAGTCCAAGGACAAGATCATGAAACTGGCTCCCAGCGTTCTGCTGTGGGCGGCCGGAACCACGATGCAGAAGGCGCTGCAGCGCCACGCCGAACTCGCCGAGTCCCTCGGCGGTGACGTCAAGGGCAAGCAGGCCGCTGCCGCCAAGGCCCGCTTCGAGAAGGCAGCGGCCCGGCTGCGCGCGGCTGCCAAGGCCAAGCCGGACATCAAGGTGCTCATCGGCTCCGCCAGCCAGGACCTCTTCTACGTCTCCGTGCCGAAGATGTCCGCCGACACCCTGTACTTCCAGGAGCTGGGCGTGAAGTTCGTCGAGCCCAAGGCGAACGCCCAGGGCTTCTTCGAGGAGCTCAGCTGGGAGAACGTCGGCAAGTACGGCGCCGACATCATCATCATGGACAACCGCTCCTCGGCCCTGCAGCCCGCCGCACTCACCTCCAAGCCGACCTGGGCCGAGCTGCCCGCGGTCAAGGCCGGACAGGTCCTCCCGCGCGTCACCGAGCCCATCTACTCGTACGACAAGTGCGCGCCGATCCTCGAGGACCTGGCCAAGGCCATCGAGACCGCGAAGAAGGTCGCCTGACCATGACAACAACGGCCGAGCCCGCCCCGTTCCGCTTCTTCGACCTGCGGGTGATACGGACCCGGCGGCTCGGCCCGTCCATGGTCCGCGTCACCTTCGGCGGCGAGGACCTCAAGGACTTCGCCGCCGGAGGACGCGACCAGTCCCTCTCGCTCTTCCTTCCGCAGCCGGGCCAGGACGCGCCCGTGGTTCCCGTGGACGCCGGTGACAGCAGCGCCGTCTTCGCCGCCTGGCGGGCGCTGCCCGACGATGTGCGGGCCGTGATGCGCTCGTACACGGTGCGGGAGCAGCGCCAACTCCCGGGCGAGGCGGGCGAGGTGGACATCGACTTCGCGATCCACGCCGCGACGTCGGCCGCTGACGGGGCGGGCGTCGGACCGGCCTGCCGCTGGGCCGGCCGGGCCGCACCCGGCCACCGCGTGATGGTGCTCGGCCCGGCCGTCGCCGACAACACCGCCGTACGCTGCCGACCGCCCGAGGACACCGAGTGGGTGCTGATCTGGGCCGACGAGACGGCCCTGCCGGCCGCCGCGGCGATCGGCGACAATAAGCCCCGTCGGCGGACATCCCAGCCCCTCCGGCGTTTGAGGAGCGGGGCTTGGGGCGGAACCCCAACATGAGCCTCGCCGGCGATTGAGGCGCAGGGTCCCGGGAGCCGAACCCCCAAACCCAACCCCGCCGGCGATTGAGGCGCAGGGGGCCCGGGAGCGGGGGCCCCGGGGGTCGGGCTCAGGCCGAAGGCCAGGGCACCTGCGGCGAGCGGTAGAAGTCGATCCCGAGCGCCGCCATCCTCGGCCCCTGCGCCGCCAGCCGCACCTTGTACGCCTCCCAGTCATGCGTGGACGCCGGCGACCACCCCAGCTCCGCAACCCCCGGCAGCCTCGGGAAGGCCATGAACTCGATGTGGTCGCTGGTGGAGATCGTCTCCGACCAGAGCGGCGCCTCGACACCCGCGACCGCGGATCCGGGCGCGCCCGGCAGATACGTCGCCGGGTCCCAGTCGTAGGAGCGCCGCACCTCCACAAAGCCGGCCCAGTCCAGGCCGAGCGGCGTGTCCTTGTTGTACTTCATATCGAGGTAGACCCGGTCGGCGGGCGACAGGATCAGCCCGGTGCCGTTCCGCGCCGCCCGCGCGACCTGCGCCTTCTCGGCGTCGCTCGTGTCGTCCAGGCCCCAGTACTGGGCGAGCGCTCCCTTCGCCGGTGTGGCGCCGGTCAGCTGATGCCAGCCGACCACGGTCTTCCCGTACTTGGCGACGATCGGCTGCACCTTGTCCATGAACGCCACATAGTCGGCGTGGCTGGTGGAGTGGGCCTCGTCGCCGCCGATGTGGAGGTATCTGCCGGGGGTGAGCGCGGCCAGCTCACGTACCACGTCGTCCACGAAGTCGTACGTCACGGGCTTGGGCACGCACAGCGAGCTGAAGCCGACGTCGGTGCCGGTGTAGAGGGGCGGCGCGATGCCGGAGCAGTTCAGCTCGGCGTACGAGGCGAGCGCCGCGTTGGTGTGTCCCGGCATGTCGATCTCGGGGACGACCTCCAGATAGCGCGAGGCGGCGTGGCCGAGGATCTCCTGGTAGTCCTTCTTGGTGTAGTGGCCGCCGCGTCCGCCGCCGACCTGGGTGGAGCCGCCGTACGTGGCGAGACGCGGCCAGGAGTCGATGGCGATCCGCCAGCCCTGGTCGTCGGAGAGATGCAGATGCAGCTTGTTGATCTTGTAGAGGGCCAGCTGGTCGATATAGCGCTTGACCTGGTCGACGGTGAAGAAGTGCCGTGAGACGTCGAGCATCGCGCCTCGGTAGGCGTACCGCGGGGTGTCGGTGATGGTGCCGCCCGCGACCTTCCACTGCACCTGCTGTCTGCTGTCCTTCTCCACCGAGGCCGGCAGCAGCTGCCGCAGCGTCTGGACGGCGTGGAAGAGCCCGGCGGGCTTGTGGGCGGTGAGGGTGAGCGAGCCGCGCGTGGACTCCAGCCGGTAGCCCTCCTCGCCCAGGCCCTGGTCCCGGGGGCTCAACCGCAACTGGATGCCGCCGGGGAGGTGGTCGTCGGTGACGGGCAGGGCGTAGCCGGTGGAGGGCCGCAGGATCCGGGCGAGATACGTGCCGATCTGCCGTGCCTCGCGGGAGTGGTCGTCGACGCGGATACGGGTCCACGGGGTGAGGGTGTACGGCGCTCCGCCCGGCTGTACGGAGGCGGGCGCGGGGACGATCTGGCCGAGCGGGCGGACGGCGGGAGCCGGTTCCGCGCCCGCGGGCACGGCCCCGACGGTGGAGATCCCTGCCGCCACGACGAGCAGCAGCGAACCGAACAGACGGGGGAACGTTCTGGGCTGTCTCACAGGCCGGGTCCCTTCGACGGGCGTCGCAACTGTGGTGCTGAGCAACCGAACGGCAGTCATCATGCGTACCGCGAGCCCCAACTCCGGTCAAGGTGTAGACCACACTGCGCATCCCCCGGACCCCGGCCGGAATCACCTGGGCCGGAGCCCTCGCCAACTCGCCCTGGGCGAACCCACGTACGCCACCGCCGGTGCGAGAATCCCCGTATGGCGGAAATCATCCAGAAGGACGGCACTTGGACCTTCGACGGGGACACGGTGCGCATCGTGCCCGGCAGCGACAAAGGCGTGAGCCTGCTGCGGAAGACCCTCGGTGAAGTCGCCGTACCCCTGGAGGGGCTCGCCGGGATCTCCTTCGAGCCGGGCAAGAAGTCGGGACGGCTGCGACTGCGGCTGCGCAACGGCGCCGACCCGCTCCTTCAGATCACCGGCGGCAAGCTGGAGGACGGCTCCGACCCCTACCGGCTGACGGTGGAGAACGACCGGACCGGCGTCGCCGAGTACTTCGTCGACGAGGTGCGCCACGCCCTGCTGCTCGACCAGGTGCAGACCAGCCCTGTCACCGGCTATCTGCTGCCCGGGCCCGCTCTCCCGATCACCGTCGGCGCGGGCGACGGCACCGCCACCTTCGACGGGGAGCGGATCCGGCTGGATTGGAACTGGAAGACCGAGGAGTCCAAGTCCTCGGGCGGCCCGCGCACGCTCGCGCTCGAGGACGTGGAGTCGGTGGAGTGGCTGCCCTCCGCCGGCCTGGAGAACGGCTATCTGCGCTTCGCCGTGACCAAGGCCCCGACGAAGGCCCCGGCCAAGTACGACCCGCACGCCGTGGAGCTGTGGGGCTTCCGCAAGGACCCGCTGATGGCGCTGGTCGCGGCGGCCGTGGTGGCCCGTATGCCGCATCCGTACGCCCCGGCGCCCGTCGACACTCCCCCGCGGCTCGCGCCGGGCGCACTCGCACCCGCACCCGCCGCCGCGCCGTCCGGCGACGATCATGACGCGCTGCTGCGCCGACTGCGTGAACTGGGCGAGCTGCATCAGGCCGGGATACTGACGGACGACGAGTTCGCGACCGCCAAACAGGCCGTTCTGAAGCGCCTCTGAGTGACATCTGCCCGGAATCGGGCAGGATTCTTGCAAACACCGTAGGTCACCCAGCAATATCTACGGGTGCTCGAACGCCGCCCATCGTCACACGACGAACTCATCGACCATCTGGTGCGCAGCACCGCGCTCCAGCGCGGTGAGGCAGCCCGGGTGGTACTCGACGTGCTGGCGTACTTCGACGAGAAGACCGAAGAATTCGTCCGCCGCCGCCACCGCGAGCTGCAGTCCGGTGGCCTGGCGAACACGGAGATCTTCGAGCGGATCGCGGCCGAACTGCCGCACCGCGCCGTGGCGCCGCCGGAGCTCTCGCTCCGCCAGCTGCGCCGCATCGTCTACGGCTGACCGGCCCGCCGGGCACACCACTGACCTATGGAGGGGAAGAGACTTTATGTGCGGAATTGTCGGTTACATCGGCAAGCGTGATGTGGCACCGCTGCTGCTGGAAGGCCTGCAGCGGCTGGAGTACCGGGGTTACGACTCCGCGGGCATCGTGATCACCAGCCCCAAGACCGCCGGGCTGAAGATGGTCAAGGCCAAGGGCCGGGTCCGTGACCTGGAGGCCCGTGTCCCCAAGCGCTTCGCCGGCACCACCGGCATCGCCCACACCCGCTGGGCCACCCACGGCGCCCCGAGCGACGAGAACGCCCACCCCCACCTCGACCCCGAGAACAAGGTCGCGATCGTCCACAACGGCATCATCGACAACGCCTCCGAGCTGCGCGCCAAGCTCGTCGCCGACGGCGTCGTCTTCCTCTCCGAGACGGACACCGAGGTGCTGACCCACCTCATCGCCCGCTCCCAGGCGGAGACCCTGGAGGAGAAGGTCCGCCAGTCGCTGAAGCTGGTCGAGGGCACCTACGGCGTCGCCGTGATGCACGCCGACTTCAACGACCGCATCGTCGTCGCCCGCAACGGCTCCCCGGTCGTCCTCGGCATCGGCGAGAAGGAGATGTTCGTCGCCTCCGACGTCGCCGCGCTGGTCGCCCACACCCGCCAGATCGTCACCCTCGACGACGGCGAGATGGCCACCCTCAAGGCCGACGACTTCCGCACCTACACCACCGAGGGTTCGCGTACGACGGCCACGCCGACCACCGTGGAGTGGGAGGCCGAGTCGTACGACATGGGCGGCCACGACACGTACATGCACAAGGAGATCTCCGAGCAGGCCGACGCCGTGGACCGCGTGCTGCGCGGCCGCATCGACGACCGGTTCTCCACCGTGCACCTGGGCGGCCTGAACCTGGACGCGCGTGAGGCGCGCGGCGTGCGCCGGATCAAGATCCTCGGCTGCGGCACCTCGTACCACGCCGGCATGATCGGCGCCGGGCTGATCGAAGGCCTCGCCCGTATCCCCGCGGACGCCGAGCCGGCCTCCGAGTTCCGCTACCGCAACCCGGTCGTGGACCCCGACACCCTCTACATCGCGGTCTCCCAGTCGGGTGAGACGTACGACGTACTCGCCGCCGTCCAGGAGCTCAAGCGCAAGGGCGCGCGCGTCCTCGGCGTGGTGAATGTCGTCGGCTCGGCGATCGCCCGCGAGGCCGACGGCGGTGTGTACGTCCACGCCGGTCCCGAGGTCTGCGTCGTCTCCACCAAGTGCTTCACCAACACGGTGGTCGCCTTCGCGCTGCTGGCGCTGCACCTCGGCCGCATCCGCGACCTCTCCGTGACCGACGGCAAGCGGATCATCGAGGGCCTGCGCAAGCTGCCCGAGCAGATCAGCGAGATCCTCGAGTCCGAGGCAGACATCAAGAAGCTGGCCGAGGAGTACGCGGGCGCCAAGTCGATGATGTTCATCGGCCGGGTGCGCGGCTACCCGGTGGCGCTGGAGGCCTCCCTGAAGCTCAAGGAGATCTCCTACATCCACGCCGAGGCGTACCCGGCCTCGGAGCTCAAGCACGGTCCGCTGGCGCTGATCGAGCCGGCGCTGCCGACGGTCGCGATCGTCCCGGACGACGACCTGCTGGAGAAGAACCGCGCGGCCCTGGAGGAGATCAAGGCCCGCAGCGGCAAGATCCTCGCCGTCGCGCACCGCGAGCAGGAGAAGGCCGACCACACCATCGTCGTGCCGAAGAACGAGCACGAGCTGGACCCGATCCTGATGGGCATCCCGCTCCAGCTGTTCGCGTACCACACGGCGCTGGCCATGGGCCGCGACATCGACAAGCCGCGCAACCTGGCGAAGTCCGTCACGGTCGAGTAGTAGAGCCGTCCGCCCGGGGATACGGCCCCCGGGACGCAGCCGGACACAGGCGGTCCCCCCGCGCGTTGCCACCGATACGCGCGGGGGGGACCGCCTTTTCGTAAGCCGGTGCAGCCCTTGAGCACCGGCTTGTGGCTGCCTCAGCCGGTGGCCGTCACTCCCCGGCCGGCAGCGCGTCCCGAGAACGTGGGCCACTTGGCGAGTGCGGCCGTCGCGCCGTACCAGGCCGCCAGACCCGCGACCGAGCCGACCCAGCCGCCCGCCTTCGCCAGCCCGTCGTTCTCCGCGAACGAGGCGATGCCGAGCAGCAGCAGCGAGACGAACAGCAGCCCGTACACGCCCTGTCCGAACATTCCGCTCCCCGCGGACGCGGCTGTCAGGGTCAGCGCGAGCAGCGCCCACAGCAGCAGGAAGAGCCCTGCCGCCTCGGCGGAGACCTCGGTGCCGACGCCGGTGCCCCAGGTGAACCAGAAGGCGCCGAGGCCCGAGAACGCCGTGCCCGTACCGGCGTTGCCCGCGCGGAACTCGAGCAGGCCGACTATGAACAGTGCGACGCCGCCGACCCAGGTGGCGAGTGAGGAGGCATCGGCCGCGGCGACATTGTCGATCACGCCGGTGTTGCCGACGCCGAATGCCAGCAGGGTCAGTCCGAGCGCGAGATGGCCGAGAGTCGAAGTAGAAGTAGCGCTTCCCGCAGAGACGTCGTTGTCCACGGCGGGCTCCCTTCGTGTCCTGTGCAGTTGTGCTGCTACCCAGCGACCGCTATGTACCCTTCACAAGCGCACAATCCACCTCTACGCACCAGTAGATTTCCTTCCGCGCAGAGGGATTTGACGCCGCCTCACCTGCGTCGAAGCCGCGATTACGGGACAGCCACGACCGGGCGTACGCGGGACAACGTCGATCTACGGGATCCCCGAACACCGGTGACGGGACATCAGTTACGGGATATCGGTTACGGGATGCGGATCACGGGATCACGATGACCGGACGCTGCGCGCGCCGCGCCAGCCGTCCCGCCACCGAACCGAAGATGCGTCCGACGATGCCGTGCGTGGAGCCGACCACGATCGCGTCGGCCGAATACTCCTTGCCGACCTCTTCGAGCTCATGGCAGATGTCGCCGCCGCGCTCGACCAGGATCCACGGCACCTCGGTGAGATAGTCCGCGCAGGCCAGCTCCAGACCGAGCACCTCGGTGCGGTGATCGGGGACGTCCACGAAGACCGGGGGCTCACAGCCCGCCCAGACGGTGGTCGGCAGCCGATTGGCGACATGCACGATGATCAGGCCCGAGCCGGACCGTCTCGCCATTCCGATGGCGTACGCGAGCGCCCGCTCACTGGAGGTCGATCCGTCGAAACCGACGACGACTCCGTGCCGGAAGGCCGGATCGCAGGAATGACATGTCTCTTCTGCCGCTTGCAGGTCCGACAGGGGGTCGGCTACCTGCTTGCGGTCCGCGGGTTCGGGGATTTCGTGACCGGCCATCGGTGTCTCGGCGAAGAAGGTCCTCTTGAGAGGGATCGTCAAGGGAGGGTGCGTCGGTTGGCATGGCGGCGGAGCTGTGTCCGGGAATCATCTTCCCAACCCCATACCCCCAAGGGTACGGCGACACTCCTCTCCTGCCCAGAGCCTGCCCGCCCCATGCGCGGCGTTCCAGGGAGCATGCCCGAGCCCGCCCCGGAGCGCAATGCCGCTTGGCGTATACAGCCGTCTACACCCCGCTACCGGCGCCCGCAGGCGTCTACCGGCATCTACCGGCGTCCATAGGTGCATATGGACGTCGGTCCCAGTGACCGGAAGGCTCCGCTCCTCGTTGGCACCTCGGTCACCCCGCCGCCTCCAGGGAGCTTCCGTGCCCGCACGACCGTCCGCCCCGGCCCCCGCACCCTCCCCGGCCCGTCAGCGCGGACGGCGCCGGGCGCCGCGCCGGGCGCCGCGCCGGGCGCCGGACGCGGCCGCCGCGCCGGCCGAGCACACTTCGCGCTCCTCACACCCCTCGTCGTCCTCGTGCGAGTCGGCGAGCCAGGTGGTCCGCTGGGCGGCGTTCAGCTGTCTGCTGGTCCCTGTCGTGCTGGTCGTGTACGGCACCTCCGTCGGCGGGGCTGCCGCCGCGGCCCTCGGCCTCGCCGCTGTGACCGCCGCCTGCCGGGTGCTGCTGCGCCAGTCCGAGCGCAGCGCGGCCCGCGCCCGCGCGGCCGAATCGGCACCCACCCGCCGGCGACGCGCCAGGACCGCCCCGGGGGCCCGGAGCCGTCGGCGCGGGGCGGGAAGTACGTCCGGAGACTGACGGGTTCACACACTCGGACCCGTATGTTTTCAGCCAACTTCGCGCCTGTAGCCTCCTCTTGGCGAAATGGCCTGCCAACCCCCTTGCCACCAGGGAAGAAAGGGCCATTCGCGGCCCGCGCACCCTACGGGGACGGGCCATGCACGCGATGCACACTTCCCTGCGCGGCCCACGAGTGGAACGCTTCGTGATCGAATGCTTCGCGCCAAGTTGCCAAGTCGACATAGCGGGGCATGCCGAACTTGTCACGGCGGCGCCACGGGACGCAGTAGATTCGATCATGAGTATCTAAGGCTGGGGACTCGTGCAAAACCGAGGGGAAACGTGCAGGAGCGAGAGGCCCGAAACGAACGGGGAGACGCGAACACCGAGGGGGGCTTAGCGTCATGAGTCAGGACTCCGCCGCACCGGAGGTGGCACGTAAGCTCTCCGGGCGCCGGCGCCGGGAAGTCGTCGCAGTGCTGCTGTTCAGCGGCGGCCCAATTTTTGAAAGTTCCATCCCACTCTCGGTGTTCGGAATTGACCGTCAGGACGCCGGAGTTCCCCGTTATCGGCTGCTTGTCTGCGGTGGCGAGGAGGGCCCGCTGCGGACCACCGGCGGGCTGGAACTGACCGCGCCGTACGGACTGGAGGCGATAGGGAGAGCAGGCACCGTCGTCGTGCCGGCCTGGCGGTCGATCACGTCACCGCCACCGGTCGAGGCGCTCGACGCCTTGCGCAGAGCGCATGAGGAGGGAGCCAGAATCGTCGGACTGTGCACTGGTGCGTTCGTACTCGCCGCGGCCGGTCTGCTCGACGGCCGACCGGCGACCACGCACTGGATGTACGCGCCGACACTCGCCAAGCGGTATCCGTCCGTCCATGTGGATCCGCGGGAGCTCTTCGTCGACGACGGCGATGTGCTCACCTCCGCGGGCACGGCGGCCGGAATCGATCTCTGCCTGCACATCGTGCGTACGGACCACGGCACCGAGGCGGCCGGGGCACTGGCCCGCAGGCTGGTCGTGCCGCCGCGGCGCAGTGGCGGGCAGGAGCGCTATCTGGACAGGTCTTTACCAGAGGAAATCGGGTCGGACCCGCTGGCTGAGGTCGTCTCGTGGGCACTGGAGCATCTCCATGAACAGTTCGACGTGGAGACTCTGGCCGCGCGGGCGTACATGAGCCGACGGACGTTCGACCGGCGATTCCGCTCGCTCACCGGCAGCGCGCCGCTGCAATGGCTGATCACCCAGCGGGTGCTGCAGGCCCAGCGGCTGCTCGAGACCTCCGACTACTCGGTCGACGAGGTCGCGGGCCGCTGCGGCTTCCGCTCCCCGGTGGCCCTGCGTGGCCATTTCCGGCGCCAGCTGGGCTCATCCCCGGCCGCGTACCGGGCCGCCTACCGGGTGCGCCGTCCGCAGAGCGAGTCCGTCCCGGCCCCGGTGGTGGAGCCGGTCGTGCCGGCGCAGGCCTCGCTGCAGGCCAGGCGTGCGGCCGCGGCGACGGGACCGTCCGGTCCTGCCGCCGTCTCGGCCGCGCCGCCGGAGCTCAGCAAGACCAGTTCCGAGGCGTACGCGACAGGTCACGGCCGTCCGAGCCTGCCCGGCCAGCGGAGTGCGCCATAAGGTAGGACGCATGAACGATCGCATGGTGTGGATCGACTGCGAGATGACCGGGCTCTCGTTGACGGAAGACGCACTCATCGAGGTGGCCGCACTGGTCACCGACTCGGAACTGAACGTGCTCGGTGAAGGGGTGGACATTGTGATCCGCCCGCCGGACGCTGCGCTGGAGACGATGCCCGAGGTGGTGCGGCAGATGCACACCGCCTCGGGCCTCCTCGAGGAGCTCGCGGGCGGTACCACGCTCGCGGACGCCGAGGCGCAGGTCCTGGCGTACGTACGCGAGCAAGTCAAGGAGCCCGGCAAGGCCCCGCTGTGCGGAAACTCGGTCGGTACCGACCGCGGCTTCCTGCTGCGAGACATGCCGACGCTGGAGGACTACCTCCACTACCGGATTGTCGATGTCTCCTCGGTCAAGGAACTGGCTCGCCGCTGGTTCCCGAGGGCGTACTTCAACAGTCCGGAGAAGAACGGCAACCACCGGGCGCTGGCGGACATCCGCGAATCCATCGCGGAACTGCGCTACTACCGCGAGGCGGTCTTCGTACCGCAGCCCGGACCCGACTCGGACACCGCGAAGGCGATCGCGGCGAAGCACGTCCTGCCAGTGGAGTGAGGCGGGACTGACGCAGACGTGAGTCCCGCGTCAGGGCCGCAACAACCCGGGCGCGAGCACCCTCCCCGACCCTGTACACTTTTTCTCGGCCGGTCGGGAGAAGGACCGGTCGTGGTGGGTATAGCTCAGATGGTAGAGCACCTGGTTGTGGTCCAGGATGTCGCGGGTTCGAGTCCCGTTACTCACCCTGAACGATCAAGGGCCCCGGTCTTCGGACCGGGGCCCTTGATCGTTTTCCGCGTGTGATCTCCGTCTGGGCGTGATCTTCGTCCGCGTGTGATCCCTGTCTGTGTGTGATCTCTGTCCGCGTGGTCTACGACGACTCGCGTACGACCAGCTCTGTAGGGAGCACGATTTGGGGTCGCTCCGCCGAGCCGCTCTTTATCTCCTGGAGCAGCACCCGGGCCATCGTGCGGCCCATCTCCTCGATCGGCTGACGCACGCTGGTGAGCGCCGGATCCATATGGCGGGCCACCGCCGAGTCGTCGAAGCCGACGAGCGCCACATCGTCCGGTATCCGGCGGCCCGCCTCGCGCAGCACATGGCGCGCGCCCGCCGCCATCACGTCCGAGGCCGCGAAGACGGCGTCCACGTGCGGGCAGCGCTCCAGGAGTTCCCGCATCGCGCGGCGGCCGCCCTCCTCGGTGAAGTCGGCGGGTGCCGTCAGCCGGGCCTCGGGGGCCTGGCCCGCCGCCTCCAGGGCCGCGCGGTAGCCGTCGAGACGGCACTGGGCGCCGTACACATCGAGGCGTCCGGTGATCGTCCCGATGGTGCGGCGGCCGCGCGCCAGCAGATGGGCGACCGCACTGCGCGCGCCCTCGAAGTTGTCGGAGTCGACCGCGGCGAGTGTCTCGCGCTCGGACCTGCGGCCGCTGATGACGGCCGGGATGGAGAGCTGCTCCAGCATGTCGGGGATCGGATCGTCGGCGTGCACCGAGACCAGCAGGACGCCGTCCACGCGGTGCGCGGCCAGATATGTGGCCAGCCGGCGGCGCTCGCGGTCGCTGCCGGCCAGTGTGAGCAGCAGCTGCATCTCCGTGTCGGCGAGGGCCGCGCCGACGCCGCGGACCATGTCGGAGAAGTACGGCTCGGCGAAGAACCGGTCCTCCGGCTCCGGGACGACGAGCGCGATCGCGTCGGTGCGGTTGGCGGCGAGCGCGCGGGCGGCGCGATTGGGTACGTAACCGAGTTCGGCGACGGCCGCCTCGACGGCGGCACGGGTGCGGTCGCTGACCCGTGGCGAGCCGTTGATCACGCGGGAGACCGTGCCCCGGCCGACTCCGGCGCGGGCAGCCACCTCTTCGAGGGTGGGCCTGCCCGTACGCCGCCCGCCGTTCCGCGTACGGATGGTCCGAGACACCATGTCGCCTCCCCAGGCTTCCCGGGCTTCCCGGGCCGAGAACATTACGCGTCGGGTGCCTTGACACCCCCTCAGGGAGCCGCGACCCTTCAACACATCACATATGGGAGCGCTCCCACCGTACCTGACCCATACACAACCCGCACGTTCCCCGCCCGAGCCGCACAACGTCAACGTAACGGCGCTGCAAGCCGGTTGGCCGGGAGGTCGGCACGTCACGGCACAAGGAGGACGCAATGCGCAGGGCAGTAATCCTCGCGGTCGTCGCCGCGCTCGGCGCCGGTCTGCTGACCGGCTGTGCCAAGGACAGTGACGAACCTGCCAACAGCCCGTCGAAGGCCGGCGGTGGCGGCAAGGGCTCAACCACGCTCACCGTAGGGGTCTTCGGCGCGTTCGGTCTCAAGGAGGCCGGCCTCTACGACGAGTACATGAAGCTCAACAAGAACATCGTGATCAAGCAGACCTCGATCGAGCGGAACGAGAACTACTACCCGCAGCTGCTGACGCATCTGGGCAGCGGCAGCGGACTCGCCGACATCCAGGCCGTCGAGGTCAACAACATCGCCGAGATCACCGCCACTCAGGCCGGCAAGCTGGTCGACCTGGGCAAGGCGGACGGGGTCCAGAAGGACGCGTTCCTGCCGTGGAAGCTGGCGCAGGCCACCACCAAGGACGGCAGGACGATCGCGCTGGGCACCGACATCGGACCGCAGGGCATCTGCTACCGCAAGGACCTCTTCGCCAAGGCCGGGCTGCCCACCGACCGTGAGGCGGTCGGCAAGCTGTGGGCCGGCGACTGGAACAAGTACCTGGACGCGGGCAAGCAGTTCAAGGCCAAGGCGCCCAAGGGCACGGCGTTCGTGGACTCCGCGTCCGGCGTGATGGCGGCGATAACCGGCAGCAACGAGAACCGCTTCTACGACAAGGACGGCAAGGTCGTCTACAAGACCAACCCGTCCGTGAAGCAGGCCTGGGACATCGCAGCGGCGTTCGCGACGGAAGGTCTTACGGGCAGGCTCCAGCAGTTCACGCCTGCCTGGGACCAGGGCTACGCGAACGGCACCTTCGCCACCGTCTCCTGCCCGGCCTGGATGCTCGGCTATATCCAGGACAAGGCCGGGGCCGCCGGCAAGGACAAGTGGGATGTGGCCGCGGCGCCCAGGCCCAGCAACTGGGGCGGCTCGTTCCTGACCGTCCCCGACGCCGGCAGGAACAAGGCCGAGGCGGCGAAGCTCGCGGCCTGGCTGACCGCGCCCGAGCAGCAGGCGAAGCTCTTCGCCAAGCGCGGCAGCTTCCCCAGCGCCAAGGCCGCGTACTCCCTGCCCGCCGTCTCCGGCGCCAAGCACGCGTACTTCGGCAACGCGCCCATCGGGCAGATCTTCTCGAAGGCCGCCGAGGGTGTGCCGGTCCAGATCATCGGGCCGAAAGACCTGATCATCGCCCAGAACCTGGCGGACATCGGCATGCTCCAGGTCGACCAGAAGGGCCGTTCACCCAAGGAAGGCTGGGACGCGGCGGTGAAGGCGATCGACAACGCTCTGGACCAGTGAGCGCCGGTGAGCATGAGCATGCGGGGGTCCAGTGGTCGTCCCCCGGTAGAACACAGCACCACGCCGGAAGCCGCCGTGCCCTCCCCGGGGGAGGAGGGCGCGGCCTCGCCGCGCGCGCAGATACCGTCCGCGGCCGAGGCGCGGCGCCGCGCCCGGCGCAGCCGTCGCTACCGGCTGGATGTGAAGTGGAGCCCGTACGCCTTTGTCATGCCGTTCTTCGTCTTCTTCATGGCATTCGGGCTCTTCCCGCTGCTCTACACCGGCTGGGCCTCGCTGCACCGGGTGGAGCTGACGGCGCCCACCGACATGGAGTGGGTGGGTCTGCGGAACTTCTCGCGACTGCTCGAGGACGAGTTCTTCTGGAACGCGCTGAGGAACACCGTCACCATCGGGCTGATCTCCACGGTGCCGCAGCTGCTGATGGCGCTGGGCATCGCGCATCTGCTCAACTACCGGCTGCGCGGGTCGATGTTCTTCCGGGTGGCCGCGCTGACGCCCTATGCCACCTCGGTGGCCGCGGCGACGCTCGTCTTCGTGCTCCTCTTCGGACGCGACTACGGGATGATCAACTGGGCGCTGGGGCTGGTCGGTTTCGACAACATCGACTGGCAGAGCGGCGAATGGACCTCCCAGCTGGCGGTCTCCACCATCGTGATCTGGCGGTGGACGGGCTACAACGCGCTGATCTATCTCGCCGCGATGCAGGCCATCCCCAAGGATCTGTACGAGTCGGCCGCGCTGGACGGTGCCTCGCGCCGGCAGCAGTTCATCCATGTCACGATCCCTTCGCTGCGGCCGACGATCCTGTTCACCTGTGTGGTCTCGACGATCGGCGCGACCCAACTGTTCGGCGAGCCGCTGCTGTTCAACGGCGGCGCGGGCGCGACCGGTGGCGCCGACCACCAGTTCCAGACGCTCGGGCTCTATCTGTACGAGCAGGGCTGGGTCAATCTCCACCTCGGCCGGGCCTCGGCGATCGCCTGGGCGATGTTCCTGATCCTGCTGGTGATCGGCGCGGTGAACTGGCTGCTCGCCCGCCGTCTGAGCAAGAGCGCGTAGGGGGACGACATGTTCAGCGCCAAGCGTGCCGGACGCCAGTTCCACGGTGGCCGGATCACCTATGCCGTACTGATCGTGTTCACTGCCGGCTCTCTCTTTCCGCTGGTGTGGACCGCGATCGCGGCCTCCCGCAACAGCTCCCGGCTCGCGCAGACTCCCCCGCCCTTCTGGTTCGGCGGCAATCTCTTCAAGAATCTCGACATCGCCTGGACGGACGCCAATATGGGCGCCGCCCTGCTCAACACGACGATCGTCGCCGGGTCGATCGCGACCGGGACCGTGGTCTTCTCGACGCTCGCCGGCTTCGCCTTCGCCAAACTCCGCTTCCGCTTCAAGAACCTCCTCCTCCTGCTGGTGATCGGCACGATGATGGTGCCGCCGCAGCTCAGCGTCGTACCGCTGTACATGCTGATCGCCGAGCTGTCCTGGACCGATCAGCTGCAGTCCGTCATCCTGCCCACCCTGGTCAGCGCCTTCGGAGTGTTCTTCATGCGGCAATACCTGATCGAGGCGCTGCCCACCGAGCTGATCGAGGCGGCCCGGGTGGACGGCGCGAACAGCTGGCGCGTGGTGTGGCATGTCGTCTTCCCCGCGGCCCGGCCCGCGATGGCAGTGCTGGGCATGCTGACGTTCGTGATGGCCTGGAACGACTTCTTCTGGCCGATCATCGCGCTGACCCAGAACGGCAGCCCCACTGTGCAGGTGGCACTGACCGGGCTCGGCCGCGGCTATATCCCCGACCAGTCGGTGATCATGGCCGGCGCACTGCTGGGCACGCTGCCGCTGCTGATCGCGTTCGTCGTCTTCGGCAAGCACATCGTCGGCGGCATCATGCAGGGCGCGGTCAAGGGCTGATACCTCCTCACACTCCCCTATCCACACACATGTTGGGAGCACACACATGTCCGTCATGCCTGTGACCTTTCCTCCCGCGTTCCTGTGGGGCACCGCCACCGCCGCCTACCAGATCGAGGGCGCGGTACGCGAGGGCGGCCGCACACCGTCGATCTGGGACACCTTCAGCCATACGCCGGGCAAGGTGGAGGGCGGTGACACCGGGGACACGGCCGTCGGCCACTTCCACCGCCGGGCCGAGGACGTCGAGCTGATGGCCGGCCTCGGCGTCAACGCGTACCGCTTCTCGGTCTCCTGGCCGCGGGTGCAGCCCACCGGCCGCGGCCCCGCCGTCCAGCGCGGCCTGGACTTCTACCGCGGCCTCGTCGACGATCTGCTCGACCACGGCATCCGTCCCGTGCTCACCCTCTACCACTGGGATCTGCCCCAGGAGCTGGAGGCGGCGGGCGGCTGGCCGGAGCGGGACACCGCGCACCGCTTCGCCGACTACGCCCGTATCGTCGGGGAAGCGCTCGGCGACCACGTCGATATGTGGACCACCCTCAACGAGCCCTGGTGCAGCGCCTTCCTCGGATACGGCTCCGGGGTCCACGCACCCGGCCGCACCGACCCGGTCGCCGCCCTGCGTGCCGCCCACCATCTCAACCTCGGCCACGGCCTGGCCGCCCAGGCGCTGCGCTCCGTGCTCCCCGCCCGCGCGAAGCTCTCCATCAGCCTCAACCCGAGCGTCGTCAGGGCGAGGAGCCAGAGCCCCGGTGACCTGGACGCCCAGCGCCGTATCGACGCGCTCGCGAACCGGATCTTCGCGGGCCCGCTCCTCAAGGGCGCGTATCCGCCGGATCTGTTCGCGGACACGGCGGCTCTGACCGACTGGTCCTTCGTCCACGGCGACGATCTGGCCGTCATCAAGCACCCCCTGGACTCGCTCGGACTGAATTACTACGCACCTGCAGTTGTATCGGACGCCACTGACAGTCACGCCGAGCGCAGCGACGGCCATGCCGCCGCCGAGCACTCGCCGTGGCCCGGCGCGGACGCGGTCTCCTTCCACCAGCCGCCCGGCGAACGCACCGAGATGGGCTGGTCGGTCGACCCGACCGGGCTGTACGACCTGCTGCTCCACTACACCCGCGAGGCGCCGGGACTACCGCTGGTGATCACCGAGAACGGTGCCGCGTACGTCGACAAGCCGACCGCCGACGGCACGGTCCACGACCCCGACCGCATCCGCTATCTGCACGGCCATCTCTCGGCGGTCCACCGGGCGATCGCCGACGGCGCGGACGTACGCGGCTACTTCCTCTGGTCACTGATGGACAACTTCGAGTGGTCCTACGGCTACGGCAAACGCTTCGGCGCGGTCTACGTCGACTACGAGACCCAGACCCGTACGCCCAAGTCCAGCGCCCGCTGGTACGCCGCGCTGGCGCAGACCGGAGTGCTGCCGGAGTTGACGGAACGGCCGGAGCTACCCGGGCTGCCCGAGCTGCCCGAGGCCTGACACATACGGCGGACGCTTGATGTCCGCGTCCTTCGTGCCCGCGACGGCGTCGTCGTAGAGGGCTTGCGCGTCGGCTGCGTAGAGCGGTGAGTAGGTGATCCAGTCGACGTTCTGGTCGTTTCCGCCGCCGTTGTAGCCGCCGGTGTTGCCGATGACCTTGCCGGTGCGGGTGCGGGAGTCGTAGTCCGTGATCCACGGACCGCCGGAGACCCCACCGTGAAAGCCGCCGCAGACCATCTGCATCTGCCGGAAGCCGGGCAGTCGGGAGGTGGTGACATCGCAACGGAGCGCCTGGTGCTTCTTGTTGACCTCCTCGTCGCCGGGATAGCCGATCACGGTGGGGCTGTGGCGGTACCCGGACGCCCGGGTGAAGGTGAGTGAACCGGTGACGTTCTCGGCCTTGCCCTTGCCGTTGGGCGCGAGCCGCGCGAAGGCGAAGTCCAGATCGGAGACGGGCTCCGTCGTGTTCTGCCGGTACCTCGGGTCGACGAAGATCCTCTTCACCTCGAAGACGCCACTCGGCTGGTCGGCGGCGGAGGATCCGTGGCGGTACTGCGGTACGAAGACGGGGTGCGTGGCGCTCTTGAGGCCGATGGCGCAGTGGGCGGCGGTGAGGACCAGGTCCTTCCCGCGGCTGTGGACGACGCTGCCCGTGCAGGATGTCTCCCTGCCGCCGAACGGCTTGCCGTCGTAGAAGAACGTGCCCACCATCGGCAGGCCACCGAAGTACGTCCCGTTCCTGGTGCCGACAGGCGTGTCCGCCCGCCTCGGCCCGTACTGGTCCGCGTCGGCAGATACGGCGTCCGCCATGCGCTCGGCCGTCCAGAACCGCTCGTCCTCGGTGAGGGTCGCCGCCGTGGCAGGACCGGGGCGGAGCACTCCCGCGAAGACGATCAGCGTGAGTGCAAGCAGCCAACGTGAGCGCAAGACACTGTCTCTCTGGTAGAGGATCACGGCCGTGACAAAGCGACACTTGCACACAAAAGGGATCCGGTGACGCTCCAGGACACGTCAAGGCCGGCGACCTCAGTCGTCGCTGAGCACTCTCCACGTACCCCGTCGGGCGTGACGCAGCAGCACCGGATCGTCACCCACGACCACCGGGTTGCCGACCTCGGTCAGCAGGGCGAGGTCGGCCGCCTCGTCCGCGTACGCCGAGCAGTCCGCCGGGTCGAAGCCGTACTCCCGCATCAGCGTGCGCGCGGCGTACCCCTTCCCGTGGCCCCGCGTGCACGTCAGCATCTCGTCCGCGCCCAGACGCGCGGCCAGCGGCGCCACCACGGGCAGCGGAGAGCTGGAGACCAGCACCATCAGATCGCCCGCCACCGCGTGCCGCAGATACGCGGTGAGGCCGGGCTCGTTCCACAGTGCCCGCCGCACCAGCGTGCCGCCCACGTCGAAGAACGCGGCCCTACGCGGGACTTGGCGGGTTTTGGCGGCGACAGGAGTGATCGGGACAACCGTCTCGTTCATGCCCATCAATACGAGGTGCCGCCACACATCACTCAAAAGTCGTGGGGGTTTTCCCCACCCCGGAGTGACCGGACAGCGGGATGTCCCCGACAGGTCGGACCGTCGATCGTGGTGGTACGTGATCGACGACGTGGGACGACGTAAGGGGAAGGCACCATCATGCAGCTCAGGAGTGGTTCGGGCACCATCTGCAGGACGATCGCGGCGGCGGCGCTGCTGGCCGTGACCGCGAGCGTGGCCCTGCCGCTCGCCCCCGCCGGCGCGCGGCCGTCGCAGCCGCCGCAGCCGCCCGCCGGTGTGTGGCAGGTCGACGGCTACGGCGAGGTGTTCTCGCTGGACGGGAGCCGGCTGCAGGAGTACCAGGTCACCGGCGTCAGCTGCATCAAGGGCGTTTCGGCCGGGCGCGCGGGCGGGCAGGGGGGAACCGCCCGGTACGCCAACGCAGGCGGCGATGTCTTCGGCGTACGGTCCACGGGCCGTCCCGACCGGGCCGCGATGCATATCGACGGCTCACCCGGCGACCGCGGTCTGCGGCGCATCGCCGCCCTGCCCGCCGACTGCCTCAAGGAGAAGCCCGGCGGACCGGTCGCCGCCTTCGACGTCTTCTGGCAGACCTTCGAGGAGAACTACCCCTTCTTCGCCGCCAAGGGCATCGACTGGCAGGCGGTCCGGGACCGCTACCGCCCCCGAATCGGCCCGCGCACCACCGACGCCGAACTCTTCGCGGTCTTCCGGGAGATGGTCTCACCGCTGCATGACGCGCATGTCGCCGTGTTCGCAGGCGAGACCGGCCGCTTCGGCATGACCCGGCCCGGCACCGTGATGCCCGGAGAGGAGCTGGACACCAAGGTCACCTCGTACATCGAGAAGCGCGATCTTAAGGGCACCGAGCTCAGGAAGTTCGCGCGCGGCAGGATCGGATACGCCGAACTGCCGGGCGGCCAAGGCTACTTGCGTATCTCCGGATTCGGCGGCTACGCCGAGGCGAGCGACTTCGCCGCCAACAGCGCCGTACTGGATGAGGCTCTGGACACGATCTTCACCCGCGCGAGCACCGCCCGGCTGCGCGGCCTGATCATCGATCTGCGGATCAACGGCGGCGGCTCCGACTCGCTCGGGCTCCAGCTCGCCGGGCGCTTCACCGGCCATCCGTACTTCGCCTACGCCAAGCGGGCCCGTAACGACCCCGCCGACGCGAGCCGGTTCACCCGCCCGCAGCCGCAGTACGTACGGCGCGCGGCCGCACCCCGGTACACCGGCCCGATCGCGGTGCTGACCGGAGGCTCGACCATCAGTGCCGGCGAGACCTTCACACAGGCGCTGATGGAGCGGCCCGGCCGGACCGTGCGGATCGGCGAGAACACGCAGGGCGTGTTCTCCGACGCGATGGAGCGCAAGCTGCCCGGAGGCTGGCAGATCCGGCTGCCGAACGAGGAGTTCCTGACCCGCTCGGGCGGTACGTTCGACGGCCCGGGAATCCCGCCGCAGCTGCGCGAACCGGTCTTCACCGACGAGGAGTTCGCGAAGGGCCGTGACTCGGCCTTCGACCGGGCCGTCGCCGTACTCGGCCACTGAAGGACGACGCAGGGGCGCGCGCCCCGGCCGGATGGGGGGAGGTCCGGCCGGGACGCGCGGGTGGGGGGCGGGTGGCTCGTGGTGCCTACTTGAAGGCCGCGAACGCCTTCGTGAAGGCCAGCGGCTCCTGGACGATCGAGCTGCACGTCGCGTCCGCGGTGTTCTTCGCGCCGCCCGGGCACGCCTTGTCGCGGGCCGCGGACCACATCGCCAGCCAGCCGAGGCCCTTCGACTTCGCGAAGTCGACCAGCTGAGTCGCGTCGTCGACCTTGAAGATCTCGGTCGCGACGTCATTGACGCCGATCATCGGCGTGACGGCGACGGCCTTCCACGCGGCGGCGTCGGAGAGTCCGAGTACGCCCTTGATCTGCGCCTGGGTCGCCGTCGCGGCCTGGATCGCGTAGTCGCCCATGTCACCGCTGTACGCCGGTCCGTAGTCCATCGCCATGATGTTGACCGCGTCGACCTTCACGCCGTTCTTCTTGGCGTCGGCGATCAGGTCCACGCCGGGCTGGGTCAGGCCCTCGGGCATGACCGGAAGGGTGAAGGAGACATCGAGCCCCGGGTGGGACTTCTGCAGCTGCGCGATCGCCTGCGAGCGGCGGGTGTTGGCGGCGGTGTCCGGCAGGGCGGCGCCCTCGATGTCGAAGTCGACCTTGGTGAGCTTGTACTCGTCGATGACCTTGCCGTACGCCTTCGCGAGCTCGTCGGCGGAGGAGCACTTGAGCCCGAGCTCGGAGCCCGCCGCGCCGCCGAAGGAGACCCGGACGTCACCGCCCTTGGCGCGCAGCGCGCCTATCTGGGAAGCCACCTTGTCGCTGGCGAGGTCGGTGACGCCGCCCCAGAGCGGCGCGCAGCTGCCGCCGGAGGTGATGAAGGCGAGGTTGAACTCCTTGATCCCGGCCTTGGTCGCGGTGTCCACCAGGTCGTAGGCCGGGTAGAGCGAGGTGTCGACGTACGGCGCGAAGCCGGCGCCTGCCGCGGTGCCGCCGCCGGGGGTTCCGGTCGGCGTCGGGGTGGGGTTGGTGGGCGTGGGTGCGGGTGTGGGCTTCTGCGTGGGGGTGGCGGTCGCCGTCGGGGTGGGCGTGGGCTTCTCGGTGGGCCGGCCGCTCGGCTGCGGCGTCGCGCCGTCGTCGACCGAACACTTGATCTTGTTGATCGTGCAGGAGGTCGGGTCGGCGGCCGTACCCGTACCGCTCGCGGAGGTCACGAAACCGACGGTGACCGACTTGCCGGGCGCGATCTCCTTGTTCCAGCTCGCGGGCGTCACCGTGACGTGCTGCCCCTTGACGGTGTGCTCACCGTTCCACAGCGAACCGATCGTGGTTCCCGTGGGCAGATCGAATTCGAGCGTCCAGCCCGACTGCGCCTTGTCGGTGTCATTGGCGATGACGTACTGGCCGGTGTAACCACCGTTCCAGGAGCTGGTCTTGGTGTATGCGGCGCCCACCGCGGCGGCCTGGGCCGTGCCCGTGAGCGCGAACGCCGCGCCACCGATCACCGCGGCGGCGACGACCGCGCCGACCGCCTTGGTCCTGACGCTCGCCCTGCGCCGGTGCGTAGTGCTGCCCATTGCGTGCCTGCCTCTGCGTTACGGGGGTGGGGGGTGTGGCAGCACGCTAGCGGCCTGGAAACGGACAAATGGCCGGTTCAGGGCGGAGGTTGAGCTTCTTAGGACGGCCTTAAGGAAGGCATGGGAGCGGATTAATGGTCGAGACCACTCGGTTCGTTCTCGGGGGCGGAACGGGCTGCGGCCCCCGTCACGCATCGCGGTCACCGCACCAGGCCCGCGCGCTTGCGGCGCTTGACCGTTCCGCGGTGGCCGCGCCTGCGCTCACCGCCCGCGCCCTCCCGGCCGTCGAGCCCGATCCAGATCCGTATCTCCGTGCCGCCGAGCACCGAACGGCCGATCCGTACGTCCCCGCCCGTCGACTCCGCCACCCTGCGCACGATGTCCAGGCCGAGGCCCGTCGAGCCGTCCCGGCCACCGCTGTTGCCGCGGGCCATCGCCGCCTCGGGGTCGGTGATGCCCGGACCCGCGTCCGAGACCAGGACGATCACCGCGTCCTCGCCGTTGTGGACGTCGACCGAGAACGCCGTCCCCTCCGCGGTGTGGCGGAAGACATTGCCGAGCAGCGCGTCGAGCGCGGCGGCCAGTTCGGGGCGCGCGACCGGGATACGTACGGGACGGTCGACACCCGCGACCCGTACCTTGCGGCCCTCGTCCTCCGCGAGCGCCGACCAGAAGTCCATCCGCTCCCGGACGACCTCCGACGCGTCGCAGCCGGCACCGGGACCGACTGCCGCGGTCTGCGGTTTGGCCTCCCGTGCCGTACGGATGATCGTGTCGACCTCGCGCTCGAGCTGGGCGACCGCGGCCCGGGTCTGGTCGGCGGCCGGGCCCTCGCCGAGCGAGGCCGCGTTGAGGCGCAGCACGGTGAGCGGCGTACGCAGCCGATGCGAGAGATCGGCTGCCAACTCGCGCTCATTGGCGAGGAGTTGGACCACCTGGTCGGCCATGGAGTTGAAGGCCACGGCGGCGGAGCGCAGCTCGGTCGGCCCCTCCTCCGGGACGCGCGCGCCGAGCCTTCCCTCCCCCAGATCGTGCGCGGCGCCCGCGAGCCGCTGGGCGGGCTGCACCATCCGGACGCCGAGCCGGTCGGCGACGGCGACGGAGCCGACTATGAGCGCGATGCCGACGCCGGCGAGCACCAGCCAGGCGGTGTCGACGCCGTTGGAGACCTCGCCCTCGGGCACGAAGACCTCGACGACGGCGATCTGACCGGTGCTGATGGCGGTCGGCTGGAGCAGCGCGGAGCCGTCGGTGACCTCGGTGATGGAGGCACGGCCGAGCCGCTGCGTGGCCTCCAGGTCTTTCTGTGCGGCCCGGCGGGTGCCGATGTTCACCGGCTGGCTGCCCGCCTCGCCGGAGGCCGGGATGTGCACGGCCATCCGCCCGGCCGCACCGGCCTGGGTGGACATGACGGCCCGCTCCAGCGGATCGCGGTCGGCGGTGATGGAGAGGGTGGGGCCGATGGCGGCGGCCTGCCGCTCGGCGTTGGAGAGAGCCCTGTCCTTGGCCATCTCCTGGACGACGAGCCCCAGCGGCACGGCGAAGGCCACCACGACCATCGCCGTGACGGCCAGGGAGACCTTGACGAGTGCCCATCTCATGGCCGGTGTCCGTTCGGCTGTGGTCCGCCTGGCTGTTGACCGTTCGGCTGCGGCCCATTGGGCTGCGGTACGTTCGGCTGTGGTCCGTGCGGCGGCTCCAGCTTGACGCCGACTCCGCGCAGGGTGTGAAGGTACCGGGGCCTGGCCGCCGTTTCGCCCAGTTTCCGCCGCAGCCAGGACAGATGTACGTCAATGGTCTGGTCGTCGCCGTAACTCTGCTGCCAGACCTCGGCGAGCAGTTCCTTGCGCGGTACGACCACGCCGGGCCGACCGGCCAGGAAGGCCAGGAGGTCGAACTCGCGACGGGTCAGGTCGAGGGCGGCGCCGTCCAGGTCGGCCTGACGGCGCAGCGGATCGATGGAGAGCCCGCCGACCTGGATGACGCGCGAGGGCGGGGCCTCTCCGGCAGCGGCGCGCGAGCGGCGCAGTACGGCGGCCATCCGCGCCGAAAGATGCTCCACCGAGAACGGTTTGATGAGGTAGTCGTCGGCGCCGTCGTTGAGCAGCCGGACGATCTCCGCCTCGTCGTCGCGCGCGGTGGCGATGATGACCGGCACGTCGGTGATACCGCGCAGCATCTTCAGCGCCTCGGACCCGTCCAGATCGGGCAGGCCGAGGTCGAGAATGACCACGTCGAAACGGAAATGGGCCACCTCGCGCAGCGCCTCGAGGGCCGTACCGACGCTCCGTACCGTGTGGGAGGCCTCGGTCAAGTGCCGGATGAGGGCGGAGCGCACGAACTGGTCGTCCTCGACCACGAGCACACTTGCCATGGGCGGCACCGTACGCCATCCGGAGTACCCGGGTCCCCCTAAGGACAGACGCAGGGCGCGTGGTGCACTATGTCCCGGATGCATCGAGGACTCGTACATGCCATGGCGTGGTCGCTGTCCACCGGCGCGGCGGTGACGCTGTCCTGGTGGGGCGTCCATACCGTCATGTCCGGGACGGCGTACGACCGGCCGCGCGCGCTGCCGATCAGCGCGGACAGCGCCACCACGCAGGGAGCGAGGCCGCAGGTCTCCTCCACTCAACGGCCGCCGACCCCCTCGCCGTCGAAGCCGTCCGCGCCGGACAAGAGCAGTAAGCCGTCGGACACGTCTCCCGCCGCCAAGCCGAGCAGGACGAAGCCGCCGTCGTCCAAGACGCCCTCGTCGACGCCGACGTCCGGGAATGTGAAGAGCTACACGGTCGACGGCGGCCGGGTCGTCTTCGACATCGGCCAGGTCTCGGCCGAGCTGGTCTCGGCGACCCCGGACGCCGGCTGGCAGATGCAGGTGTGGAAGCAGCCGTCGTGGATCCGGGTGACCTTCACGCAGAACGGCCGCGAGGTCTCGGTGTTCTGCACCTGGAACGGCCACCCGCCGATGGTCGAGTTCGACGAGCGCTAGCGGAGCTGGCGGAACGCAGCCGGTGGCGGTACGGGTGAGGGCTTGGCGCTGGCGTCGGTGACCGCGGCCGCGCCGCCCGTGAAGTCGGCGAGTGCCCTTCCGTGTTCGACCCGGCCGGGGTGCGGGTCGCTCGCGACGCGGCGGGTCAGTTCGGCGACCGGCAGCGGTACGTCCGAGGCGAGGAGCACGGCGTTGCCGAAGCGGCGGCCGCGCAGCACGGTCGGGTCCGCGGCGAGCGCGAGTTCGGGGAAGACGCCGGCGGCGGTGGCGACCTGGGCGCGGATATGGGCGAGCGGCGGACCGTCGGCGAGGTTCGCTGTGTAGTGTCCGCCCGGCTTCAGGGCCCTTCGCACCTCGGTGAGGAACTCCGTACTGGTCAGATGCGCGGGTGTGCGGGCGCCGCTGAAGACATCGGCGATGACCAGGTCCGCCCAGCCGTCCGGGATCTTGCCGAGGCCCTCGCGGGCGTCGCCGGACCGGACGCGTATGCGCGCAGTGGGGTCCAGCGGGAGCTGTTTGCGGACCAGTTGGACCAGCCCGGCGTCCAACTCGACGATCTGCTGGGTGGATCGGGGGCGGGTGGCGGCGATGTAGCGGGCGAGCGTGAAGGCTCCGCCACCGAGGTGGACGACCTGGAGGGGGCGGCCGGGCGGGGCGACGAGATCGACGATGTGGCCGAGGCGGCGCTGGTACTCGAAGGAGAGAAACGCGGGGTCGTCGAGGTCGACATGGGACTGCGGCGCACCGTCGATGAGCAGCGTCCAGGCGCGGGGGCGCTCGCGGTCGGGTATCAGCTCGGCCAGCCCGCCGTCCACCTGCTCGACGACGGGTTCGGGGCTGCCGCCCCCGCCCGTACGGCCGCGCCGTTTACTTTTTGCCATCAGCCCATTATCGGCACCGATCCGGGTGGGCTGCCCGCGCAGGGCCCGGCGGCCGGCACGGCTTGGCATCGTGCACGATTCAGCAGCGTGCACGGCTCGGCGGTCGTGCACGGCTCGGCGGCGGCCGCGGCTCAGCTGCAGTTGTCGGCGGCCTCGATGAGGCGGGCCGCCTCGCCGAGCGCCTTGCGCAGGACCGCGGGGTCGGTGACCGGGTCGGCGTCGTCCGGCGGCAGCAGCCAGCCGCTGCCGGTGACCGGCGGCTCGGCCGGGATGCGCAGACCGCGCCCCGACGTCTGCGTACAGGCACTTCCCGGCATGTCCCAGCCGTCTGCGGTGCCGGGCGGCACGAGGAAGCCGAGAGTGTCGCAGGCGCCGTCGTGGAGAACCGGGCCGACGGCCGGAGCGTCCGCCCGGCGCAGGATGTCCACCGCCTCGAGGCCCTGCCGGGCGGGGACGGTCACCAGATCACAGGGTTCGGCAGCGGCGCCGTCCCCGGGTGGTGCGCTGCTGTCCTGGGTGGGCGTGTGCCGAGCAGTCGTCGCCGTCGTCGCAGTCCTCCGTGGGGCGCCGTTGACGCTGTTCTCCATGCCGACCTCCAACAAGGGGATCCCCTCCTCGCTCGAGTGGAGACACGTAGCGGGTCTCCGCATGGTTCAACGCCCGTTGGCGTCAATGGCTACGGCGGCACGCCGCCGCAAAGGATGGCAGTTCATGGCAGATCGAGGGGGACATATCCCTTTTGTAGGCAAACTCTGCGTGCGCGGCCCGTCACAGCCGGTACGTTCTTGCTCCGCCGGAACACGGCTGCACCAAGAGAGGGCTCGGCCATGGCGTCGTCGTCACAGGCATCACGGGCAGTTCCCAACCTCGCCTTCCGCGGACTGCGCGGGCAACGCTCGCCCGGAGAGTTCGCGGCGGCAGTACGCAAGGCCGCTCGCGAGATCGGTGAGCAGGTCTCCTGCGATGCCCGCTACATCGGGCGCGTCGAGGCCGGCGAGATTCGCTGTCCGAACTACGCGTACGAGCGGGTGTTCCTGCACATGTTCCCCGGTCTGACGCTGGCGGATTTGGGCTTCACGGCGCGGGAACAAGTACGGGGCAGCCGGGGCCGGCCGCTCGTGCCGGCTCATCCCTTCTGCCCCTTCGACGGCAACAGTGACAGCGACTTCGACGAGGAGAGCGACGTGCTGCGTCGCGCATTCATGACGAGCGGCTCCGCCACGGTGGCGGCCGCGTCCCTCGGGCTCGGACTCGGGCCCGTACCCGGCAGGCCCGGCTCCACACCCGGCCTCTCCGGCACCGTGCCCGCACAGCGGCGAGTCGGCGAGGCGGAGGTGAGCGCCGTCGAAGAGGCGGTACGACGGATCCGGCTGCTCGACGACCGGCACGGCGCGGACGGGCTCTACCAGCGGGCCGCGCAGCCGCTGCGGGCCGCGTACGCGTTGCTCGACGCGGGGACGACGGCCCGCGCCTCGACCGCCGGCCGACTGCACGCCGGAGCGGGCGAACTCGCCATCTCGGTGGGCTGGTTGGCCCATGACTCGGGCCGCTTCGACGACGCCCGCTCGCACTACGCGGAGGCGCTGGCGACAGCGCGGGTCGCGGGCGACCCCGCCCTTGAGGCACACGCCTTCTGCAATACGTCGTTCCTGGCGCGGGACGCGGGGCGGTACCGCGAGGCGGTGCGCTCGGCGCAGGCCGGGCAGCGCGCCGCGCGGCAGCTGGCCTCGCCACGACTGCTCTCGCTGCTCTCACTTCGGGAGGCGGGCGGCTGGGCGGGGCTCGGCGACCGCACGAGCTGCGAGCAGTCGCTGTCGCGGGCGCACTCGTACTTCGATCTGGGCGTGACGGACGCGGACCCGGAGTGGATGTCGTTCTTCGGGGAGCCGGAGCTGGAGGCGCTCCAGGCACAGTGCTGGTCGGCGCTCGGCGAATGGTCGCGAGCGGCCCGCCACGCCCGCCGGGCGGCGGCGCTCCAGGACCGCCGCTTCACGCGCAACCTGGCGCTGTACCGGGCCGAACTGGCGGCGGACCTTGCGCGGGCGGGCGCACCGGACGAGGCGGCGGAGGCGGGCCACCAGGTGCTGGACCTGCTGGACCGGGTCCAGTCCTCGCGCATCCAGTCGATGCTGTCGGACACGGCGAGGGTGCTGCTGCCGCAGCGGCGGGCGGCGGGGGTGGGGGCGTTCCTGGACCGCCACGCGATGACACTCAGCGAGGCATAGCGCCCGGTCCGGGCCGCGGTCGCGGGCTCAGACCTCCAGGTGGCCCGTGTCGTTCCAGCGGTCCATCGCCGGGGAGCCGTAGGCCCAGCCCAGGATCGACAGGCTGGTCGGGTCCAGGCGGATACGGGCCGCGAAGGACGGGTCCAGGCCCAGCCAGCGTGCGCCGAGGACCCGCAGGATGTGGCCGTGCGCGAAGACCAGCACATCGCGGTCGGCCGAGCGCGCCCAGTCGATGACCTTGTCCGCGCGGGCGCCGACATCGGCCAGCGCCTCGCCGCCCGGGACCCCGTCGCGCCAGATGAACCAGTCGGGCCGGTCCGCGTGGATCTCCGCCGGGGTCAGGCCCTCGTAGTCCCCGTAGTTCCACTCCATGAGCGCGCCCCAGTCGGAGGCCCGGTCGCCGAAACCCGCGAGCGCGCAGGTCTCACTGGCCCGAACGAGTGGGCTGGTGCGGACCTCGACGCCCTCCAGGCCCGACCACGGCGCCCGGTGCAGCCGTTCGCCCAGCAGCTTCGCGCCGCGCCGGCCCTCCTCGAGAAGAGGGATGTCCGTCCTGCCGGTGTGTTTGCCCAGCAAGGACCATTCGGTCTGCCCGTGCCGGGCCAGCAGGATGCGCGGTGCCATGAAGGGCTCCCTGAGGTTCACATTCGGTGGCACTCCATCATCGCGCACCTGAACGCAGGGCAACCTCTCGGGCGATCTCGACGTCCTCGTACAGGTCGGGTACCCGATGAACGCGCGCCTTCTTGTACACCGTACGGTTGAACGGTGGCCGATGGCCCCCTGAATACAAAATGGAGATCGTTCGGATGCCGCACACCGCGCCCCGTCATCGGCCACGCTGGTGGACCGAACTGATGCTCATCGTCGTGGTCTACGCCGCGTACTCGGCCGGCCGGCTGCTCGCGCGCGGCAATGAGTCGGCCGCGGTCGACCACGGCATGGCGATACTCCGGGCCGAGAAGGCACTCCTCCTCAACGCCGAGCACCCGCTCAACCGCCTCTTCACCAGCACCCCGGCCCTCGGCGTTCCCGCCGACTTCGCCTATGCGTCCCTGCACTACCTGGTCACTCCGGCCGTTCTGGTCTGGCTCTTCCGGCGCCGCCCCGGCCGCTACCGGGCCGCCCGCACCTGGCTGATGCTCTCCACGCTCCTCGGCCTCGTCGGGTTCACGCTGCTGCCGACCTGCCCGCCGCGGCTGCTGGACGCCGGCCAGGGGTTCGTCGACACGATGGCCCAGTACAGCTCGTACGGCTGGTGGGGCGGCGAGGCGAGTGCGCCGCGCGGCATGGGCGGGATGACCAACCAGTACGCGGCGATGCCGAGCCTGCACGTCGGCTGGGCCCTGTGGTGCGGTGTGATGCTGTGGCGGCACGGCCGTACGCCCCTGATGAAGGTCCTCGGCGTCGCCTACCCGCTGCTCACCACGTTCGTGGTGATGGGTACGGCGAACCACTACTTCCTGGACGCGGTCGCGGGCTGCGCCGTGATGGGCGTCGGTGCGCTGCTGACCCGGCCCGCGCTGCGCATCGCCGACCGGTTGCGTACGCGCTTCACCGCCGGCCCTTCCGGCTCGAAGTCCCCGTTTGTCAGTGCCGGATGCGAGACTTCCGCGGGTGAGCGAATCCCTGGACAGCGGACCTCCTCCGCAGGCGCCGACGACAGCACTCCGGCAACGGCTCGCTGAGCTGCGCGGCCCCGCCGCCCAGCCCCATCCGCTCGACGCCCGCGCGCTGGCCGCCCTCGCCGCCAACCCCGGCTGCAAACGGCGCGCGCTGCTGGACGGCGCCGGGGTGGACAAGGCGGCGCTCGCCTCCGCGCTGGGGTCGCCGGCCGCTTTCGGGCAGTCGCAGTTCGCTTTCATGCGCGGGAACGCCTTCGAGGCGAAGGTCAAGGCCGACGGCGGTACGGAACTGATGCGGCTGCTGGGCGTGGACGCATCGGCACAGGTCCGGGTGCCCGATCTGACGGCGGCCGGTCCCGAGGGCCGCGCGGCGCGTACGGCACTGGCGCTGCGCGAGTCCACCGCGGCCGGCGAGTGGACGCTGCTCGACCACCCGATGCTCGCGCTGCAGGTCGCGGGCTCCCCCGCCTATCTGGAGCCGGACGCGGTTGTCGTGCACCCCGACGGACGGTGGACGGTCGTCGAGATCAAGTCCTTCCCGATGATCGACGGCTCGGCGGACGCGGCGAAGGTGGGCGCGGCGGCGCGTCAGTCCGCGGTGTACGTACTGGCGCTGGAGCGGGTCGCCGCACTGACGGACGGCGCTCAGGTCGCGCACAGCATCCTGCTGGTCTGCCCGAAGGACTTCTCGAACCTGCCGACCGCGTCCGTCGTCGACGTACGCAAGCAGCTCTCGGTGACCCGCCGCCAGCTGGCCCGGCTGACCCGGATCGAGGACATCGCCGCCGCGCTTCCCGAGGGCACCACCTTCGACCTGGAGCGCCCGGCCGGTGAGCTGACCGCGGCGGTCGAGTCGGTGTCCGCGGCGTACGCGCCCGAGTGCCTGGCCGCCTGCGAGCTGGCCTTCCACTGCCGCGACCGGGCCCGTGACGCGGGCGTGGTCGAGGCGCTGGGGCGCGGGGTGCGCGGCGAGCTGGGCGGACTGACGACGATCGGCGAGGTGCTGGCGGCGGCACGGAGCGAAGCAGGTGATCCGGACGACCCGGCGGTCGTGGCCCTGCGCCGTGCCGCCGCGCTGCGGGCCGAGGCCCTGGAGGCGGCCGGATGTCGCTGATCTCCACCCTCGCCCGGCTGGAGGCCGTCGAGTCGGGACGGGCCACGCCGCTGGCGACCGTGCGGCACCGGCATCTGTCCGAGCGTCCGCTGGTCCTCGTACCGCTGACGACGGCCGGTGAGGCGGGGGCGCCGCTGGGCGCGCTGGTCGGCACGGACGAGGAGGAGCCGCGGCTGCTGGTCGTGGCGCAGCCCCGCGACCGCGATCTGCGCTTCACCTTCCTCGCCGAGCTCGCCGACGCGGTACTGCCGCATCTGGACGCGTACGCCGACGATGTCGAGCCCGCCGAGCGCAACGAGACCGACCCGGAGACCGGCAAGAGGGTCAAGGTCGAGGTCGAACTGTGCGCGGACGCACCGCAGTTGATCGTGCCGGGCCGGGCCGGCATCGACTTCGTGCGGCTGCTGGGCCGCTCGATGCGCTTCCGGCGCACGGCCGAGCAGGACCCCGATGCGCCCTATCCCGCGCCGCCACACGTCCCGCTGCTCGGCCGCTGGCTGACGCACTACGGCGAGCGGGCCCGGGTGCCCGGCTCCTCGCTGCTGCTCGCGGCGACCGATCTGCTGAACCGGCACTGGGCGACCGGCCAGTCGAGCCTGGAGGACCAACACCTGGGCGCGCTGCTCACCTGGATCGACCCGCCCGAGGGTGAGACGGGAGCAGAGGCGGCGCTGTGGGCGGAGCTGGCACGTGATGCCCGCGGCCAGTTGCTGTGCCCGCCCGCAGGACCGGCCACCGACCCGGCCTTCGACAACCGGCTGCTGGCCCCCGCCGTGGAGCGGTACGACCGGGCGCGCCAGGCGCTCGGCGCTGCTGAGGACGGCCCCGAGGCGGATGCCCGGCTGGGTGAACTGACCCTCGCCGAGCGGGAGATCCGCCGCCTTCTGCTGACCCAGCTCAAGCCCACATGGCACGCGGTGTGGCGCGGCCTCGAGCTGCTGCGGGAGCTGCCGGAGGGGCCGCGGGCGGCGGACCGCTGGACGCGCGACCGCTGGTCGTTCACGGCGCACCGCGATCGCGTACGGGCCGGGGAGCCGCCGCAGCCCCGGCGCGACGACGCGGTGACGGCCGCGCAGAAGCTCGCCTCCCGTGAGACGGCACAGGCGCAGCTGGAGGCCCAGGAGGCGCTGGACGACCCGCTGGTGCTGGCGGGGCGCAGGCTGGCGGGCGAGGCGTTCACGAGTGAGGTGACCGAGGTCGTGATGGCCTGGTCCGAGTCGAAGCGGCCGAGCCCGCGTCCTCTGCTGACCGTCCGTACGGACGACCGCCCGCATCTGGGCGAGCGGGTGAAGGTGTACCGCTCGCTGGACGGCAAGCCGCAGACCGCTGAGTTCGTACGGTACGAGGCCGAGGGAGTTCTGGTGCTGCGGCTGACCGACCGCATGGGCCGGTCCAAGGACCCTGCGGAAGGCTCTGTACCGGAGAAGGGCGAGCGGATCGCGTGGACCCTGTTCGAGCACGACCAGCGGGGCGGCCCGAAGCTGCCGGACCCGGAGGAAACCCCATGGACCCACGGCGGCCCTCCGGGCACGGACGCGGAGAGCCCGGACCCCGTGACCCCGGAGGACATTCTGTGACGGCCATCTTTGACGCGTCCGCCACTGCAGGTGGCAGTGGCTTCGCGCCGCCCCGGGAGCTCGCCCATGGAGGTGCGCTGTGAGCGGGCGCGTCTTCGATCCCTCTGCCGAGGCCGCGCGGGCCACCGACGCGATCCTCGCCGACACGCTGCACGGGACGCACCGCGGCGTCGTCGTGGACTCGCCGCCCGGCGCGGGCAAGTCGACGCTCGTCGTGCACGCCGCGCGTGAACTGGCCGCCGCCGGGCGGCCGTTGATGGTCGTCGCGCAGACCAATGCGCAGGTCGACGACCTGGTGCTCCGGCTCGCCGAGAAGGAGCCCGACCTGCCGGTCGGGCGGCTGCACAGCAACGACGCCGACCCGTACGACAAGGCCCTCGACGAACTCGACAACGTACGCAAGTCCGCGAAGGCCGGTGACCTGGCAGGCCTGGACATCGTCATCTCGACCGCCGCGAAGTGGGCGCACGTGCAGGGTGTGGAGCCCTGGCGGCACGCCATCGTCGATGAGGCGTACCAGATGCGTTCCGACGCACTGCTCGCCGTCGCCGGCCTCTTCGAACGGGCGCTGTTCGTCGGTGACCCCGGCCAGCTGGACCCGTTCTCGATCGTGGGCGCGGACCAGTGGGCCGGGCTGTCGTACGACCCGTCCGCGAGTGCGGTCTCGACACTGCTCGCGCACAACCCGGAGCTTCCGCAGCACCGGCTGCCGGTCTCCTGGCGGCTCCCGGCGTCCGCTGCGCCGCTGGTCTCGGACGCGTTCTACCCGTACACACCCTTCCGCAGCGGTACGGGCCCGGACGACCGGCGGCTGGCCTTCGGTGTGCCGTCGGACGGCTCGGGTCCTGACCGGGTGCTGGACGAGGCGGCGGAGTCGGGGTGGGGCCTGCTGGAGCTGCCCGCGCGCAGTACGCCCCGTACGGACCCCGAGGCGGTACGGGCCGTGGCCCAGGTGGTCCGCCGGCTGCTGGACCGCGGCGGCGCGGCGACCAGCGAGCGGTCCGCGGACCCGGTCCCGGTGACCGCCGAGCGGATCGCGGTCGGCACGGCCCACCGCGACCAGGCGGCGGCGGTACGGGCGGCGCTGGCCGAGGTGGGCGTCACCGGCGTCACCGTGGACACGGCGAACCGTCTCCAGGGCCGGGAGTTCGACGTCACGGTGGTCCTCCACCCGCTGTCGGGCCGCCCGGACGCGACGGCGTTCCATCTGGAGACGGGCCGGCTGTGCGTACTGGCCTCCCGCCACCGGCACGCGTGCATCGTGGTGTGCCGCGCGGGCATCACGGACCTGCTGGACGAGCACCCGTCGACGGAGCCGGTCCAGCTGGGCGTCACGGTCAAGTTCCCGGACGGGTGGGAGGCGAACCATGCGGTGCTGGCTCACCTGGCGGAACACCGCGTCAGCTGGCAACCGTGAGCACAGGCGCCGGACGCAGTCCGGCACGCCGCCCGAAGCCTGCGAAGCAGCGCGAGGGCGGCAGACAGAAACAGCCCGGACAGGTGGGAGGCAAACCACGCGGCGCCGGCCCACCTGGCGGAACACCGCATGAGCCCGCAACCGTGAGCACCCCCGGAACACCGCATGAGCCGGCAACCGTAGACCCCCTTGCGGAGAACGGGACAATGGACGGTGGCCACGGGCACCCGGCGGAGTCCGGCCAAGCGCGCGAGTCAACGAAAGGCGGCCGGATCAGGGGCCGCACCCGTACGAGGAGGAGAACCACATGGCGGATCCCGAACGGAGTGAGCGGAAGCTGCGACCGGCCCCGCTGCTCTTCGAGCCGTCGGAGGCTGCCGCCGATCCCGAGCACTTCTTCGACCTGGAGTCCATCGAGGACCCGCGGGAGCTGCTGGCCCGGGCCACGGAACTGACCCTGGCGTTCCGTGCCGCGACCGACCGGGCGGCGGAGTACCAGGCACTCGCGGCGGCCCAGCTCGCCGACCCGCGACGCTTCGACCGGCTCACCGCCGCGGACATCGCGCAGCGGGCGGAGTGGACCGAGGACTATGCCAAGAAGATGATCGAGTTCGGCCGCGACCTCCTCCGTAACACCACCCCGTAGCCACCGGAGGCCGCCGAACAGGCACGCTCGCACCCGTCTGCACCCGCACGCACCGCCGGCCAACCTCGCGCCTGGCATATGCCGGGGCGCAAGATACGCCTCCCCGCCGTGCCCTGTCCCGATTTCCGCCAACTCTCAGGAACGGAACCGTCACTCCCGGTAAATCTTGTGTCATGAGCGCATGGCTGCGAGACCAACCCCTGCGGGACCCCGGCGCCCCTGACGACGAGCGCCGTACGGACATCCTCGCCCTCCTGCAGGAGGAGGGCCGTCATCGCGCGGCACAGGTCACCGCCCCCGGCGCCCGCTGGCTCACCTCCGCCGGGGCGTATCCGCGCTCGATGCTCGCCCTCTGGGAGACCCGGCCGACCGCGCCCGCCGTACTGCCCTGCGGCGCCGTCTTCGACGTCGTGAACGTGCCCACGGTCTTCGGCCGGCGGATGCTGGACCGGCTGTGGGAGGAGGGGCCGGGATCCGGCCCTGTCGCCATGCACCGCGGCCGGATGATGCTCTTCGCCGCGCCCGGCACCGCCCAGCGACTGCCGTCCCTGCTCGACTGGGAGGAGTGGGGCGATTCCGTACCGCCGATGCTCTGCCACGGCATCGGCGACGCGGTGACCGTCCCGCCACTGGCGCAGGGCCAGGACGCCGCCGACCCGCGCTGGCTGGTGGCCCCGGACGCCCGCCATCCGTGGCTGCCGGGGCCCGAGGTACTGCTCTGGTCGTGCGTGCGGGCGGTCCGTGCGGCCTCGTCCCCGACCGTGCGTATATCGATTTTTCCTCCCGCCGATCAGGATGCTAAGGTCTACGACGTCAGCAGGCGCCGCTAGCTCAGTTGGTTAGAGCAGCTGACTCTTAATCAGCGGGTCCGGGGTTCGAGTCCCTGGCGGCGCACAGACGGGAAAAGCCCCTCGCGAGAGCGAGGGGCTTTTTCGTGTGCCCGCACCATGGCGACCCGGCGACCCGCACCTTCGGACGCCCACACCCCAGCGACCCGCACCTGCCGCCCGCACCTTCGGACGCCCACACCCCAGCGACCCGCACCTGCGCCGTACTACGCCGTCGTGACCCTGATCGTCCACGCGCCCGACCGCGTCCGGTCCGCCACCTGCACCCTCGTCCGCTCGCCCGGCGTCCCCGGCATCGTGAACGTCTCGCCGACCCCCAGCGGCGCGTCCGCGAGCGGCGGATAGACCGACCGGTCCCAGCACGCCTCGGTCTCCGGATGTGTGTCCACCACTTCGATCGGGCCGCCGCCCGACGCCGTCTCGGCCTGTACCCGATACAGCAGCACCCCCTCCGTACAGGTCTCCCGGTCGTTGCCGGTCGAGCCGCGCGCCTCGATCGCGAGCGCGGTGTCCTCCCCGGTCCTGACGACCGCGAGCCGCGTGCCGAGGCTCCCGCCGGGGGCCCGCGCGGCGTCCACCGGCTCCAGCGTGATCAGCTCCGACTTCTGCACGCACCGCACGGCCCGCTGGTCCAGCCAGCCCAGCTTCCACTTGTGCCACGCGAAGAGATCGGGTGCGAGCCCGAACTGGCTGCCCATCACATCCCAGTCCCCGACATAGGTGTCCCAGTCACCCTTGCCGTCCGTCGGCCGGTGGTAGAGATCCGGCAGGTCGAAGGCATGGCCGGTCTCGTGGGCCAGCACATTGTGGTCCGGCGGATGGCTCTCGAAGACGGTGACGACCCGTTCGATGTCAGTGCCGTCGGCATGCAGCGGCCGATCGAGGTTGACGACCTTCGTCGCGTCGGCGTCCACACCGGGCGCGTCCGGGTCGGCGACGAGATAGACGATTCCGTAGCGGGAGAAGTCGACCGTCGAGTCCGCCGCGGCGATCGCGTCGCGCAGATACCCGCTGCGCCGCGCCGAGTCCCAGTCCCGCCTTATCCCGTACGCGGTCGAGGACTTCGGCATCTTCACCCACTGGCGCTGCGGATGCGGGCGCAGCGCGAACTGCCTGTACGAGGCACTCTCGAAGAACTGGCTGGTGGCCGGGAAGTGGTCGGCCGCGAGCTCGTCCGGTGAGTTCAGCGGCACCGAGTCCGGAAACGACAGGAAGATCATGACCGCGTCCATGCTCCCGACAGGTCGCGGGTAGTCGGAGTTCCAGGAGTCGACCCCGAGCGAGTGGTGGGCAGCGGTGCGGGGCAGCGCGCAGGGCCCCCCGGACAACTCGGCCACGGCCGGGCCGGCCACCAGGCCAGTGGCGGCGAGCGCGATCAGGGAGGTGAAGGCGGCCGCGGCGCTGCGCAGGCGCCCGCGTTCCGCCCCCTGGGCCACTCCTCGGGCAGCTCCCGGCGCCACTCCCACGGGTGCTCCCTCGGGTGACTGCTGACCCTCCACGTGGACCTCCGGCTGAGGAATGCGAGACACCTCACCCACCCTGTGTTGATTTCAGGTGGTACGCCCTGCCGACTGCCCCACTCGGGTGACCGACCCGACACCGGGCTGACACCGACCCGAGACCCGTCGACACTCCGATGGCTCACGGAACGTCACATTCGGTCAGGACGGAATCGGCCACCGCGCAGACCTGTGCAGAAACGATCGTCCGTAGCCCCGGGGCGGGCTGATCCACTGCGCCACAGCTGGAACAGCCGCCGGGCGGCCTCTATGATCGGCACACTTTCCCGGCGTCTTCCCCGAGTTCACACCGGCTTCATCGCCGATCGCATGGGGCGGCCGGACCGAGCACACCTGTACGGACCCTGTACGAAACAACTGCACTGCGGGAGCGAGCGGTGAGCGGAACCTCCGAAGGAACAGGGCCGGCCGGAGTCGCAGTCCCCGGTAGCAACCGGCCGTTAATCACAGAGCGTCACAGCGTCGGCCGGACGGCCGCCGAACTGCGTGACTACCGCGCCGCGTTCAACGCCGCGCACCTCGCGATGGCCGTCGTCGACCACGAGGGCGTCGTGGTCACCGCGAACGAGGCCTTTGCCGCGCTGCTCGGCACCGAGCCCGTCACCCTGCTGGAGCAGTCCGCGGCCGATCTCGTCGACCTGGCGTCGGACGGCCGCACCTGGCACGCGTACCGCGAAGTGCTGCGCGGCCGCCGTTCCCGGTTCCGCTGCACGCGCCGCCTCAAGCACCCCGACGGGCGCACGCTCTGGGCCGAGGTCACCGTCGCGCCGGTGCCGGACAGCCGCAATGTGCTGCTCTCCATCACGGACATCAGTGACCGGCGCGAGCTGCTCGCGCGACTGCGGCAGGTCCAGATGCACGACCCGGTGACGCGGCTGCCCAACCGCACGCTCTTCTTCGAGCGACTCTCGGCGGCGCTGGAGTCATCGGCGTACGACCAGGGCTCCACCGGCCGGATCGGGCTCTGCTACCTGGATCTGGACGGCTTCAAGGCGGTCAACGACACGCTCGGGCACCGGGTCGGCGACCGACTGCTGGCCGCCGTCGCCACCCGGCTCACCGAGTGCGCGGACAGCGACGCCCACACACGCAGCGGCAGCCATCTGGTGGCGCGGCTCGGTGGCGACGAGTTCGCGATCCTGGTCGAGGACTCCACCGGTACGGAGCAGCTCGCCGATCTCGCCAGGTCCGTACTGGTCGCGCTGCAGCAGCCTTTCGACCTGTCGGGACAGCGGCTCTCGGTCTCGGCGTCGATCGGGGTCGTGGAGCGGGCGGCGGCCGGGACGAGCGCGACGGGTCTGATGCAGGCCGCGGACACCACGCTGTACTGGGCGAAGGCGGACGGCAAGGCTCGCTGGACCCTCTTCGACCCCGAGCGCAACGCGCACCGGATGACAAGGCAGGCGCTCTCCTCCACACTCCGGCCGGCCGTGGAGCGCGGCGAGTTCGCGCTGGAGTACCAGCCGCTGGTGGGGATGGCGGACGGGGTGCCGCGGGGTGTGGAGGCGCTGGTGCGCTGGAACCACCCGCAGTTCGGCACGCTTGCGCCGAATCGGTTCATCGCCATCGCGGAGGAGGACGGCTCGATCGTCCAGCTCGGCCGGTGGGTGCTGCGTACGGCGTGCCGACAGGCCCGCCGGTGGCAGACGGACCACCCGGACGCCCTGCCGCTGTTCGTGAGCGTCAATGTCGCCGTACGGCAGGTCTGGGACTCCGACCTGGTCGCGGACGTGGCGGAGATCTTGGCCGAGACGGGTCTGGCACCGCATCTGCTGCAGCTGGAGCTCACCGAGTCAGCGGTGATGGGCTCGGCGGGCCGCCCGCTCCAGGCGCTGCAGGCGCTGAGCGACATGGGCGTGCAGATCGCGATCGACGACTTCGGGACCGGGTACTCGAACCTGGCGTATCTGAGCCGGCTGCCGGTATCCGTACTGAAGCTCGACGGATCGTTTGTTCGCGGCTTCCAGGACGAGGCGCACCCGAACCCGGCGGACGAGACGGTCGTCGAGGCGATGGTGCAACTGGCGCACCGGCTGGGCCTGACGGTCACGGCGGAGTGCGTGGAAACCGCGGGCCAGGCGTCGCGTCTGCGGCGGATCGGGTGCGACACGGGTCAGGGCTGGCTGTACTCACGGGCGGTGGCGCCGGAGCGGATCGCGGAGTTGATCGGTGTCGGCGCGCTGTCGGTCTGAGGTCTTCGACCGGGAGTCCAGAAACACCGAACCGCCCCCGCCGGAAGGGAATTCCGGCGGGGGCGGTCGCCTGTGGGGGGAAGGGGGAGGTCAGCTCAGCAGGCGCCCAGGTCCTGCCAGACGCCCCACTCGCCTGTGGTGCCCGGCTCTTCGCCCTGTGTCCACCACTTGGCCTTCCAGACATGGCCCTTGTGGGAGACCTGCGTCGAGCCGGTGTACGCCGGGGTCGCGGACCAGGCCGGTGCCGTGCAGCCGGCCGGCGGGGCGGACGGCGACGGAGTGGGGTTGCTCGGGGAGGGGGTCGGGGCCGACGGAGACGGGGTCGGCGTCGTGGCCGACGGGGTCGGGTCCGGGGTGGTCGAGCCGCCGACCGCCGTCACGATCTGGTTGAGCAGCGTGGTCTGTTCGTCGAGGCCGAGCAGCGAGTACATCATCGCGCCCGCCAGACCTCGGCTGTGCGCATAGTCCGCGCGCTCCTGGATCGCCCGCTTGTCGAGGCCGGTGAAGAACTCCCCGTCCTTGTAGAAGTACGCCGCCTTCGCCTCGTCGTCCCAGAACGTCGTCGCCGCGTTGTCGACGATGCCGCCGAGCTCCTTGTAGTGCGCGATGCCTGCCTGCTGGCTGACCGGGCGAACTCCCGAGGCGCCGGTCGCGGACTGCGCGAGGCCGTTCTTCGCGCCGGCCGGGACACCCTTCCAGCCGCGGTAGTAGAACTCGTACCCCAGCGTCAGCTTGTTCGCCGGGAAGCCGCCCGCGATGCCGTACGCCGCGTTCCCGTCCAGCCAGGAGTCGATGGCGTTGTCGATCGAGTACTTCTGCGTGCCCGGCGCGATCACGTCCGTCGGGTCGGAGGCCGGCGAGTACAGGGGCGACTGGTGGTACGTCGGTCCGTCCGCGTCCCAGGCGCCGTGCATGTCGTACGTCATGATGTTCGCGTAGTCGAGGTACGCGCCGATCTTGTCCGTCTCGATGTTCTTGATCTTGTCCTGGCCGGCCGGGAGCGCCGCCGTCAGCAGGTACTTCTTGCCGCCGTGCGCCGCGCCGTACTCGTCGAGCTGCTTGCGGAACTCCGCCAGCAGCAGCGTGAAGTTGGCCTTGTCCTCGGCGCCGTAGTGGTTGCCGAGGTGGCCGCCCTCCGAGCCCGGGTACTCCCAGTCGATGTCGATGCCGTCGAAGATCCCGGCGGCCGCGCCCGCGCCGCCGTAGCCGCCGTCGACGGGCAGGTCGCCCGCGATGTACTGCTTGACGCAGGAGGCGACCAGCTTCTTGCGGCTCGCGTCCGTCTTCGCGGCGTCGTGGAAGTACTTGGAGTAGGTCCAGCCGCCGATCGAGATATTGATCTTGAGCTTGGGGTGCTTCGCCTTCAGCTCCTTGAACTGGTTGAAGACACCCACGATCGGCTGGTTCCAGGTGTCGGCGACGCCGTCGACGCTGTCCGCCGCGGCGAAGGACTTCTGGTAGTCGGCGTACGAATCGCCTGCGCCGTCACCGGCGTTGGGGTTGGCGTCGTCGCCCGCCGCCTTATTCGCCTCGAAGCAGGTCAGATCGGTGGGGTGGATGTTGCCGAACGAGTAGTTGATGACGTCGAGCTTGTCCGCGATGCCCCGGGTGTCCAGGTGCTTGGGGTAGAAGGCGTTGCCGTACACGCTCCACTGGTCGTAGTACGCGATCTTCACCCCGCCGGTCGACGCGGCGGCGGTCGTGACATCGTCGCGGGCCGCGGCACCGGCGGTGCCGAGGCCTGTGAAACCGGCCAGGGCGCCGGCGGCGAGGGCCGCGGTCGTCAGGGCCGCGAGCAAGGGTCTGCGGGAGCGCACGTACAGCCTCCGGGGGTGCGTGAAGGATCGAAATAGTGGAATCCAGAACGGGAGTTGGAGAAGAGATAGCGAGCCGGCCACCGCCGCGTCAATGGTCTGAACCAAATAAGGACTAGACCAATTTCTTGGAGAAACCGCTTGTCAGGCACCCGCACCCGGTATGCGAAACCGCCCGCCACCATCGGTGACGAGCGGTTTTAGGACTCTCTTAAGGGCCCGCGGGCAAGCGGTTCAGGAATGAACCACTCCACCCGGCAAATCGTAGGCATCCGCGATCAGTTCGTACGAGCGCAGCCGCGCATCGCCGCCGTGCGCATTGGCCGTGATCATCAACTCGTCGGCGCCGGTGCGCTTCTGGAGGTCGTCCAGGCCGGTGCGCACCGCGTCGGGCGGGCCGTGGATGACGTTCGACAGCCAGCTGTCCACGAACTCCCGCTCCATGGCGCTGAATTCGTACGCCGCCGCCTCCTCGGGCGTGGGGATCAGCCCGGGCCGGCCGGTGCGCAGCCGGACCATCGACAGCGCGCCGGTCAGGACCTGGCGGCGGGCCTCCCGCTCGTCGTCGGAGGCGAGCGCGGAGACGCCGATCAGCGCGTACGGGGCGTCCAGCAGCTCCGAGGGGCGGAAGGAGTCGCGGTAGAGGTCCAGCGCCGGGACGGTGTTCTGCGCCGAGAAGTGGTGGGCGAAGGCGAAGGGCAGTCCGAGTACGCCGGCCAGCCGCGCACTGAAGCCGGAGGAGCCGAGCAGCCAGATCGGCGGGCGGGCCGAGGGACCCTGGACCGGACCGGGGACCGCGTGGATACGGGCGTACGGATGGCCGTCCGGGAAGTCGTCGTCGAGAAACCGGGTCAGCTCGGCGAGCTGCTGCGGGAATTCGTCCGCGCCCTCGCCGAGCCGGTCGGTACGCCGCAACGCGGCGGCGGTCGCACCGTCGGTGCCCGGCGCGCGGCCCAGGCCCAGGTCGACCCGGCCCGGCGCGAGGGCCTCGAGCGTGCCGAACTGCTCGGCGATCACGAGCGGCGCATGGTTGGGGAGCATCACACCGCCGGAGCCGAGGCGGATGCGCTCGGTGTGGGCGGCGAGGTGAGCGAGGATCACGGCCGGGGACGACGAGGCGACACCCGGCATCGAGTGGTGCTCGGCGACCCAGTGGCGGTGGAAGCCGCGGCGCTCGGCGAGCCGTGTGATGTCCACGCTGGTGCGCAGGGCGTCGGTCGCCGTGCGGCCGCTGCCGACCGTCACCAGGTCCAGTACCGACAGCGGTACGGGTGCGGTTCCGTCCGCCGTGCCTCGAATCTCGTCCACCGGTGGGGCCCTCCTGCGCATGAAGATACGTACAGCACAGGGCAACAGGAGGGCCTCTCCGTTTATTCCCGCTTGGCGAACAGCGTGCCCAGCTTCGGCCCCCACACCCAGGCCCTGCGGTCAGCGAGCCGCAGCCCCTCCCACACCGTCACCTGGTTGGCGGTGAGCACCGGCTTGCCCAGCATCGCCTCCAGGTCGGCGAGGTACGCCGCGGTGTGCAGGGCCGTGTCCGGCAGCAGCACCGCCTCCGCGTCCGGATGGTCGCCCGCGCGCGCCAGCTCCAGCACCTCCGCCCGGCCCCAGCTGCCCACCTCGGCCGCCGTGATGATCCCGCTCGCCCTGTCCGCGACCACCTCGGCGCCGGACGCCTTGAGGAAGGCGGTGAAGAGTGCGGTGACGTCCTCCGGATAGGTCGCGGCGACCGCGACGCGTGCCGCGCCCAGCTCCCGTACCGCGTGGGCGAAGGCGAACGACGTGCTCGACGCGGGCAGGCCCGCGGCCCGGGCGAGCGAGCGGATCTGCTCGTGCGCCCCCTCCCAGCCGTACACGAAGCTCCCGCTGGTGCACGCCCAGACCACCGACTCCGCTCCTTCGAGCCGGAGCTCCTCCACTCCCGCGGCGAGCCGCTGCGACGCGCCCATCTCCAGCAGCGCGTCGACGCGGTGTGCGTCCTCGCCGATGTCGGTGTGGACGACGGGCAGTCTGATGTCGCTGTCGAGCAGCACCTCGAACCGGGGATAGTCGTCCTCGGCCGAGTGCCCGGGGTAGAGAAGTCCGACCGTGGTCATGTCCAGCCTTCCTGTTCTTCGGGCTGAGCCTGCTGAGGCTGCGGCGCCTGGTGAGCCGGCGGCACCTGCGGCGGCTCCGGCTCCAGGGCTTCCGGCTGCAGCAGCAGCGCCTGGTACGGGCCGACCGCGTGCACCCCGATTCCGCGCAGCGCCGCCCACATCGTGACCTGGTTCGCCGAGAGCACCGGCATCCTCAATTCGGCCTCCAGCTGCGGGATCGCGTCGTACGTCGGCAGATTCGTGCAGCTGATGAAGAGCGCGTCCGCCGCGCCCACCACCGCCTGCCGCGCCATGTCGACGACCGACCGGTACGGCACCTTCCAGATGTGCCGGGTCAGTCCCAGAAAAGCGCGGCCCGTGACCGTTACCCCAGCTTCTCCCAGATACTCCTCCAACGCCTGGGTCACCGATTCCGTATAGGGCGTGACGAGGGCGATTCGGCCGGCGCCCAGCTCGTCGAGTGCTTCGAGCAGGGCGCCGGAGGTGGTCAGCGAAGGCACTTCCCCCGCCGAGCTCATCGCCTCGCACATGGCCCGCTCCCCGGCCAGGCCGCCGACGAAACTTCCCGAGGTACAGGCATAGGCGACCACCTCGGGCTCGGACGCGCCCAGCGCCCGAACCGCCTCGCGCAGCGTCTCGTGCTCGCTCACCAGACGGGCCAGGTCCAACGAGACCTCGACGGGCACATACGGCGTACGGGTCAGACGCAGCGAGACATCGTCGGGGACCCAGCGCCACAGCTCCCGGTCCAGGGCGAAATCGAACGGGGCGACCACACCGACTCCGCGCTGTGGCCGTGGTCCGCCGAGAAAGGAGACATCCATCGCAGGCCCCCTTAGCGTGTTATTGACGACGTTAGGTTCGGGTGCGAGCGTGGGTCAATCCGTACATGTCAGACGTTACGAAACGGCTTCCGCTTGATGTCTGAACCCACCCTCCTCGTACTCGCGGCCGATCCCCCGCCGCGCCTCGGCCGACTGACCGGACGCGTCCGCGTCCAGTACGCCGACGAGCAGACGCTCTCCTCTCAACTCCCTTACGCAGACGTCCTGTTGGTATGGGACTTCACCTCCGACGCGGTACGCGTCGGCTGGCCCGGCGAGGGCCCGCGGCCGCGCTGGGTGCACACCCCGAGCGCGGGCGTGGACCGGCTGCTGTGCCCCGAGCTGATCGCTTCCGACACGGTTGTCACCAACGCCCGCGGGGTCTTCGAGGAACCGATCGCCGAATATGTGGCCGGACTGGTGCTCGCCATGGCCAAGGACATCCCCGGGACCCTGGAGCTCCAGCGGCAGCGGCGCTGGCGCCACCGCGAGGGGCTGCGGGTCGCGGGTACCCGGGCGACGGTCGTCGGCGCGGGCCCCATCGGCCGGGCAGTGGCCCGCACGCTGGAGGCCCTCGGTGTCACCGTGGCGGTCGTGGGCCGCACCGAGCGGCCCGGAATCCACGGCACGCAGGATCTCGACCGGCTGCTCGCCCGCGCCGACTGGGTCGTCTGCGCCGCACCGCTCACCGATGCGACGCGCGGGATGTTCGACGGGCGGCGCTTCGGAGTGATGCAGCCGTCGGCGCGCTTCATCAATGTGGGGCGCGGTCCGCTCGTCGTGGAGGACGATCTCGTAACGGCGCTCAACAACCGGTGGATCGCGGGCGCGGCCCTCGATGTGTTCGAGTCGGAGCCGCTCACGCCCGACAGCGCGCTGTGGGACGTCCCCGGGCTGATCGTCTCGCCGCATATGAGCGGCGACACGGTCGGCTGGCGGGACCGTCTGGGTGAACAGTTCGTCGAGTTGTACGAACTGTGGGAGGCCGGAAAGCCGTTCCCGAACGTGGTGGACAAGAAACGTGGGTACGTCCCCATGCATGATGTCTCCGCTGACTGACCTGACCGCACGCCAACTGCTGGCCGGCTACGAGAAGGGCGACTTCACCCCCGTCGACGCGACCCTCGCTGCGCTGGAACGGATCGAGGTGGTGGAACCGCTGGTCAATGCCTTCGTCCGGGTCGATGCCGAACAGGCGCTGACCCAGGCGCGGGCGTCCGCCGAGCGGTGGCACAGAAAGCAGCCGCAGGGGCTGCTCGACGGAGTGCCGGTGACGGTGAAGGACCTCCTGCTGCAGCGCGGCGTCCCGAACCTGCGCGGCTCCCGAACCGTACGGGCGGAGGGCAGTTGGGACGAGGACGCACCGTCCGTCGCCCGGCTGCGCGCGCACGGCGCGGTCTTCCTCGGCAGGACGACGACGCCGGAGTTCGGCTGGAAGGGCGTCACCGATTCACCGCGTCACGGGGTGACGCGCAATCCGTACAATCCGGCGCGGACATCCGGCGGCTCCAGCGGCGGCAGCGCGGTGGCCGTGGCGCTCGGCGCGGGTCCGCTGTCGATCGGCACGGACGGCGGCGGCTCGGTCCGCATCCCCGCGTCCTTCTGTGGGATCTTCGCCCTGAAGCCGACGTACGGACGGGTGCCGCTGTATCCGTCCAGCCCCTTCGGGACGCTCGCCCACGCGGGCCCGATGACACGGGACGCCGCGGACGCCGCGCTGATGCTCGATGTGATCAGCGGCGAGGACTGGCGGGACTGGTCGCATCTGGGCCCGGCGGACAGCGTCCGCGACGGCCTCGCGGACGGGGTGAAGGGGCTGCGGATCGCCTACTCACCGTCCTTCGGCGGTCAGGTCGCGGTGCGTCCGGCGGTCGCGTCCGCGGTGCGGCGGGCGGTGGGGGCGCTGGCGGGGCTCGGCGCGTACATCGAGGAGTCCGATCCGGATATCGCCGACCCGGTGGAGGCCTTCCACACCCTGTGGTTCAGCGGCGCGGCCCGGCTGCTGCAGCATGTCGGCGCGGAGCAGCGGGAGCTGCTGGACCCGGGGCTGCGCGAGATCTCCGGGATCGGGGCGCGGTACAGCGCGCTGGAGTATCTGGCGGCCGTGGACACCAGGATGGAGCTGGGCCGGCGCATGGGGCGGTTCCACACCTCGTACGACCTGCTGGTCACGCCGACCCTGCCGATCACGGCCTTCGAGGCCGGGGTCGAGGCGCCGGCGCACTCGGGGCACCGCCGCTGGACGGGGTGGACGCCGTTCACGTACCCCTTCAACATGACTCAGCAGCCCGCCGCGACGGTGCCGTGCGGCGTGGACGAGGACGGGCTGCCGATCGGCGTCCAGCTGATCGGGCCGCGGCACGCGGACGCGCTGGTACTGCGGGCGGCGCACGCCCTCTACGAGTCGGGCGCGGCCGCGATGCCCGTGCCCTCTCCTACTGGGCCCGGCGGAAGCTGAGTGTCTCGCCCAGCGCACCCGCCCGCCACAGGTCGTGGCAGGCCTCGGCCATCCGGTCGAGGCCGTCGACCACCGAGCCCCAGACGATGCCGGGGACCCAGCCGGTGTCGCCGTTGAGCAGCAGGTTGTTGCGCTCGTAGAAGAGGGCGAGGTCGACGACGGTACGGCGGCCGTGGTGGGCGGCCTGCTCCCCGTATCCGTACGACGCCGTGCCCAACTGCACGTCGGAGAAGGTGAAATAGCAGAGGTCGCCCGGAATGGGAGTCACCGTCGGATTCTCCAGCGGTGGTTCCTGCTCCGCGAACGCCGGCAGCAGTGCATAGATCTCATTACGGGCATACTTCGCGTGGTAGACATCCCCGGCCAGGGGCAGCGCGTCCCACACGGCAGCGCAGGTCAGCGGGGCCTTGTCGGTCAGCAGTTTCGCGGTGCACTGCACACCGCGCTTGTCGAGGGCTACGGTCACGTATCGGTCGGCCATCTCGTACGCATACCCCGCCTGGAGCCGGGTAGCCGCGCGGCCATGGCTCGTACAAGACAACCAGGATCGATACGCAGACGCACATTGCTGCTCGGCACCGCCGCTGCCGGCGCGCTCGGCGCCGCGGGCGCTGCGGGCTGCGCCCGGGTCCCTTCCGGGGACGCCCTGGCCCGGCTGAAGTCCCAGCGCACGGTGCGCCTGGGCATCGCGGGCGAGGTGCCCTACGGCTATGTCGACAAGAACGGCGAGTTCACCGGCGAGGCTCCTGAGCTGGCCCGTGTCATCTTCAAGCGGCTGGGTATCGACACCGTCCAGCCCGTCGCCACCGACTTCGCCTCGCTCATCCCGGGGCTCAACTCCCAGCAGTTCGATGTCGTCTCGGCCGGGATGTACATCAACAAGGAGCGCTGCCAGCAGGTCATATTCGCCGACCCCGAGTACCAGATGCTCGACTCGTTCGTCGTGCGCAAGGGCAATCCGAAGAACCTGAAGACGTACGAGGACGTGGTGCAGGCCAAGGCGAAGTTCGCCACCGGCACCGGCTACGCGGAGATCGACTACGCGGTCGCCGCCGGCTACCCGGAGAAGGACATCGTCATCCTCCAGGACCAGGTGGCGGGGCTGAACGCGGTCGAGTCGGGCCGGGTCGACGTCTTCGCCGGCACCGCGCTCACCACCCGCGAGGTGGTGAAGAAGAGCGCGAAGGCGGAGGCGACCGAGCCGTTCGCGGCCGTGGTCGACGGCAAGAAAATGATCGACGGCGGCGGGTTCGCCTTCCGGCCCACCGACACGGAGCTGCGCGACGCCTTCAATCTCGAGATCCACAAGATGAAGAAGAGCGGCGAACTCTTCCGCATTCTGCGGCCGTTCGGCTTCACCGAGAACGAGATGACCAAGCTCACTGCCAAGGAGCTGTGCCGATGACAGCCGGACTCTGGCAGAACTGGGTGCTCCCGGGTATCTGGATAACCGTCCAACTGCTGGTGTACAGCGCGGCGCTGGCCGCGGCGGTCGCCTTCACGGTCGGCATCGCCCGCACCCACCGCTCGCGCTTCGTCCGCTTCCTCGCGGGCTTCTACACCGAGGTCTTCCGCGGCACATCGGCGCTGGTGCTGATGTTCTGGCTGTTCTTCGTGCTGCCGCCGCTGCTGGGCTGGCAGCTGGTCCCGATGTGGGCCGCGGTGCTCGCGCTCGGCCTCTCCTACGGTGCGTACGGCGCCGAGATCGTGCGTGGCGCGCTGAACTCGGTCACTCCCGCGCAGCGCGAGGCGGGGGTCGCGCTCAGCTTCACACCCTGGCAGCGGATGCGGCTGATCCTGCTGCCGCAGGCGGTGCCGGAGATGATCCCGCCGTTCTGCAATCTGCTGATCGAGCTGCTCAAGGGCACGGCGCTGGTGTCGCTGCTCGGCGTGGGTGATGTCTCCTTCGCCGCGTATCTGGTGCGCCTGGCCACGCAGGAGAGCGCGCAGGTCTACACCATCAGCCTGGTGATCTACTTCGTGCTCGCCTTCGTCGTGACGCGCTCCATGAAGGCGCTGGAGAAGAAGACCAAGCGGAACATCGGCATCGCGGTTCCCCGAAGCGGCCCCGGTGCGCGGTTCGCCAGGCGAGCCGTCACCACTTCCACCTCCGGAGGTGGTTCGAAGTGACCTGGGACTGGTCCGCGGTCGCGGACTTCATGCCGCGCTTCTGGGACGGCGTGCTCGTCACGCTGCAGATCCTGGTGCTCGGCTCGCTGATCTCCTTCACGCTCGGCCTGGTCTGGGCGATCGGATTCAGGGCGCCGACCCGCTTCGTACGGTGGCCGGTGAACGTCGTCACGGAGTTCATCCGCACCACCCCACTGCTGGTGCAGCTCTTCTTCCTCTACTTCGTACTGCCGGAGTGGGGCGTGCAGTTCTCGGCGCTGACCACCGGCACGATCGCGATCGGGCTGCACTACTCGACGTACACCGCACAGGTCTACCGGGCCGGCATCGAAGCCGTGCCGGCCGGTCAGTGGGAGGCGGCGAAGGCGCTGAGCCTGCCCGCCCACCGCACCTGGTTCGCGGTGATCCTGCCGCAGGCGGTCCGGCGCATCACTCCGGCCCTTGGCAACTACGTCATCGCGATGCTCAAGGACACACCGCTTCTCGCTGCGATCGGCGTACTGGAGATGCTGCAGCAGTCCCGGCTGGAGAGCGCCGCGACGTTCCAGTACACCGAGCCGCTGACCGTGATCGGCATCGCCTTCATCCTCATCGCCTACCCGGCTTCTCTTCTCGTACGAGCCCTGGAGCGCCGCCTTGTCTCCTGACAGCACCCCCGACACCACCACCCTCGACACCACGACCCCCGGCACGTCCGGTGAGCTGATCCGCTTCGAGAATGTGACGAAGAGCTTCGGCGGCAACACCGTGCTGGACGACCTCTGTTTCTCGGTGAAGCCCGGTAAACACGTCACGCTGATCGGCCCGTCCGGCTCCGGCAAAACCACGATCCTGCGGCTGCTGATGACTCTGGAGTCGCCCGACCGGGGCACGATCCAGGTAAATGGGCAGCGCCTGTTTCCGGCCGCAGAGAAGGAACGCCGCGAGGCACGCAAGCAGATCGGCATGGTTTTCCAGCAGTTCAATCTGTTCCCGAACATGACCGCCCTGCGGAACATCACCGAGGCGCCGGTGCGGGTGCTCGGCATGTCCAAGGACGAGGCGGAGGAGCGCGCCAAGGGGCTACTGGACCTGGTGGGTCTCGGCGACCGCTGCGACGCGAAGCCGACGCAGCTGTCGGGCGGCCAGCAGCAGCGGGTGGCGATCGCCCGAGCGCTGGCGATGCGGCCGCAGGTGCTGCTCCTTGACGAGGTCACGTCGGCGCTCGACCCTGAGCTGGTCGCCGGTGTGCTGGACGTGCTGCGGGACATCGCCCGCTCCACCGACATCACGATGCTCTGCGTCACGCACGAGATGAACTTCGCCCGGGACATCTCGGATGAGGTGCTGATGTTCGACTCCGGCAAGGTCATAGAGTCCGGATCTCCGGAGAAAATCTTTTCCGAACCGGAGCACGAACGTACTCGCGAGTTTCTCGGTGCGGTGCTCTGACCACTTACTCCTACCGATAAGTGTGACCCTGGCATATGCCAAGCGAGTGCGCCCCAGCGTATGAGACTGGGGCGCACCATCATTCTCGCCAACAGCAGCCCTCTAAACGGCTCTTGGCCGCTATCGTGGTAGGGAAATTTGCGGTCACAACCTGCTAGGGGGAAACCGTGGCGCTGAAGCCCGAGCCGACCGCGCCGTTCCATTCAATACAGTATGTCCTGCGCGTGCTGGAAACGATCTCCAAGCACGGTGGCGGTGTCACCGACGTCCAGATCGCGCGCGAGACAGGTCTGCCGACCGGCCACCTGGCCCCCATGCTGGCGATGCTGCGCCGCGAGGGCTATGTGGAACAGGTCGCGGACGGCGCCTATATGATCGGCGACTCACTGATCCTGTTGGGCTCCGGGGTCACCCGTCAGCAGGCACTTCAGGCAAAACTGCAGGAGACCCTCGCCGAGCTGCGCGACTCGGTCGGCGCGGCGGTCTACATCAGCCGGTACATCGACGGCGAGGTGAAGATCACCCAGTTCGCCGACGGCCCTCGTATGCCGAAGGTCAACGAGTGGGTGGACTTCCGCTCGGCGGCCCACGCGAGCGCGGTCGGCAAATGCCTGCTGACCCAGCTCGACCAGAACGGCCGCCGCGACCACCTGTCGCGCCACAAGATCGCCCGCCTCACCTCGCGGACGATCACCAGCGAGAAGCTGCTCTTCTCCAAACTGGACAGCCAGCCCCCGACGGTCCCGATGCTGGACCTCCAGGAGTACGCGGTGGGCACGGTCTGCGCGGCGGTTCCACTGACGGCGGGCTCGGCAGTGGGCTGCCTGGCACTGTCCCTCCCGATCGAGCACGCCCACCGGCTGCGCTCGGCGGCGGACACGCTGAACCGCAAGGCGGCGCCGGTGGTGCTGTCGCTGGCGATCTAGGGCGGACGCCGCCGGGTGTCCGAAGCACCCCTCGGGACCAGGTAGTATTACCGAGTCATCGGCCGCCGCGCGGCTGGTGCCAGTAAGCGCCGCTAGCTCAGTTGGTTAGAGCAGCTGACTCTTAATCAGCGGGTCCGGGGTTCGAGTCCCTGGCGGCGCACAACTGATCATCTGGGGCTTCTCGGTCATCCGAGAAGCCCCAGATGCATTTCCGGACCGGAACCCACATCGTTCAGGGCATGAGCAGACCCGCCCTGCCGTGGTGCCCGTACTGGGCCAGCAGCGTCGTCCTGTCCGCCTCCGTCAGCCGGCGGTAGCCGCTCCTGCCCGGCTCCGCCCACCACACCTCGCCGCCGCCCTCGCCGCCGCCGAAGCCCTCGCGCCGCAGCGCCACGCGGTGGATCTTGTTCGTCGCGGTCACCGGCAGCTGCCGCAGCACCCTCACGAAGCGCGGCGCCATCTTCGTACCCAAGTCCGGCTGCGACGCCAGGAAATCCCCGAATCCCACCGGATCGAACGAGACGCCGTCCCGCAACGCGACCGCCGCCATCACCTGATCGCCCGCCACCGGGTCCGGCACCGCGTAGACCGCCACCCCTGCCGCCTCCGGCCACCGGGCCAGGATGTTCTCGATCATCGCGGCGGCGAGGTTCTCGCTGTCCACCCGCAGCCGGTCGTCCGTGCGCCCCGCGAAGTACAGGAAGCCGTCCACGTCGCGGAAGAAGAGGTCGCCCGTCCAGTACCAGCCGCCGCGGGTCCGGGCCGCGTCCGCTTCCGGGTGGTGCCAGTAACCCTCGAACGGGCTCGGCCCCCGGTTCACCAGCTCCCCTATCGCATCCGCCCCGTTGAGCAGCCGTCCGCCCGCGTCCAGTACCGCGGCCGCCCGCTCCTTCCCCGTGTCGGGGTCGACCACCGCCAGGTCGTCCCCCGGGCTCGCCCTGCCGATCGCGCCGGCCGGGGTGTCGGGGGTGCGCTGGATCGCCGCGCCGCCCTCGGAGGAGCCGTAGCCCTCCACCAGCCGCACCCCGAATCGCGCCTCGAAGCGCGCCGCGTCCACGGCGCCCGCCTCGGTGCCGAAGCCGAGCCGCAGCCTGTGCTCGCGGTCGTCGTCCCGTTCGGGCGTGGCCAGCAGGTACTGCACCGCCCGCCCCACGTAAGTGAAATAGGTCGCACGATACGTCCGTACGTCGTCGAGGAAACCGGACGCCGAGAAGCGGCGGCGCAGCGCGACCCCCGCCCCGCCCGCGAGCGCCGGCGCCCAGTCCGCGATCACCGCATTGCCGTGGAACATCGGCATGCAGATGTAGTGGACGTCGTCCTCGCGCACGCCGAAGTACCGCACCAGCGACGCGCCCGCCGCCGCCAGCCGGCCCTGGGTGCAGATCGCGGCCTTGGGCGCGCCCGTCGAACCGGAGGTGAAGTAGAGCAGCAGCCGACTGCCGGGCCCGACAGGACCGAGCGTGGCGTCGCCGGGTTCCGCGGCGGCGTACGGGGCGAGCAGCTCGGCGTAGGCGGCGTTGTCGGGATCGGTCACCAGCACCCGGACCTCCGGCAGGCCGAGCCCGTCGAGGAGGGGAAGGTGGGCGCGTTCGGTGACCAGCACCCGGCAGTCGGTGTGCAGGATGTCGCGGGCCAGTTCGGACCCGCGCCGGGTCGGGTTGATGCCCGCCACGGCGGCCCCGGCCAGGGCCGCCGCACTGAGCCACAGGGGAAACTCCGGGGTGTTGTCGAGCAGTACCCCGAGGTGCGGCTCGGCTCCGCGCGGCAGGAGATCCACGAGGAGCGCGGCCCGTGCGGCGGCGCCCGCGGCGACCTGGTGGTGGCTGAGTGCGAAGTCCTGGCCGCTCAGCCCCACCCGGTGGTCGCCCCATTGGCGCTGTACGAGCTCCGCGAGGGTGCCTGCTTCCGCGTTCCTCATGGCGCCGCACGGTAACTGACTATCCGTCAGAACTGAACATCCGAGCAGGCGTAGAAGGCGTTGCCGGTGTCGTTCACGGTCCACACCGCGAGGATCAGATGCCGGCCGGACTTCGACGGCAGCGTCCCGGAGTGGCTGAGCGTGGAGGGCGGGCGCTGGCCGTTGTACGGGATCGTCAGGAACGGCTGCGACTCGAGCGAGGCACGGGTGAGCCCCTGGCTCGGATTCCAGCCGTTCTTGGTGATGTAGTACTTGAAGTCGGTCGTCGCATGCATGGCGGTGAACTGCCACCGGAAGGTGTAGTTCTGCCCCGAGGAGACCTTGGTGGTGGGCCAGGTGCCGCCGCGCGGGTCGTCGAGCTGCGCGAAGCGGCTGTTGCCGCCGGCGCAGATCGTTCCGTCGGCCGGACCCGCCGCCGGGAAGCCCTTGGGGCCTTCGACGCTCTGGGGTTCGTAGATGATCTCGCCACAGTTGGCGACCGTGCGGTTGGCGCAGAGTTTCTGGCGGCTGATGGGCGAGTCGGTGTAGCCATGGCTGCTGGCGCTGCCGGTCGCGAGCATGGTGGTGCCCGCCACTACGAGGCCGACCACGCCCGCGCATATCTTCTTGCGCATGCTTCGCTCCAGGAGAACGTGGGGGAGTTCTGTGGGCCGTGCTGCACGCGTGCGGTGGTACGCATTCCGGTTTCCGGTCTAGACCAAGTCCCAGAGTATTAACAGAACTTGAACATGTCCAGACCAATCACGCACCTTCCGCGGGCCCCGAACCCCCTTTGCAGAAGGCGACGGTGAGGTCCTTCACCAGAGCCTTGCGCTCGTGGTCGTCGAGCGCGACAAGCCCACGCTCGGTGAGCCGGTTCACCGCGTCGTCCACCGCCTTCACCACCGAAGTCAGCTCGCTGTCCCGGTGCTTGGCGTCGATCGCGGCGATCCGTCGGCGCTGCATCGCGACCGCCACCTCCGGCGCGTACTCGATCCCCGTCGGCTGCGCCGAGAAGAGCTCGATCCCCACCGGAGCGCACTCCGCCGACAGCAGACGCGTCAGCGCGTCGCCGACCGCCTCGGCATCGCGCAGGGTGGGCGCGTCCTCGTGGAAGGCATCGGCCGGCAGCTGCGAGAGCACCCGCGCCATCGCCGCCTCGACCTGCTCGCTCAGATAGTTCTCGTGGCCCTCGACGCCGAGCGCCGCCCGCGCCGTGTCCTTGACCCGCCACACCACGAGCACCACGACGCGCAGAGCCGTGCCGTCCGCGTCGACCGCCGGCATCGGTTCGCTGCGCCAGTGCCGCAGCCGTACGTCGACCCCGCGGCGCAGCAGCAACGGATTGACCCACACCAGCCCCGTACGCCGCACACTCCCCTGGTAGTCGCCGAAGATCGTCAGCACCCAGGCGTGTCCGACCCGGCCGCATCCCAGCCCGCCGAAGGCGAAGAGCGCCAGCACCACGCCCAGCGTGACCAGGCACCACAGCCCGATCCCGATGCCGTTGTACGGATACGAGGGCAGCCCGAGCAGCCTCGTCACCCTGCCCGGCAGCACTCCGACCCCCCACAGCAACGCGCCGATCCCGGCCAGCGCGCACAGCCCGGCGACCACCCCGGTCCAGCCGGGCAGCGCGGGCGCGGCCCGCTCGACCAGGTCCGGATCGACGGGCGGCGCGGGCCGCGGTGGGACCACTGCGGACCGCGGCACCGCGGTTCTGCGGCCGACCTTCGGCTGCTCGCCGGTGCCGTGCCGCCACCCGACGACGGCGGACCGCGGGGCGAGCGGCAGGGAGTCGTCTTCGCGGAAGAGGAGATGCACCGGGATCTCGGTGGTGACCTCCTGGGCGATGACCGGGGTGTGCCGCGGGCTGTCGGACGGCGCGGTGCCGTCCGGCTCCGGGGTCGTGGTGTTCATGACTGCCACCTCCACTGGTCGTTCCGTACTGCCGTCGCCGTGCCGGTCAGCTCCACCGCACAGCTCTGCCGGTCGGCTCCGTCGGCCGACTGGCGCCGGACAGCCGCGCCGTCAGGCGAAGAGCCGCCGCCAGGTCTCGGGTCCCGGGAAGCCGTCGGCCGCGGCGCCGCGCCAGCCCTGGGCCTGCTGGAACGCCTCGACATTGCGCCGGTCCACCTCGCCCCACGCCGGCCCGGGTCCCGATGTGTAGTGCTTGCCGTAGCCGCGCTTCACCAGCTGCCGGCCGAGCTGGGTGACGTAGGTACTGGACCGGCCGGGAAGGAAGTAGCCGCGCCCCGGGAAGGCGGGTGCGACCGCGCTCTTACCGCCGGGCCCGCTCGCCCCCGCGCCGATGATGTTCCTGCCCTTCTTGGTCACCAGCAGCCGCCAGGTGCCCGGCCCGGGCATCCCGTCCGCTTCCGCGCCCTGCCATCCCTGGGAGAGCTGGAACGCCTGAGTGGCCAGCCGGTCCATGTCGTCCCAGCGCGGTTCGGGCCCCTGGGGGTAGAAGTGCTTTCCGCCGCGGGTGGAGAGCAGCTCGGCGAGCCGGGTGACGTACTTGTTGTTCGCACCGGGTCCGAAGGCCGCCATCCCCGGATAGGCGCCCGTGCCGGGTTTGGCGCCCGTGCCAGGGTTGGCGCCCGTGCCGGGTTTGGCGCCCGTCCCCGGAACGGTGGCGACGGACGGCGCTTCCACCGCGGCGCCGGTGAGGCCCTTGTAGCGGTAGGGCAGGTACTTGCTGGAGTTGGTCCAGTACGCCATGGGCGTGGCCTGCCTACGGGTCTGCGGCTTCACCTGCTCGTACGCGATGTAGGAGGTGTGCGTGTAGTCGGTCCAGCCGCCGAAGAGCACGACGTGCGAGCCCCGGGTCGGATTGTCCGGGTTGTGGAAGAGCAGAATGTCGCCGGGCTGCAGCTCCTCGCGCGTGATCGGGGTGGCGTACTCGGCGAGGCTCCCCGTCCACTCATTGCCTGCCAGGCCCCATGCCATCGAGACATAGCCCGAGCAGTCCTGGCGGTATCCGTCGGTCCAGTACAGCTCCATGCTGTACGGGACCCCCGCGCTCACCCATTTCTTGGCCCTGTTGATGATCTCGGCCCGGGTCGTCTTGCGCAGCGGCGCGGCGGCCGTGGCCGCCTTGCCCGAGGGGCCGTGCAGCGGTCCGCTGCGGCCCTGCTCGGTCACGGGCACCGGGTCGGCGGTGGCCTGCGCGTCGACGGCCTCACCCGGCCGCGCGGTACCGGCAGCCGCGGGGCCGACGGCGTCCGCCACTCCTGCTCCACCGCTGCCGAGCACCACGCCCGCCGTGGCGAGCACGGCCAGCACCCGGCGTAAGCCGTGCGCGTTCGGGTGGCCTCCGGCCGCGAGGATGCGGCGCTGCTGGGCACAGCCCGCGCAGCCGCAGTCGGCCGCAGGCTCGTACTCCTCGAACACCGGCACGGTCATACGGACCCTCCGCACTCATCAAGTTCTTTTGGCTCTGTCGCACGGGTGCCGGCGTCCACTTCCGGCGTCCCCTATCAGCCGCCAACTGTCCCGTCTCATCGCATTTTGACGGAATGAAGGTAATAAAAGACGATTCGACAGGCCGGAATGATCAGAGAATGGTCATGAGCACCCGCGGCTGTCGGGTAAAGTTCTTCAGGCCAGCAGGCGCCGCTAGCTCAGTTGGTTAGAGCAGCTGACTCTTAATCAGCGGGTCCGGGGTTCGAGTCCCTGGCGGCGCACGCAGAACTGAGGCCCCCTCACCACACATGAGGGGGCCTTGGTCGTACATCCAGACGTTTTCAGCCACTCCAGCCCCGGCGTGATCCCCTCGCAAGAGGGCCTCAAATCGCACATATAGCCGATTAACGCCCCGTTTCACCCTTGCGATCATGACAGGGGGTCGTAGACCCTGTCCTGGAGCCAATACCCTCAATGGGGCATCCCTTTAGCACAGTTGGGCGTATTTGGAGGGGATAATCCCGTTGCAGGGACACGGGACAGGGGTCCCGTTCACAGATCGAACACGCTACGGGCATCATGCAACCAGCAGGTGACCGTTTCGTGTCTGTAGTGACGGTGGCCCGCCAATGATGCGTCCAGGACTGATGGTCGAGGGGGACCGGCGGTCAGGACGAAACGACCGACCACAGCTCACGCAGCCAGCTTGCGTGCGGGGGGATGACTCATGACGTCGACGCCAGACGGCGCCCGGCAGCCCAACGACCCTTCCCGGACGACTCAGCTCCGGATACCGGCGCACCTGCGCACCGCCGGGCAGCGGCTGCGCCCCAAGAAGGCACTGCCGCGGTACGACTACGAGCACTACAGCAGGCTCGCCGGACCCCTGACCCAGCCCGACCCGGCCAAGCCGTACACCGTGCAGTACCGCTCGCTGCTCTCGCAGGAGCCGCACCGTATCCGGGCCGCCCTGCTGCTCGGCGCCGCGCCGCTGGTCTCGCTGGGCCTGTTCGCCTGGCTGATGCAGCCCCAGCACTGGACCGAGCGCGACCCGAACCTCAAGAACGACACGCTGCTCATACTCGACGTCGTCATGCTCGTCTCGATCGGTCTCATCGAGCTCTTCCGCACGATGAACGTCCTGTCGAACGCGCACGCCACGCTGGTGGCCCGCGACCCGGTCCCCGTGGTGCCCGAGACCGGCACCAAGGTCGCCTTCCTCACCTCCTTCGTACCGGGCAAGGAGCCCCTGGAGATGGTGACGAAGACGCTCGAGGCGGCCGTGCGGATCCGGCACCGCGGGCTGATGCACGTCTGGCTGCTCGACGAGGGCGACGACCCCGCCGTCAAGGAGGTCTGCGCGCGGCTCGGTGTCCACCACTTCTCCCGCAAGGGCGTTGCGCACTGGAACCAGGCCAAGGGCCCGCACCGGGCCAAGACCAAGCACGGCAACTACAACGCCTGGCTCGAGGCGCACGGCGGCAACTACGACTTCTTCGCCTCCGTCGACACCGACCACATCCCGCTGCCCAACTACCTGGAGCGGATGCTCGGCTACTTCCGCGACCCGGACGTCGGCTTCGTCATCGGCCCGCAGGTGTACGGCAATTACGACACCTTCGTCACCAAGGCCGCCGAGTCGCAGCAGTTCCTCTTCCACGCCCTGATCCAGCGCGCGGGCAACCGCTACGGCGCGCCCATGTTCGTCGGTACCTCCAACGCCGTACGCATCAAGGCGCTCAAGCAGATCGGTGGTCTGTACGACTCGATCACCGAGGACATGGCGACCGGCTTCGAGATGCACCGTGCCAGCAACCCGGACACCGGGAACAAGTGGCGCTCGGTCTACACCCCGGACGTGCTGGCCGTCGGCGAAGGGCCCACGGCCTGGACCGACTTCTTCACCCAGCAACTGCGCTGGTCGCGGGGCACATACGAAACGATCATGAAGCAGTACTGGAAGGGCTTCTACTCCCTGCCTCCGGGCAAGCTCTTCAACTACACGATGATGATCATCTTCTACCCGATGTCGGCCCTCAACTGGATCCTGGCGGCGCTGAGCTGTGCGCTGTTCCTGGGCATGGGCGCCTCCGGTGTGCAGATCGACCCGACGATCTGGATGATGCTGTACGGCAACGCCTCGGCGCTCCAGATCGGCCTCTACATCTGGAACCGCCGCCACAATGTCTCGCCGCACGAGCCCGAGGGCTCCGGCGGACTCGCGGGCATGGTGATGTCCGCGCTCTCCGCGCCGATCTACGCACGCTCGCTGATGGACGCCGTACTGCGCCGCAAGAGCAGCTTCGTCGTGACCCCCAAGGGCGACTCGTCCAGCCCGGACACCCTCTTCGGCACCTTCCGGATCCATCTCTTCTTCATCCTCGTGTTCGGCGGATCGCTCGGCTCGTCCTTCTACTTCGGGCACGACCATCCGGCCATGATCACCTGGGCCACGCTGGCCCTGCTGATCACCGCGGCCCCCATCTTCGCCTGGCGGCACGGCATCCGTGCGGAGAAGAAGAAAAAGCGCAGAAGGCGGCACGGCGGCGGACAGCCGCCCGCCGCCACCCCGGAAGCCCATGTGCCGCAGCAGCGGCCGCAGCCTGCCACCACCGACCAGACCATGCAGATCGCCCTTGGGGGACGTAAGAAATGAGCACGATGCCCGTGCGGCCGAACCACCGCAAGAACCGCGCCCGTCGTGTGGCGATAAGCGCGGCGGTGGTCGTCGTAGTGGCCGGGTTCAACGGGCCGGCGATGTGGCGCTTCGGCTCGGAGCAGTACCACGACTACAAGATCAACAAGCCGGAGTACAAGGCGGCCAACGGCCACTGGGACTTTCTGGACGTCCCCGCCGAGTACAAGATCAATTCGATTCACGCCGCGCTGCTGCACACCGGCAAGGTGCTGCTGATAGCGGGCTCCGGCAACAACCAGAAGAACTTCGACGCGAAGAAGTTCGAGTCGGTGCTGTGGGATCCGAAGACCAACGACTTCAAGAAGATCCCCACGCCCAAGGACATGTTCTGCGCCGGGCACACCCAGCTGCCCGACGGAAAGCTGCTGGTCGCGGGCGGCACCAAGCGGTACGAGAAGCTCCAGGGCGACGCCACCAAGGCCGGCGGCCTGATGGTCGTCCACAACGAGGACCCGGATGAGCCCAAGACCCTGCCCGCCGGAACGAAGTTCACCGGCAAGCAGGGCGGCAAGACCTTCGTCTCCAAGGACCCGGTCCTGGTGGAGAAGGCGAAGAAGGTCTTCGACAAGAAGACCGGCAAGTTCCTGCGCAACGACCCCGGGCTCGGCCGTATCTATGTCGAGGCCGAGGAGTCCGGGAAGGAATACGAGACCGGCACCGAGGACAACTACCGGGTGCAGGGCCTCAAGGGCGCGGACGCCCGCAATGTCTACGGCATCGCGCAGAAGCTCGCGCTCGACAAGAAGGACTTCCAGGGCATCAAGGAGGCCTACGAGTTCGATCCGGTGGCGGAGAAGTACATCACCGTCGACCCGATGAACGAGGCCCGCTGGTACCCGACGCTGACCACGCTCAAGGACGGCAAGGTCCTCTCGCTCTCCGGTCTCGACGAGATCGGGCAGATCGTCCCCGGCAAGGACGAGATCTACGACCCGAAGACCAAGACCTGGAAGTACACCGGGATCATCCGGAAGTTCCCCACCTATCCGGCGATCTTCCTGATGGACAACGGCAAGCTCTTCTACTCCGGCTCGAATGCCGGGTACGGGCCCGCCAACGTCGGCCGTGATCCGGGCGTCTGGGATCTGAGGACGAACAAGTTCGACAAGATCCCGGGCCTCAGCGACCCGGACAGGATGGAGACCTCGGCGACCGTCATGCTGCCGCCCGCCCAGGACCAGCGGTTCATGGTCATCGGCGGTGGCGGGGTCGGCGAGTCCGAGAAGGCCAGTGAGAAGTCCCGGCTGGTCGACCTCAAGGCCGCGAACCCCCGCTTCAAGGACGGCGCTTCACTGGAGAAGGGCACCCGCTACCCGAGCGCCTCGCTGCTGCCCGACGACTCGGTCCTGGTCACCGGCGGCTCCGCGGACTACCGCGGGCGCGGCGGCTCCAATGTCCTCCAGGCGCGTACGTACGACCCGAAGACGGGCACGTACAAGCGGGTCGCCGACCCCGCGGTGGGGCGCAACTACCACTCCGGCTCGGTGCTGCTCCCCGACGGCCGCGTCATGATCTTCGGTTCGGACTCGCTCTACGCGGACAAGGCCGACACCAAGCCGGGCGTCTTCGAGCAGCGCATCGAGATCTACACCCCGCCGTACCTCTACCGGGACTCCAAGCCCGAGGTGAGCGGCGGGCCGAAGGCCATCAAGCGCGGGGACACCGGCACGTTCAAGGTCAAGAACGCCGCGTCCGTCAAGACGGCGAAGCTGCTGCGGCCGAGCGCCGTCACGCATGTCACCGACACCGACCAGCGCTCGATCGCGCTGGACATGAAGAAGACGGCGGACGGAATCCAGGTCACCGTGCCGAAGAACCGGGCGCTGGTGCCGTCCGGCTGGTACATGCTCTTCGTGACGGACGACAAGGGCACGCCGTCCGAGGGTGTGTGGGTCGAGGTGCCGTAGGCCCGCAGGTCCGAGGTGCCGTAGGCCCGCAGGTCCGTAGCGCCGTAGGCCCGCAGGTCCGAGGTGCCGTAGGCCCGCAGGTCCGTAGCGCCGTAGGCCCGCAGGTCCGTAGCGCTTGACCGTACGTGGGAGGGCCGGCAGCTTCCTCAGCTGCCGGCCCTCCCACGTACCGTTACCGCGAAAGCTACTTGGTGCCGCGCGCCAGACCGAGCGCGTACTCCGGCCACCACTCGCCCGCCTTGGGCCCGCCCTTGCAGTCCCCGTCCGACTCACCGGGCCGCTTCACCCACAGATACGCGTCGACCAGCGCATCACCGGTCCTGGCGGTGGGCTCCTCGCCGAGCGCACGGCCCGGCGGATTGCACCAGTTCTCCTTCGGGTCGCCGCCGGTGTACGGGCCGTTGCCGTTGCGGCTGGTGTCGATGACGAAGTGCTTGCCGCCGACCTTCGCCGAGAGCTTCTTGCCGAAGTCCTTGCTCACCGTGGTCGGAAAGAAGTTGGAGACATTGACGGAGAAGCCGTCCGCCTTGTCGACCCCGGCCCGCTGGAGCGGCTCGAAGAGCGCGTCGGGCTGGGACCAGCCGGCGTTGCCCGCGTCCAGGTACACCTTTGTGTTCGGCTGCTTCTTCAGCCGCTCGACCGCGCCCTTGAGCAGGTCGAAGCGCTCCTCGTGGAACTCCTGCGGCGTACAGCTGTCGACCAGGTGCAGCACCGCGTCCGGCTCCAGTATCACCGTGGCCCGCCGGTCGCCGATACCTCCCGCGACCTTGTCCACCCACGCCCGGTAGGCGTCGCCGTCGGCCGCGCCGCCCTTGGAGAACTGCCCGCAGTCGCGGTGCGGGATGTTGTAGAGGACCAGCAGCGCATCCCGGTCGGCCTTGGCGGCCGCCTCGGTGAAGCCCTTCGCCTCGGCCTCCGGATTGTCCGGACCGATCCACTCGCCGACCGGCTGATCCGCGATCTTCCTGATCAGCTCGGCGTTCTTGTCGTCGCCGTCCTTCCGGTAGGAGGCGACCTGCTTGGCGGCGTTCCCGTCGGGATTGACCCAGTAAGGATCCTTCGCCTTGGGCTGCTGGCTCACCACCGGCTTCTTGTCCTTGTCCTTCTCCCCGTCGGACGAGCAGCCCGCCAGAAGCAGCACCGCCCCCGCCGCGGCCACGCACAGCCGGGCACGCCCGGTGCAACTCCCGTACATCCACTCCCCCTTGGGTGCACTCAATCCCAGGCCGTCTCCAGGCGCCCCGTCCCGGACAAGACCGGTCGAATCCATCCTGGCACAACCGCCGTGAGCGTCACGAGACCGGTTCTCTTCGTGGACATCCTGTGACCGGGTTGCGGGGATACGATGTGCCAGCTGCTCCGTCGCACTCCCTGGAGGAGGGTTTGGTCAGTGCTCGTATGACTGCCCTGCTGGACGAGCTGGCGGTTCAGCGGACCGACGGACTCGACGCGTCCTTCGCGCGCCGGTGCGCCGATGCCCTCGGGATCGACGGACTGGCGGTCACACTCTCCGGCGACGATTCCTTCGGCGAACTGGTGTGGGCGAGCGACCCGCTGAGCGCCCAGCTCGACGACCTCCAGTTCACCCTCGGTGAAGGACCTGGCATGGACGCAGTGGACGGCGGCGTGCTGGTACTCGACGCCGATCTCCGGCTGGTCCCGCGCGCACGCTGGCCGGGCTTTCTCTCCAGCGCGGAAACACTGGGGCTGCGCGCGGTCTTCGCCTTTCCCCTGCAGATCGGAGCCATTCAGGTGGGCGTACTCACCTGTCGGCGGTCCACGCCGGGACCGCTCGACGCGACCGCGTTGTCCGATGCCCTGGTGTTCGCGGACGCGCTGACCCTGACCCTGCTGGGGGACGTGGCACACGGATTCGCCGAGCATGCCTCGCTGCACCGTGCCGAAGTGCACCAGGCGACTGGGATGATCGCAGTACGGCTGGGTGTCACACCTGCCGTGGCGCTCGTACGACTGCGAGCGTACGCATACGCGACAGAACGCCCCATCGTGGATGTGGCGAGGGACATCGTGGCGCGGAAGCTCCGGCTTCCCGCCGATGAGGCGGAGCGGGACGGCGACGACACCGGCACCCGAAGCCCCGACGGAGGTGGGTGACAAGGATGGACAGCACCTTGCGCGAACAACGGATCGCCTCGGCTTTCGTGGAGCTCGCCGACACGCTCGTCGCCGACTTCGACGTGATCGAACTCCTGCACAGGCTGTCGGGCCACTGCGTCGACCTGCTGGACGTCGAGGCCGCCGGACTGATGCTGGTGAACCAGCGCGGCCAGCTGCAGACCGCCGCGTCCTCCGACGAACGGTCCTGGCTGCTCGAGCTGTTGGAGCTCCAGCACAGGGAGGGGCCCTGCCTCGACACCTACGGCACCGGTACGGCAGTGCCGCCGATCTCGCTCAACAGCCGCGAAGCGAAGCTCCGCTGGCCGCAGTTCGCCCCACAGGCCCAGCAGTACGGCTTCGAGGCCACCTACGCCGTACCCCTGCGGCTGCGCGAGAACGTGATCGGCGCACTGAATCTCTTTCTGACGAAACATCAGAAACAGCAGTCACAGGGGCAGGTGACACTGGCGCAGGCACTCGCGGACGCCGCCACGATCGGCATTCTGCAGCAGCGGACCATACAGCAGAGTGAACTCCTCGCCGAACAGCTGCAGTCGGCGCTCACCAGCCGGATCCGGGTGGAGCAGGCCAAGGGCATGCTCGCGGAACGGTGGGGCGTCTCCGTGGACGAGGCGTTCGAGGCAATGCGCCGGTACGCACGGACGAAGCGGGAGCCGCTCTCCCGCCTTGCGCATCAGATCGCCGACGGCTCACTGCCCTTCGAGGCGCTGCGGGAGGCCGCCGACGGGAACTGAGGGCGACGGCCTCGCAACAAGGCGTCATCCGCCCTCTAGGCCGGACCATCTCCCCGGCCTAAGGTGTGGGGCAACGGCCCCGGTCCCCGGCTCACGCGCAACCGGACCACACGGCCTCCTGTGCCGGCCCCGGGCTTCTCCCGCAGCCCGGGCACCCGCGGTAGAGGACCGGCTCGGCCGGCGGCTCCGGGGGGAGCGCGTCGTCGGTCGAGCCAGGTTGCCGCCCTCCGCAGCTGTTCCGCCCTCCGAGGCTGTTTCTTCACGGCATGGACTTCTTGACTTCTTGATTCACTTCGTGGCGACGCCGGTGAGATAGGCCGACACCACCACATTGGCGCTGTATGTGCGCGTCGCCCGGTCGAAGGTGCCGCCGCAGGTGATCAGCCGCAGCTCGGCGCGCCCGTCCTTGCGCGGCCCATAGACCTTCCGCGGATCGAACCGGTCCCGGCCGAAGACCTGGACGTCGTCGATGGTGAACTCGGCGACCGAGCCGTCGGTCCTGGTCACCCGTACCTTCTCGCCCGGCCTGGCGGCACTCAGACCGTAGAAGACGGCCGGTTTCGACTCGGTGTCGACATGGCCGACGAGCAGCGCGGCACCCACCGCGCCCGGCTGTGTACCGCTGCCGTACCAGCCGACCGTGCGCGGCATCGCGTACGGGGGCGGGTCCACGGCGCCCGTGGCATCCAGGCCGCGCGGGACCACCGCCGCGGTGATGCCTATCGACGGGATGTCCACCTGGTGCGGCTTCGCCGGCTGGATCGGGTCGTGGGCGGGCGGCATGGGGACGCCGAGCGGGCGGCCGACCGCAGCCACATCGCCGGTGGTGGGGGCGGAGCTGCCGCCAGTGCTGTCGGCGACCTCGCGGCCCCACAGCCACAGCCCGAGCAGCAGTACCGCCCAGGCCACTCCGATGAGCAGCCGGCCGTTGCCCGCCGGACGTTCGGCGGCGGACATGTCAGTCAGCGTCCGTACGCCGGCGCCGCGAGGTGCGGGAGGCCACGGCGACCGCCGCCACGCCCGCGAGGACCAGGCCGATCACGGTGTGCGGGACTCCGGGGCCCGCGTTCTGCCGGTTCACGCTCGCGTCCCGGGCAGCGAGCTGCGCGGCGGCGCCACCGCCGCCCGCCCGTACCGGCGCGACGGGCGTCGGCTGCTGGGACGGCTGATTCGTCGGCTGCTGGGTCGCCTGGTTCGTCGGCTGCTGGGCCGGCTGGTGCTGGACGACCTGGACGCGGCCCGAGGCGGAGTGGCCAAGGCCGTCGCAGGTGACATTCACGTCGTACGCGCCGGGCTTCACGCCGACTTTGACCATCGTGTTCCCGAACAGCTGAGTGTTCTGTCCGACCCGGCGCGACAGCTCGGCGTCCGCGACGAAACCCTGCGACGCGACGGCTCCCGTCGTGCCCTTGCAGCCCGAGACACGGAGCTCAATCCTGCCGCCGGGTGCGGCGGAGGCCGGGGCGATCGTGACCTTCACGGAATCGTCTGCGTACGCGGCGGTGGCGGCGGGCGCCAGGACGAGTACGGCGGCCGCCCCGACGGCACGGAGAGCAATCAAACCTGAACGCATCGTGAACCTCCTGATACCGAAAAGATTCACCCGCGCCGGGCGTTTTCGCATCCGCAGGAGCGGCCCACTGCTCCGTATGGCCCTCTGACGTGCTCAGATGCGGTCGACGAGATCCGCGATCGAGTCGACCACCGTGGACGGCCGGAACGGGTACTTGTCCACGGTCTCGCGGTTCGTGAGCCCGGTCAGCACCAGAAACGTCTCCATACCCGCTTCCAGGCCGGCCAGCACGTCGGTATCCATCCGGTCGCCGATCATGGCGCTGGTCTCGGAGTGCGCACCGATGGCATTCAGTCCGGTCCGCATCATCAGCGGGTTGGGCTTGCCCGCGAAGTACGGATCCCTGCCGGTCGCCTTGGTGATCAGCGCGGCGACGGCTCCGGTGGCGGGCAGCGGGCCCTCGGCGGAGGGGCCCGTCTCGTCGGGGTTGGTGCAGATGAACCGGGCCCCGGCGTTGATCAGCCGGATCGCCTTGGTGAGCGCCTCGAAGCTGTACGTACGGGTCTCGCCGAGCACCACATAGTCGGGTTCGTGGTCGGTCAGGACATAGCCGATGTCGTGCAGGCAGGTGGTCAGACCCGCCTCGCCGATGACGTACGCCGTGCCGCCGGGACGCTGGTCGTCCAGGAACTGCGCGGTGGCGAGCGCCGAGGTCCAGATGTTCTCCACGGGCACGTCCAGGCCCATCCGGGCGAGCCGTGCGTGCAGGTCGCGAGCGGTGTAGATGGAGTTGTTGGTCAGCACCAGGAACGGTGTCCCGGTCTCCCGCAGCCTCCTGATGAAGGCGTCGGCGCCAGGGATCGGCACGCCCTCGTGGATCAGGACACCGTCCATGTCGGTGAGCCAGGATTCGATCGGCTTGCGCTCTGCCATCAGACTGGGACTCCTGCCGTACGCAGTTGTGCAGTGTGCTGTGCATGGGACGCCGGAGGCACGGCTCTGTGGCCCTCCGGCACCCCAGCCTAATCAAGTAGTGCTGATCTTGACCCCGTCGATACCGGGTACCCGTTGTCAGCTGCCGGTCGCGGACTTCCAGGCGTCGACGTACGACGGAAGGTTCTTGTCGATGTCCCGCCAGTCGGGCTCGAAGATGTCGACACCGTCGATCAGCTTGGCGAGCTCGATGGCGTTGGCGTCGGTGGCCTTGACGTCCGTACGGGCGGAGAAGCCGCCGCCGACCGCGCTGACCTGCCGCTGGGCCTTCTCGGTGAGCATGAAGTCGAGCAGCTTCCTGCCGTTCTCGGTATGCGGGGCCTTGTTGACGAGCCCTGCGGCGTACGGCAGCGCAAAGGTGGTGGGCTTGCCGCCGTCCTTCGCCGGGAACCAGATGCCGAGGTTCGGCATGGACCTGGACTGCGCGAAGTTCATCTGTACGTCGCCGTTGGCGACCAGGATCTCGCCCTTGTCGACCTTGGGCGCGAGCTTGGAGGTGGAGGGCGACGGGCCGACGTTGTTGGCCTGGAGCTGCTTGAGGTACGCCATCGCCGGCTCCTTGCCGCCGAAGTCGTGCATCGCCTTGATGACGACGGCGGTTCCGTCGCCCGCGACGCCGGGACGTGAGCCTGCCGCCTCCCGACGCTCGGGGCCGACCGCAGCACGTGAGCCTGCCGCCTCCGGCCGGTCCGGGCCGACCGCCGCGTCGCGCGCGGGCGGCGGCGGCGTGCTGCCGCCCGCCGGGGGGCCATCCGTCGGGCGCAGCCCACGACGGTCCGCAGCCGACTGCGACGCGTCAGGCATCGGACGCCCCCGGCCCCGCCGGCAGCAGCACCGCGTCCTCCGGAGCGAAGTGCAACGTCACCGCGTCACCCAGCGCCGGCGTCTCCCGCAGTTCGCGGACGTCCGCCTTCACGCGGTGGCCCGCCACCTCCACGTACAGGCGATGCGTGGAGCCGCGCCACTGGATCTCCGTGAGACTGCCACGCAGAGCGTTGGGGCCCTCGCCGAGGCCGACCAGGTGTGGGCGTACGCAGAGCGTGGCCGTCGCGCCGGCCGACGCCTCGCCCGTGGTGACCTTCACCTCCGCGCCGGCGAAGGAGACCGCACCGGAACCGACCGTCACCGGCAGCAGATTCGCGTTGCCGACGAAGGACGCGGTGAATTCCGTACGGGGGCTGCGGTACAGCTCCTGCGGCGTACCGCAGTCCTGGAGCCGCGCCTTGTCCATGACGGCGATACGGTCCGCGAGCGTCAGCGCCTCGGCCTGGTCGTGCGTGACGTACAGCATCGAGACGTCCGGCAACTCCCGGTGCAGCCGCGCCAGTTCCGCCAGCATCCCGGACCTGAGCTGCGCGTCGAGCGCGGACAGCGGCTCGTCGAGGAGCAGGACGTTCGGGCGGATCGCGAGCGCACGCGCGATCGCGACGCGCTGCTGCTGCCCGCCTGACAGCTCGCGCGGGTAGCGGCTCGCGTACGCCGCCATGCCCGTCATCTCGAGGGCCTCGGCCACCCGGCCGGGTATCTCGCGTTTCGCGGCCTTCTGCGCCTGGAGGCCGAAGGCCACGTTGTCCTTGACGCGCATATGCGGGAAGAGCGCGTACTGCTGGACCACCATGCCGATGCCGCGCAGGTGCGGCGGCAGCCCGGTGACGTCCCGCCCGCCGATGAACACCCGCCCGGAGACCGGCTGCACGAAACCGGCGACCGCCCGCAGCGCCGTCGTCTTCCCCGATCCGGACGGCCCCAGCAGCGCCATGAACTCTCCCGGCTCGACGGAGAGGTCGAGCGAGTCGAGCGCTGTGGTCTCGCCGTGCCTCCCGTACGCGACCGAGACGTTCTCGAAGCGGATGCCGCTCGTCATCGGTCCGCTCCGGCGAGCAGGCCCGGCAACTCGGCGACCGAGCCCAGCACATGGGTCGCGCCGTACTGCTCGAGCTGCTCCTTGTCGTGTGCGCCGGTCAGCACTCCCGCGACGACGCCCGCGCCGGAGCGTACGCCGCTGAGCATGTCGTACGAGGTGTCCCCCGCGACCGCGATCTGCTGGACGCCGTCCACCGCGCCGGTGCGCAGGAACGCGGCGAGCACCATGTCGGGGTAGGGGCGGCCGCGGCCGCCCGCGTCGGCCGGGCAGAGGGTGAGCTCCACCAGGTCCTGCCAGCCGAGCGCGGCGAGGATCGCGTCCTGGGTGGGGCGGGCGAAGCCGGTGGTCAGCACGACGGTGCGGCCCTGGGCCCGCAGCTCCTCGACGGCCGTCCGCGCGCCGGGAACCGGCGCGATACGGCCGGCGTCGACCAGCTCCCCGTACGCCTCCTCGAACGCCGCGTTGGCCTGCCGGGCGCGCGCCTCGTCACCGAAGAGATGCCGGAAGACGGAGATCTTCGACTCGCCCATGGTCGCGCGGACGTGGTCGAGCATGCCGGGCATCGAGTCCGGCTCGGCTCCCACGCGCTCCGCGGCCGACGCGAAGGCCTGCTCGACCAGTCCGCCGTCGGCGACGGTCGTACTGGCCATGTCCAGTACGACGAGGTTCAGCTTCGTCAATTTCCTCACCAGCCCGGTTCGTTCGCGGTTGATTCGGCGATGGCGGGCGAGCAGGTCATGCCGCGCCCGCCCGGTCCCGTCACCAGCCACACGTGGTCGCGCACCTGCTCCCGGTGCACGACACGGCTCTTGTCGGTGCACTGCGCGTACACCCCGGCCCAGCGGCGGCGGATCTTCGGCAGCGGCCGGCCGAGGAAGGACTCGACGACCTCGGCCAGGTGCTCGTACGGATCCTCGAGGATGTCGAAGGCGAAGGGGTGCTCGTACTCGTGGGTGTCGCCGATGGTGAGCCCCCCGTCGCGGCGCTGCACCATCAGCAGCTGCATCTTGTGCGCGGCGGCGGTCGGCGCCTGGGCCTGCCCCGCGTTGAGCGCATCCAGGGCATCGCTCGCATACGCCGGGTAGTAGCGGAAGCTGTCGGCGTCGGCGATGGACGTGGTGAGCGGCTCGCCGAGCGGGTCGGTCTGCATCATCTGGAGGCGCACGCGGCGTACGGGGAGGCCGGGGGCGAGCTCGCGGACGAGACCGGAGAGCGATGCGCCCGTACAGAGGACGACGGCGTCGCCGGTGTGCACATCGCCGTGGTCGTCGCGGACGGATCCCTCACCCAGCACATCGCGGACCTCGCGCCCGCCGAGATACGTGTATCGCCCGGACGCCAACAGGGCATTCTTCAGGGCGAGTTGGGAGGGTCGCGGCTCGACGGCGGCGTCCCGCTCGCACCACAGCGCCGCCGCGAACCCGCCGCGCAGCGCCGGGTTGATCCGGCGCGCCTCGGCGGCGGTGACCAGCTTGTAGCCGCGAGCGGCCGCGTCGGGCCTGGCCACGGCCGCCTCGGCGACGGCCAGCTCCAGGTCGTTCCGTACGGGAGTGAGCGAGCCGATGGCCCGGAAGCCGAGACCGGGCACGCGCTCCCCGATGGACTCCCACAACTCGCGGGCGCGCAGCGCGGTTTCGAGCTCCTCGCCGCCCGCGCGGCCGCTGACCCATATCTGCCCGAAATTACGCAGACTCGCGCCTCGCGCCTCCGTCTCGCGCTCGATCTGGACGACCTCGTGGCCGCGTTCCACTGCGTGCCAGGCGTGCATGGTTCCCACCACGCCGGCTCCTACGACGATGACTCTCACGGCGGCAACGCTCCTGGGGGCTGGTGACCCGGATGACTCCGGGCAGCAACGGGAGGGTGAACGGGCACCCAAACTTGGACTAGACCCGTTACCCTCTCGTTATCAGGGTGATGCGTCCAGAGGCCGTTGCGAAGTTGAGTCAGCCGTCGCCCGACCCTCGGCCCTCAGCCCTGATTCCCCAGATGGGCAGTGAAGCTGAAGCGGTCGCCGCGGTAGAGCGTGCGCACCCGCTCCAGCGGCTTGCCCGCCGTGTCCCGCGAGACGCGGTGGAGCAGCAGCATCGGCAGGGCCGGCGGCGTACCGATCAGCAGCGCCTCGCGCGGCGTCGCGAGCACCGTCTCGATCCGCTCGTCCGCGTCGCCGAAGGAGATCGCCAGGCGCTCGCGCAGATAGGCGTAGAAGGACGAATCGGGGTCGAAGTCGGCGTCCAGCCGCGGCACTCGGGCCACCGGGACATACGTACTCTCCAGGCCGACCCGCTCGTCGTCCGCGAGGAGCACCCGCTCCATGTGCCAGACCGGTTCACCGCGCGCCGCCCCGATCTCGGCGGCCAGCGCGTCGGAACACGGGAAGCGGTCGAGGCTGATCAGGCTGCGGCCCGGCCTGCGCCCCTGGCGCCGTACGCCCTCGGTGTAGCTGGCGAGCGAAAGGGGCTGCTCCAGCTTGGGGCCCGCGACGACCGTGCCGCGGCCCTGGCGGCGCAGCCGGCCCTCCAGGAGCAGTTCGCGCAACGCCTGGCGCACCGTCTCGCGCGAGACCTCGTACCGTACGGCGAGATCGCGCTCCGTGGGCAGCAGTCCCCCTTCGCCCAACTCCTCGATCAGGAGGGAGACACGGGCCTTGACGGCGTAGTACTTGGGGATGCGTCCGTGCTCCGGGATGCCGGAGCGGACAGCGGCGCCGGGCGCCTGGTCGTTCGGGTAGTCCACCCGGGAATGCTCGCAGACGGATGTGAACGCTCAGCGCCGCCAGGCACGCAGCCGCCGGGAGGCCAGGACCAGCGCCCCGCTGCACAGCAGTACGGCACCGAGGGCGGCACCGAGGCGGAGCAGCGAGCCGATGCCGGTCGTGGCGAGCTCGTCGAGGGTGACGGACGCCCCGGAACCGTCGTCGTCCATAACGGCGAAGCGGTAGTCGCCGGACTCACCCACCCAGTCGCCGTCGTTGCCCTTCCGCTGCACGACCGCGGCATTGACCGTGACCTGGTTGGGCGGGGTGTCGGGCGCGAGGGAGAGCCGGACCTTGGCGGTGACCGACTTACGGGCCGGGACGACGAAGCCGGGGAATCCGCCGTCGAGGACGCCGACGACCTCGTCCTCGGCGGTCGTCTCGAGGGTGACGGGGCGCCAGAGGGCTGCCTTGTCGTCGTGGAACTCCAAGGTGATCCGCGCCGGGGTGAGACCGGGGTCGCGCCCGCTGAAGATGATCACCGGGTGGATGCTGCGGCAGCTCTCGTCGGTGGTGTTGGCGAGGTCGACCGACCACTCCTGGAAGCCGCCGCCGGCGCGGTGGACGGTGGGGCCGCCGTGGATGCGGGTGTCGATGGGGAAGTCGGGGTCGGAGACCTTGCCGCAGGTGGGCTGCTGCTCTCCGGGCTTGTCGGCTGCGGGCTTTCCGGCACCGGGTCCCGGCACCTGCGCGGCGGCGGTCCCAGGTGCCGCGGCCGACTGAGACACCGTGGCCGCCTGAGGCGCCCCTGCTTGCTCAGGTGCCGCTACCTGCTCAGGCGCCTCGGCAGGCTCGGCAAGCTCGGCAGGCTCGGCGGACGTTTCGGCGGCGGCATGTGCGGTCACGGCGGCGGCCACCGCGGCCGAGCCGGTGAGCGCCGCGGGCGCGATCGTGGCTGCGGTGACTCCGGCGGCGAGGACATTGCGCAGTCGCATGGGTGACCTTTGCTGCTCGGCTGCTCACGAACCGCCGGGGGATCACCCGGTCGTACTCCGAGACCCTGCCACGCGCGCGCGGACACCACGGCCTCATGCGGCCGCACAGCCTCGCAATTTCGCCCTATCAGCCTATTTTCGGTGCGGCGGGAGACGCTTCCGCACGTCCGAAGACGGGCGCAAGGACCAACTGCGCGGCGCCCTCCGCGACGACGTGTGCGCCGCCTTCGGCGAGGCCGACCGGGACGCGGACACACTCGCCGACTCCCCGTACGAACGGCTCGGCGGCCGCGGCGACGACCCGGCCGCCGAGCAGCACCCGGTCGATGTCGAGCAGCTCGACGAGGTTCGCGGCGCCGGTACCGAGGACGCGGGCGGCCAGGTCGAGATCGCCACGGTCGACGGCCGCGAGGCAGAGCGCCTCGATACAGCCCCGCTTTCCGCACCCGCACTCGGGCCCGTCGAGCTGGATGACCTGATGCCCGAACTCCCCCGCGCCGGTGCGCGCGCCGCGGTAGAGCGAGCCGCCGAGGACGAGACCGGCGCCGAGTCCCGTACCGAGATGGAGATACGCGAAGGAGTCACCGGACCCGCGCAGTGCGAGCCCGAGGGCGGCGGCATTGGTGTCCTTGTCAAGGACGACGGGCAACCCGAGCCGCGCGGCGAGCGCGTCACGGAGGGGAAACCCGTCCCACTGCGGAAACCCGGTGACGCGATGCGGAACACCGGTGGCGTGATCAAGCGGTCCGGGCATGGCCACGCCAACACCAAGCACGAGCGGCGGGCCGCCCTCGGGTCGGCAGGAGGCGGCCTCGGGTGCTGCGGGCTCGGGTGCTGCGGGCTCGGGTGCTGCGGGCTCACGCCCGGCAGTTGGCCGGGCGCCGGCCGTATCCGTGGCCCCAGGCCGCACGGCGGACCCGGCCCCGCGCGGGACGGCCGCAGGCGCCGCAGGCGCATGCTCGGCCGGGCCCACGGCCCGGGGCCCCGACCTCGTCGTTTCGCCCCAACGCGGCGAAGCCTGCACCCCCGGCCCGGGGGGCTGGGGCCCCGACCCCGTCGTTTCACCCCGACGCGGCGAAGCCTGCACCGCCGGCCCGGGGGGCTGGGGCCCCGCCCCAAGTTTCGGGAAGGGGCGGGTGAGGGGAGGGCTCCCCCCGGCCCGCACCGACAGCGCCTCGACCTCCGTCGCCACCCGCTCCACGACCGCCTCCGCCCGCGCGCCCAGGTCCAGCGGCACCGTGCTGACCGCGACCGGAGCGCCCGCCAGGTCCAGCAGCACCAGCGTCAGCTCGTCGCGGTCCAGGTGCAGCCCGACCGCGTGGCCCGCCGACGGGACCAGCCGCAGCACCGTGCCCGGTCTGCCACCGGTCGACGCGCGGCGGCCCGCATCCACCGCCAGCCCCTCTTCGCGCAGCCGGGCCGTGATCTTGCTGACCGCCTGCGGGGTGAGCCCGGTGCGCTCGGCGAGCTCCATCCTGCTGATGCCGCTCTCACCCGCCGTACGCAGCAGGTCGAGCACCAGCGCCGCGTTATGGCTGCGCAACGCCAGCAGGTTCGCTCCCGTAGCGACCGTAGCGCCCGTAGCTCCCATAGCTCCCGTACTGCTCCTCACGGTCCTGTTCACGGACCCCATTGTCCCCTCCGCTTGCACTTTGGCAACACCGTTGCTTAAGTGGAATGCATGACTGGCACCGGCACCCCCCTCCGCGTCGGACTCGTCGGCTACGGCCTGGCGGGCTCCGTCTTCCACGCCCCGCTGATCGCCGCGACCGAGGGGCTCGCCCTCGACACGATCGTCACCTCGAACCCGGAGCGGCAGGAGCAGGCCCGCACCGAGTTCCCCGACGTGCGCTTCGCGGCCTCGCCCGACGAGCTGTGGGAGCGGGCCGACGAGCTCGATCTGATCGTGATCGCCTCCCCCAACAAGACGCATGTCCCGATCGCCACGGCCGCCCTCAAGGCAGGCCTCCCGGTCGTCGTCGACAAGCCCATCGCCGGCACCGCCGCCGAGGCGCGTGAGCTCGCCGCCCTCGCCGAGGAGCGCGGTCTGCTGCTCTCCGTCTTCCAGAACCGCCGCTGGGACAACGACTTCCTCACTGTCCGGAAGCTGATCGCGGACGGCGAGCTCGGCGACGCACTGCGCTTCGAGTCGCGCTTCGAGCGCTGGCGCCCGCAGCTCAAGGGCGGCTGGCGCGAGTCGGGCGACCCGCAGGAGATCGGCGGTCTGCTGTACGACCTGGGCAGTCATGTCGTCGACCAGGCGCTGACCCTGTTCGGCCCGGTCGTGCGCGTGTACGCCGAGGCCGATGTCCGCCGCCCCGGCGCCCAGACCGACGACGACACGTTCATCGCGCTCACGCATGCGAACGGCGTCCGCTCGCATCTGCACATCAGCGCCGTGACCGCGCAGCTCGGCCCGCGTTTCCGGGTGCTCGGCTCGACGGCGGGCTATGTGAAGTACGGCCTGGACCCGCAGGAGGCCGCCCTCCGCGACGGCAGGCGTCCCGACTCCGACGCGAGCTGGGGCGTCGAGCCCGAGTCGCTGTGGGGCCGCGTCGGCGCGGGCGAGTCCCCGCTGACCGGCGGCGGCCGCCCGGTCGAGACGGTTCCGGGCGACTACCCGGCGTACTACGCGGCCATCGCCACCGCTCTGCGTGAGGGCACGGCCCCGCCGGTCACCGCTCTCGAGGCGGCGGCCGCGCTGGACGTCCTGGAGGCCGCGCGCCGCTCCGCCCGTGAGGGCATCACCGTGGAGGTCTCCGCGTGACCGCCTCGCCCACGCCGTCCGCCTCGCCCACCCCTTCCGCCTCGCCGATCCCCTCCAGCCCGGCCGCGCCCGCACCGCTCACCGTCGACGAGCTCGTCGCCCAGGAACGCCGACTGACCCTGCGCCGGTTCACATACGAGGACGCCTGGATGCTCGGCAGCCTGCTCGTCGAGCTGGCCCGCGAGCGCCGGTCGCCGGTCGCGATCGACATCCGGCGCGGAGCACAGCAGCTCTTCCACTGCGCGCTGCCGGGCTCGAGCGCCGACAACGACGCATGGATCGACCGCAAGCGGCGGGTCGTCGAGCGGTACGGCCAGAGCTCGTTCCTGGTCGGCACCCGCCACCGCGCGAAGGGCACGACGTTCGAGGAGTCCTCGCGCCTCGACCAGGACGTGTACGCGGCCCACGGCGGCTCGTTCCCGATCACGGTCGAGGGCGTGGGCGTCATCGGCTCGATCACGGTCTCGGGCCTGCCCCAGGCGGAGGACCACGCGATGGTGGTCGAGGCGCTGGAGCGTTTCATCACTGCTTGAGCCAAGGCTGCGCTGCCTTCGGCAGCGCTGTCCTCAATCGCCGGCCGGGCTCACAATGCGCCCGTCCTGCGATTGAGGACGGGCCCACCCCAGGGGCCACGGCACCCACCCGGAGGAATGAAGCCCATCCGGCGATCAAGAACCCCTCGCCACCTGGACTCTTGAGCCCGTCCTGCGATTGAGGACGGACCCGCGCCCCGGACGGACCCGGCCCTCCAACGCAGCTCCACGGCCCCGGCCGGGGGAATGAAGCCCGTCCGCCGATCGAGAACGCCCCGCCTCCCGGGGGACCCGTCTTGAGCCCGTCCGGCGATTGAGGACGGACCCGCCCCCCGGACGGACCCGGCGCTCCAACGCACCCCGCACCAAGGCAGCCCGCACCAACGGGACACGGCACCCACCCCCACGGCCCCCGCCGGAAGGCGCTACGCGTCTTTCAGCTCCTGGCGCTGCCGGCCAAGCCCCTCGACCTCCAGCTCCACCACATCACCCGCCCGCAGGAACGGCTTCGGCTCCGGCTGCCCCAGCGCGACGCCCGCCGGCGTACCCGTATTGATGACGTCCCCGGGGTACAGCGTCATGAACTGGCTGACGTACCGCACCACCTCCGCCACCGGAAAGATCTGGTCGCCGGTCCTGCCGTTCTGCTTCAGCTCGCCGTTCACCCACAGCCTGAGCGAGAGCGCCTGCGGGTCCGGCACCTCGTCCGCCGTCACCAGCCATGGGCCCAGCGGGTTGAACGTCTCGCAGTTCTTGCCCTTGTCCCACGTGCCGCCGCGCTCGATCTGGAACTCGCGCTCCGAGACGTCGTGCGAGACCGCGTACCCGGCGACGTACGACAGCGCGTCCTCGTCGTCCTCCAGATAGCGGGCCGTACGTCCGATCACGACCGCGAGCTCGACCTCCCAGTCGGTCTTCCGGCTGCGGCGCGGTACGAGCACGGTGTCGTACGGGCCGACGACCGTGTCGGCCGCCTTGAAGAAGACGACCGGCTCGGCCGGAGGCTCCGCGCCCGTCTCGGCGGCGTGGTCGTGGTAGTTCAGCCCGATGCACACGACCTTGCCGATACGGGCGAGCGGCGCACCCGTACGCAGGCCGTCGGCGTCCAGTACGGGCAGCTCACCGTCGTCGGCCGCGGCCCGTATCCGGGCGAGCGCCGACGCATCGGCGAGCAGCTCACCGTCGATGTCCGCGACAAGGCCGGACAGGTCGCGCAGTGTCGTCCCGTCCTCGTCGAGCAGAGCCGGGCGCTCGGCGCCCGCTGTACCGACTCGCAGCAGCTTCATGGTCAATCTCCCCTGGTCGTGTGCGAGCCCGGTCGATGGGTAGCGGCCATCGGGGGATCGGAGGATTGGCCGATCCTCCAAGACATCGGACCACTCTGCAAGACCCCGTTCACAACCTGGACCGTTACGCGGCGGTAGCAAGCGCGCCCGCGACAGGCATGTCCCGGTAGAGAAAGGCCCGCTCGACCGCCGTCCACGTCGTGGTGGTGACCACATAGAGCGCGGCGGCCAGCGGCACCCAGGCCACGGTCAGGAGCGTGGCGAAGGAGAGCAGCGGCATGACCTTCGTCATCGCGCCCATCGCGGCCATGCCCGGCATCTGCTGGTCGGACGAGAGCGGCGCGGCCGCCATCTGACGCTTCGTACGCCGGTAGTTGAAGGTGGCCACGGCGGCGACGATCGCGAAGAGCGCGACGTACACCAGTCCCGCGCCGCCGAAGACACCGCCGTGCGCGAGCGCGTCCGACCAGCGGTCGCCGAGGGGCGCGGCGCCGAGCGTGTGGCTGAGCAGACCGTTCGGCTCGCCGCCGATCCGCGTGCTGGAGAACAGGTGGTACATCAGGAAGAACGCCGGCAGCTGCAGCAGGCTCGGCAGGCACCCGGAGAGCGGCGAGACCTTCTCCTCGGCGTGCAGTTCCATGACCGCCTTCTGCATCCGCTCCGGGTTCTTGCCGTGCTTCTTGCGCAGCTCGGCGATCTGCGGCGAAAGCCTGGCCTTGGCCTTCTGGCCGCGGGCGGCCGCCCGGGAGAGCGGATGGACGGCGAGCCGTACGAGCGCGGTGAAGACGATGATCGCGGCGGCCGTGGCGGACGCGTGGAAGAGCGGCTGGAGCAGGTCGGCGAGGTGTGCGACCAGGCTGGCGAAAACGGACATGGGTGAGCCCTCCGAGGGTCTCGTCGTGCCGGGATGAGGACATGGCGGCATGACGACCCGCGAGGGGTGTTGTACGAGGTGGGGATACCCCTACGCGGCCGTCAGGAGGGAACGGCCGGGCGCTCGGGGCCGGGTCCGGCCCTTCGCGTCGGGGTCGCGCTGCGGCAGGAACGCGGTGCGTTGCTCGCGGTCGCGAATGGCGGTGCGGACCCGGGTGCGTGGCACGGCAGGCGCGCAGCGCGCGCTGATGACGGCGCAGACGACGAGCGCGGAACCGGCGGCAGCGGTGGCGGTCGCGGCGAGCGCCACCGCGGCGGAGAGGCTGCCTCCGTCGATCAGCAGCACTTCGACGAGGAGGAGGATCAGCAGCGCGGCGGGCCGGAGCAGCCGCGTCGTACGACCGGTCATGCTCCTCCTCTCACTCACGCACTCGTCACTGACGTACTCGCCACTGACGCACTCGTCGAATTCGAACCTCCAGCCGTTATACACGATCGGCATCGGGGAGCGGATCCTCCGCAAGCACGTCCTCGTCCGGCCGCGGATCACGATCGGGCGGACCGGCGTACGTCACCGCCAGCGCCACGACCAGGTTGGCGGCGAGCGCGACGATCCCCGCGTTGACGCCCCACACCGGATCGCGCCCGGTGAAGACCAGCACGCAGACGATCGCCACTCCGGCCGCGAGCCCGCTCACCACTCCGGCGAGGGTCAGCCGCCGCCAGACCAGGCCGAGCAGCAGCATCGGCAGGAGCTGCGCCATCCCTTCGTACGAGATGAGGGAGAGCCGTACGAGCGTGTTGGGCGCGGTGTACGTCAACAGCAGCGCGATCCCGCCCGCCACCACGACGACGGTCTGCGCCGCACCCTTCTGCCGCTGTCGTAGCCAGGGCGCGAGCGAGAGGACACTCCGCCCCCACATCGTCCCGATGACCAGCATGAAGACGGCCATCGGCACGATGGAGGAGAGCGCGGCGGCGACCCCGATGATCCCGACCGCCCAGGCCGGCAGCGAGTCGACGACCAGCTTGAACAGGGCCAGATTGGACTCCGCGCCGACGAGGCCGGGCACCACGAAGATCGCGGCCATGCCGAGCAGCATCGGGACGAAGAGCAGGACGTTGTAGACGGGCAGCCAGATGGCGTTGCGACGGAGCGCGTCCGCGTCACGGGCGCCGAGATAGCCGGCGACGGTGGTCGGGAAGATCACGACGGTGAGGGAGTTGAGGACGGTCGTCGTCGCGAACCAGGCCTCGCCGAACCCGCTGCCGCCGTGCCCGGGCAGGGTCAGCCACTCGCCCTTCTCGGCGACGAGCCGCCCGAGGAACGCTCCGTACCCGTCGAAGTAGTGCAGCGGCACATAGATCGCCAGGAAGGCGAGGGTGGCGATGACCAGACCGTCCTTGAGGACGGAGACCCAGGCGCTGCCGCGCAGGCCGCTCACCACCACAAAGCCGGTGGTGACGGCGAAGGCGAGGAAATAGCCCCAGTTGAGGCTGATCGCGCCGTACGAGATCGTCGAGACGACCACACCCATGCCGGTGATCTGCAGCTGGATGTAGGGCAGCAGGAAGACGGTCGCGAGTACGGCGACGACCGCGCCGAGCCAGGGCCGCCCGTAGCGGTGGGCGACCATATCGGTGATCCCCACGAGTCCGTGCTTGCGGCCGTAGTCCCACAACATGGGCCCGACCACATAGCCGACGGCGTAACCGCAGGACAGGTACGCGACCACATAGAGCACCGGCGACCCGTAGTTGTAGCCCCAGCCGGCGGCGCCGAGATAGCTGAAGCTGGTGTAGCCCTCGCCCGCCATCAGCACCCAGATGAAGACGGCGCCGAGGCTGCGCCCGCCGACGGACCACTCGGCGAGCCCACCGGTCCCGCCGCCGCGGCCGCGGACGGCGAGCAGCCCGAGGGCGACGGTCGCCACCATGAAGACGCCGAAGATCGACGTCGCGATCGCGCCGTTCACTTGTGATCCCCTCGCCAGGCCATCCACACGGCAAGGGGCGTGACGAGGGTCGCCCCGAGCAGCCATACGAAGAGGAACGGCAGTCCGAGGACGAGCGGCCGGACGCGGTTCACCAGCGGCAGCGCGCCGAGGAAGACGACGTACGGAACGAGCAGCCACAGCAGCTGAGGGCGACGTTTGAGCACGTCCGGGACCCTAGCGCGGCCGCATCGACGTCAACTTCCCCCACACGACGAGCCGGTACGTGGAGGAGTACTCCGGCGTGCAGGTGGTGAGAGTGAGGTAGTACCCGGGCGCGCTGTACCCGGCGCCGGTCTTCACGAGACTGCGCGGCACGGCCGCGATCACTCCGGTGTCCCGGCTCGAGGTCTGCGCCACCCTCTTGTCCACCACATACACGTAGACCCCCTCGCGGGTCTCGACCTGCACCTCGTCACCGCCGCGCAGCCGGTTGATGTACCGGAAGGGCTCGCCGTGGGTGTTGCGGTGCCCGGCGACGGCGAAGTTCCCGGCCTGGCCGGGCTGGGCGGTCTGCGGATAGTGCCCGACGTACCCCTTGTCGAGTACGCCCCTCTTCGCGATGCCCTGGGCTACGGGCGCGACGACGCCGAGCCGTGGGATGCGGAGGACGGCGTAGGCCTGGTCCCAGCGGGGAGCGCGGGCGGGCGGCGCGTCGGGCGCTTCGGTCCCGGTGCCGGTGCCGGTCTCCCCGGCGGTGGGCGTCCCGACCGGAACGGGCCGGCCCGGCACATCGACGGACCGCGCCTCCCCTTCCCCCTCTCCCCCTTCTCTCCCCCACTCCCGCTCCAGGGCCTGGACCTTGTGCTCGGCACCCTGCCGGGCCTGCCGATTGGTCCACCACAGCTGATGTACGACGAGGAGGAGTACGACGACCCCGAGGGTGACGGTGACCTCGGCGCTCGTCCACAGCCCACGGGCGAACCGGGCCCGACGCCGCGAGCCGCGCCCTTGCACCACGACCGGTATCCGTTCCCGCTCCCTCGCCCGCTGCCGCACGGCGGCACGATAGGTGCTGGTCCATCAACTCACCAGACCCACGACCTCCTACGATGGCGCCGTATGAGTCCCTTCTGGTTTCTGACCCTCGTACCCTTACTCGCAGGGCTGGCGATCTGCGCCGTACAAGGCACGAACTACATCCTTGCGGAGCTCGTACGCAGCACCGGCCGCAGCGCGCTCGGCACGGTGACGGGGCACATAGCCACGCGCGAGGCTTCCTACTCCACGGCTCATCCGGTCGTGCGCTGGACGACGGACGACGGCACGGAGGTCGAGCAGCCGCTGATCGACAGCAGCGGCAGCCCGCACCGGCTCCCCGAGGGCTCGCAGGTCCGCGTCCTCTACACCCCGCACAATCCGCAACACGCCCAGATCGACTCGCCGGCCGCCCGCTCGTCGGCGCTCCTCACGCTGGCCCTGGGCACGGCGCTCTGGCTCGGATCGCTCATGGCGGTACTCGTGAGAATCGGCTCATCCCTCTGAACCCCCGTACAGCAGTACCGTGTCCACCATGCGCCCCGACACGCCTGCCGATCACACCACCGAAGCCGAGCGCCTGCTGCGTACCGCGGCGCAGTACCCCGAGGACCATGAGCCACTGCTGCTCCAGGCCGCGGCCCACCTGGAACTGGCGGGCGACCGCGAACAGGCCTCCACCCTCTACGACCGCCTGCTCGCGGCCGACCCCGAGCGCCCTCTGCTGATCAAGGCCCTGCAGGCGGCGAACCTCTGGGAGTACGGCCACGAGGCGGAGGCCCGCGCCCTGATCACCGGCATCCGCACGGCGGCCCCGGCCGACCCGGCGCCCTGGGAGATCGTCGCGGAGACGCTGGAGTCCCACGACGAGCTCGAGGCGTCCCACGACTGCTTCACCGCGGCCCTCACCCTGCTCCTCCCCCCGGGCGAGGACGAGGTCTCCTACGCGACCCAGTCCCTCCTCACGGGCCGCCACCGCGTCCGCCGCCTCCTGGGCCTGCCGCACGACGAGCGGGACGCCCTGGCCGACACGATCCACACGTCCCACACGGCGGACATCTCGCTGGACGAACTCCACGACCCGAAGCGCCTGTGGGCCCTGGGCTCGGAAAACCCGGCCGAACTCAAGGCGGAAATCGCCCGCCTGAGGTCCGAACTGGGCTCGTACCGCTCGGCGTTGTCGCGCCCGTTCCCGGTGGCGGTCCTCCACTGGCCCGAGGACGAACTGAACGAACTGCTCGCGGCCTACCCCGAGTTGGAATCGGAGTACCCGACCCGGACGGCCCACCTGACGGACATCGAGGCCTCGCTGCGGGACCTGTCGTCGACGGGCACGGAGAACCTGGGCATCGTGACGGCGACGGTCCCGTCGTACGAGGCGTTCGCGGCCTCGGAACAGTCGTCACCGGCGAACGCGGACCTGCTCCCGCAGTACGCAACGACACTGGCGGCGAGGGGCCGAGCGGTGGCATGGCCGCCGGCGAAGGGGGCGGCGTGCTGGTGCGGGTCGGGGGCGGCGTACCGGGATTGCCACGGGACGCCCCACCAGTCATGAGCCTGTTCGGCCTGCTCATCAGCTCCGCCCTCGCACTCGGAGCCCGCGCGATTCACTCCGCCCCGCAGGGCCTGCGCGGCATGCGTCCGCTGGGCGTCCGGGCACCCGTACAAGGGGCGTCATAGCGCGCGGCCACCGCCTCGAGGGCCCCACCCCCAGGCTGGCATACCCTCTCAGGCCAGGTCTTTCGCCCTGCCCCCTGAACACCAACCACCACCCGGGGCTGCCCAAGGACACCTCGGTCAACAACGAGGGCCCCGACCCGCGCGGTGAAAGAACACGAATAAGACGTACACGCCACGTCCGATGATGGCGTAGGGCGTCTCGCTACGTGTGTTCGCCCGTGGCGCTGGCGGTATACGCAGCACTCTGAGCCTGCACCTGGCGCCAATCTCCATGCGATTGGGCCCATATCAGCGTAACCGTCTGCCCTTTCCCACTCACTTACAGTACTTTCACATTGAACGTTGCCGTCCGACTGGCCCACTCTGTCCCCCACACAGACCCAGTCCCTGTGTGCAAGGAAGATCCATGCCTTACGAGCCTGGTGCCGGCTGGCAGTACGACGTCCCGACGAGCGGCAGCAAGCGACTCCCGCCTGCGGCTCGCTACATCGAGTCCCTGACCCATCAGGGATACGGCTTCGAAGCCGCCATCGCGGACCTAGTCGACAACTCCATCGACGCGGGCGCGCACAACGTCGTCATCAGCTTCCTGCGCGACGAGGACCATCTCGTCTCGCTACTCGTCATCGACGACGGCGGCGGAATGAACGACGAGCAGGTGGATGTCGCCATGACCGTCGGTGGCCGCCAGGGCTACGCCGCCTCCGCGCTCGGCCACTTCGGCGCCGGCCTGAAAGCAGCTTCGCTCTCGCACGCCGACGCGCTCACAGTCATTAGCCGTACCAAGCGCAGCCCGTCCACGGGTCGGCGCTGGCTGACCACCCGGGCACAAGCTGACTTCAGTTGTGACATCGTCGACGCCAAGTACTGCCAGGATCTAATCGACCGGTACGACGGCGTGATCGGCTGGCACGGCACAATCGTGCGCTGGGACGGCGTCCGTTCTTTCGAGACCATCACCGCCGGCCAGACCGACCGGTTCCTCAACGAGACGATCGAGCGGCTGGAGACCCACTTGGGGCTCTACCTGCACCGGTTCCTGGGCCGCGAGGGCTTCCACGTGGACATCGTCGTCGAGGATGTCAGTACCCGCGACGAGCTCGACCACCGGGGCATCGAGGCAATCGACCCCTTCGGCCACCGCGTCACTGGACGCGCCGGGTACCCGCGTACGTACACCGCGCCCATCGAAGGTGTCGGTGAACTGCGGATGTCCGCGCACATCTGGCCGCCAAAGTCCCCGCTCGTCGCATACCGCGGCATCGGAGCGCTGACCGAGCGCCAGGGGTTCTATATCTACCGCAACGACCGCCTCGTCCAGGCCGGCGGCTGGAACGGCACGCGCAGTGGCGAGACACACCACAACCTGAGCCGTATCGCCATCGATCTTCCGCCCCAACCCAACGACGTCTTCTCCCTTACCGTCAAGAAGGACGGTGTGAACGTCACTCCGGCATTCGCCCGCGGCTTGGAAAAGGCCACGGATGCCAACGGCCACACCTTCGCCGCGTACCTCGCTGAGGCCGAGACGACCTACCGTGAGGCCGCGCGCCGCTCATCTGAGGTGCACCGCAAGGAGGCCGTCCCGCCAGGCAAGGGCATAGACCCCAGGCTGAAGCGCACGCTGCGCGACGAGCTGCCGGAGCTGGAAGGCGAGGATCCGATCACCTTTCGATGGGAGGCCCTCCCGGAGGAGGTCTTCTTCGACATTGTCCGGGAGGAACACGTCGTACGCCTCAACAAGGAGTACCGGCAGGCCTTTAACGGCGACCGGCGAGCCGGATCGAACGATGCTCCCGCGCTCAAGGCCATGCTCTATTTGATGCTGGAGAAGAACTTCCGGATGGGCCGCTCCAGTGCCCAGCGTGATGACGAGATGGCTCTGTGGAACAGCGTCCTGCTCTCGGCCGCCCGCTGTGAGATCTCCCGCTTCGAGAACGACCGCTGAGGACCCCAGATGCCCGACCACATGCTCAATCTGCACGGCGACGTGCTGGCCGCGATGCGACGCGGCCCCAAGCCGTTCTCCAAACTGGCCTTCGCACTCTCCGAGGCAGAAGAGCCCACTGACGCCACCCTCACTCACTTCCAGGACCGCCTGGTGACCTCCTCCACCGGCGACGAACTCACCACACTGTGGCACCGAGCCCTCACCGCCTGGGATCTCGATGAACATGCCACTTGGTCGGACTCCCCGCCGCGTACGGAAGAGAGGCGCGCCGATACGTACAGCCGGCTCGACTTCGGCGCCGAACTGCGCAAGGCGCTGGATACCATCACCCCAGTCTTCAAGGAGCCGGGCGCGGTCATTATCAGCAAGAATTTCGAAGCCTGGTACACCCGTGAGTCGGCGGCCAACCGCTCCTTCTACTGGGCTTCGTATGAGCGGCTGCTGCGCCGCAAAGGCTGGAGCGACGCGGCCATCTGCTCACTGGACGAGGCGTCGCACGCGGTCGTCGAACGCCTCTCGGACCCGACGCGCATGGAGGCATACCGGGCCCGGGGGCTGGTTGTCGGATACGTGCAGTCCGGCAAGACCGCCAACTTCACAGGTGTCACGGCCAAGGCCATCGACGCCGGCTACCGCCTGGTCATCGTCCTGGGCGGCACCCTCAACCTGCTGCGCGGACAGACGCAGCGCCGCCTCGACATGGAACTTATCGGCCAGGAAAATATCCTGCGCGGCGCCGACCCTCAGGATCTGGATGCGCTGGTGGGCGTCGATTACCAGGACGACGAGGACTGGCCGACCGAGTTCGTCTCCCACGGCGGCCGTCCATCCACGCTCGGCGCCTTCGACATCGAGCGCCTCACCACTCGCGAAGTCGACTACAAGTCGCTGCTGGGCGGTATCCGCGCCCTCGAATTCGAGAAGCAGGCCCGCCCACTCCCCCTCCATGCCCCGGAGAATCTGCACCACGCGGCAGCCCGCGTCATGGTCGTCAAAAAGAACAAGTCAGTGCTGACGAAGCTCGTTCAGGACCTCAGAAGGATCGGCCCGATTCTCGGAGAGATCCCGGCCCTGATCATCGACGACGAATCGGACCAGGCATCCGTCAATACAACGGACCCGAAGAAGTGGGAGGCCGGCAAGGTCACGCGGTCGGCCATCAACGGGCAAATCTCCGACCTGTTGAAGCTTCTCCCCCGCGCTCAGTACGTCGGCTACACGGCAACCCCCTTCGCCAACGTCTTCGTTGACCCGGGGGACGGCGAGAACATCTTCCCGCGCGATTTCCTGATCTCCCTGCCGCGGCCTTCGGGTTACATGGGCGTCCAGGACTTCCATGACCTCGACGGCTCCAACAGCAACGCCGAGGAAACCTATATCCGTGGCATTTACGACGCCACGGGCGATCGTCTCCAGGAGGCGATGGACTCCTTCCTCCTGACGGGCGCCCTGAAGCTGTACCGCGCCGACCACGACGTGCCGGAAGGCCCCTTCCGCCACCACACGATGCTCGTTCACGAGTCCGTCCGGACGAACGACCACGCGGAGCTCGCTCTGCGCATCAACACCATGTGGCACCAAGCGGCCTACACGGGCCCGGCCGGCCACGCCCGCCTGGAGGCGCTGCTCACAGCTGACTTCCAGCGGTACACCGACGAGGACCTGCCCACCCCAGCCTCGTACGCCGATCTGAAGCCCTACGTCTCCCGGGCTCGACAGCTCATCAACTCGGGCGGCAATCCGGTCATCGTCGTCAACGGCGACACCGATAGGTACTTCTCCCAGATCGACCTGGACTTCGACCGCACCCCGCATGTCTGGAAGATCCTGGTCGGCGGCACAAAGCTGTCTCGCGGCTTCACGGTGGAGGGCCTCACGATCACCTACTACCGCCGCACCACACAGCAAGCCGACACCTTGATGCAAATGGGCCGCTGGTTCGGCTTCCGTCCGGGGTACCGCGACCTGGTCCGCCTCTTTATCGGCCGCGAGGAGCCGCTGACCAGAACGAAGACCGTCGATCTTTACGAGGCGTTCGAGGCAATATGCCGGGACGAGGAGGCGTTCCGCGCGGAACTGTCCCGCTATGCGACTCTCATCGACGGCAAACCGCAGGTAATCCCCGCCCAAATCCCGCCACTGGTCTCGCAGCACCTGCCCTGGATCAAGCCGTCAGCCCGGAACAAGATGTTCAACGCCGAACTGGTGGAGATACGGAAGCCGGGAGAGTTGGTGGAGCCGACCGCCTATCCGGAGACGACAGCGGACCTGCGGCACAACGCGGAACTGTGGCGGCCGATTCTCACAGGTCTCAGCCAGGACCCCGTACCGTTCGTCCACCTCCCTGCCAGCGACCGCGGTGACTACACGACGTACGCCGCAAAGACGTACGTCATCCCTCACAGCCAGCTGCTGGACATCATGAGCGGACTGATCTGGGCGCGGCCTGAACTCTTCGCTCCTCATCTGCAATACCTGCGGGACGCCTCCGGTGCGGATTGCGGCACGGATGACTGGGTCGTCATCGCGCCCCAGACAAAGGATGCAAGGTCTGCTTCGGCCAGCATCCTCGGCAGTGCTCCCATCAGCCTCGTCCAGCGAAGCCGCAAAGCGGGCATCTTCAACCGCATCTCAGGTATGGCCCACCGCCAGTCCGCTGAGCGCATCGCTGGTGCACTCCCGCTCGTCGACGACGATCCGTACGCCAGCGAGTTTCACCGGTCCCGCCGGGGCGCGATCCTGCTCTACGCCGTGGTTGATAAAGAACTAGGAGAGCCCGCCTCGATCATTTCCAACGGCCAGGCAGACCCGGGCAAGCTAGTTATCACCGCCTCGTTCGTCGCAGCTAGGGACCGTCACGCTCCTGCTGTCCCCCTGGTCCGCTTCCGTACCATCGACTCATCCCGTGAGGGCGAGGCTGTCATCGATGCGCGGTGAGCAGTGAACCTTCCCAACGAGCAACCGAATTCGCAGGACGACATGCCACAGGAGAATGAGCCCCGCACCCTGCCAGCTCCGGACAGCCAGGAGCTGCAAGACCTGGTCCCAGAGGCCGAAACGCGCGCCGTGTACAAAGTGCTCTATGAGTCGCGCGACGCCCCTCTGGAGATGGGTGCTATCAGGGAGCGTGTAACAGCTCTCACTGGTAAAGCCAACCTCCAGATGGATCGGCGGCTTCGCTCGCTACGCACTCACTTCGACGTACCTGCGACCCGGGTGCCCGGCCAAAGGAACCGGTTCGCTTATCCCCTCCTCAGCTGGAAGCCTGATGCCCGGTCAGCGGAGCGGTCGTAAAGCCATCCGCGCGTCGGACCGCGCTCTCACCTTCCACACCTACGGCAACCGTTGCGCGGCGTGTGGCCGCACGCCGAAGGATGACCAGGTCAAGCTCGTCATCGATCACAAGGTCCCACTGGACCTCGGGGGCACCAACGACCCGGACAATCTTCAGCCCCTCTGCGAGGAAGACAACCACGCCAAGCAGGCTCTTTTCGCAGATCATGAAGAGAATGCCGCAGCCCTGCGCACATCACTGAGCCTGCCTGAAGTCCATATGCGCATCGGCGAGCTACTGAAGTCCATGGAGGGGCAAAACGTCCCAAAAGAACTCATCATGCTTGTTGCGCGAGAAGAGAATCATGGCGACCCGACCAAACGGATGCGTGAATTGCGGGCGCTGGGCTGGAGTATCAAGAACCTCAAGCGGCGGGAGGGCCGCAAGGTCCGGTCCTTCTATCGCCTTGAACACTGGGAGCCCTGGCCCCGCGGCGGGCCACAGGCGGCAGTAGTCAGACTGGAACGAGAGCGCAAAGGCTCCAAGCGTGTGCAGGACGACTGAGACCACCCCTAGACGACAGACCGCAGGAGCAAGCAGTTGAACGATCCCCAGCCCTGGACCCCGCCAGAAGGCTCCTGGGCGTCATCTGCGGGGAGACGCCGGAACATGCAAGCGATCCGCAGCCGGGACACCCAGCCGGAACGGCTGCTTCGCCGGCTGCTGCACGCCCAGGGGCTGCGGTACCGGGTGGCGGCCAAGCCTCTTCCCGATCTGCGACGGACGGCAGATATCGTCTTCCGCCCCACGAAGGTGGCCGTATTCATCGACGGCTGCTACTGGCACGGCTGCCCCGAACACTACGTTCCGCCGAGAACCAATCCGGGCTACTGGTCAGACAAGGTCGCGGGCAACATGGCCCGCGACCGTGACACTGACCGCCGTCTCACCGAAGCTGGCTGGACGGTTCTGCGCTTCTGGGAACACGAGTCACCCGAGGAGTGCGCGAGCACTGTCCTCCGCGTCGTCTTCGATCGTCGGAAGCGCCTGCTGGAGCGGAAGCTCAGCAGCGACGAGTGACGGGTCGTCCTCCGGCTCAAAGCCAGGGTTGGGGTCTTCGAGCAGCGGCCCAGTGCGCAGCAGAGCCTCCTTGATGCGCTCACCCACCGCCGCAGCAACGGGCGGCGGGAAGGCGTTACCCACCTGCCTATAGCGAGCGGTCTTACCGCCGCCAGTGAACTTCCACTCCTCAGGAAAGCCCTGAATGAGTGCCGCCTGCTCAACCGTGAGCTTAGGCCCTCTCTTTTTCTCCAGATTGCCGAGGTCGCGATCAGGGTCGGTCATCTTGTCCTCGTCGTTGGCCACGCCCATACCATCAACGCCAAGCGCTGCCCATGCCTTCTTCGCCCTCGTGGGGCCAAGATCCGCTCCACCGTGTTTCTTGGATCCACCGACGAGCGTGGGAGCGACTGTCCCGAGTTCCGCCTGGCGCAGCCACTCCTTGAATCGGGGAGAGTCTTCGCCACCAAGCCTCCTCTTCATGGATGGTGTCAACTTCTCCGCGACCGTGACGATCTCCCCCTCCGGCTCCGGCCACTCGAATCCCCGGTAGTCGTCCTCATGGATTGCGACCAGGATGGCCCGCGGCCTGAGCTGAGGCACGCCGTAGTCCCGAGCTTCCAAGACCCGCCAACCACAGATCACGTAGCCAGCCTTGCGCAACCGGTTCTTGATGTGGTTGCGGTAGTAACGGAACTTACGCTCGGGCTCGACCAACCCTCGCACGTTCTCGATCATGACCGCACGCGGCTGCAGCTGCTCCACGAGGTCAAGCATCCTGGGAAACAAATCACGATCATCTTCACGGCCGAGCTGCTTCCCTGCCGCCGAGAACGGCGGGCACGGCACGCCACCAGCGAGGAGATCAAGCTGTCTCGGCTTGATCAGCTCCGCTTCATCAGACGGGCCACGCTTGCTCTTCTCGTGCGCGTCAGGAGCGGGCACCTCTTCGAGCGGGTGGAAATCCTTCACGTCCGCTTCGCGGACGAGGCAGTGCTCCTGCTCCCAGCTCCACGCCGGCCGGTCCTTGATGTTGTTCCTGAGCGTTGCCGCAGCGTGCTTGTCGATCTCGACCAGTGCCAGATGCCGGAAGCCAGCCTGGTGGAGACCTACAGCTTGGCCACCGGCTCCCGCGCAGATCTCAATCGAGGTCAGCTTGCGGTCGGTGGTACCCATTGGCCCCTCCAGGTGCGGTGTTAACAGACACGCAAGTGTCGCATCCCGCACTGTCAGGAATCACGAGATCGGCCGCACGCCACTTCCGGCGGTCAGCCCCTCATGAGTGCTTCCAGGTCACTCTCCAGCTGTTCACGCACAGCGGCCGGGAGCTGCCGGTACATGCCCCACGCCTTCTCCGCTGCGCTCAGCGGACGGTGGTCGACCTTCATCCATGCCAGCAGGTCGCGCTTACCACGTGCCGGGAGCTCCTTCATCCGGTCCCAGACCTGCTCCTTGGTCATCTGCACACCAGTGAGGTGTTTCACTGATTCGTTGCAGCGGGCGCACTCCGTGATCAGATCCTCGGCATTCGCCCCACTACCAGACTTGTGCGGATTGACATGGCCAAGGGTGAGACGCGCATGGGCACGCGGATCGTCGGCGTATGCCTCACCCGCAGCGACTCCGCAGCGACGGCACATGTGGCCGTCCCGTTCGTACACGTAGCGCCTCGTCTTCGCGCTGATCTGGCGCAGACCGGCCGCGCGGTGCTCCGGCTCCCAGATCGGCAGCCCGACCTTCTCCAGGTACAGCTGGTCAGGCTGAAGGCTGGGCTTGTCGCGATACGTCAGAATCACCCACCCCGCGGGGCGCAGGTCGCGCATGCGACGGTCAACCTGCTCGGTCCCCCTGACCGCCTTCCGGATCCGGGCCTTAGAGAACTTTCCGCCCTCGCCGACCTCGTCACGCAACCACAGCGCGACGCGGACGCGGGCTCCGAGTGATTCGTTCTCCCAGCTCAGCCCCATGTCGACCACAGTTTCACCAATCGCTCAAAAATCCGAAAGCTAGCCCCTTCGAGTGAAGAGAGTATCTTGCCGCCACTTGCCGCGGCAAGTGGCGGCAAGCTGGCCTCACTGGAATCAGACGGACCACCTGCGAGGCACACATGACACTCCCCGCTCACGAGAACACCACCCCCCTGTCCTGCGTGGAGATCTGCGCGGGCGCGGGTGGCCAGGCTCTCGGTCTCGAGGAGGCAGGTCTCAGCCACCAAGCACTCGTCGAAATCGACCCAGACGCGTGCCAGACTCTGAGGGCGAACCGGCCTCAATGGAACGTCCTCCAGGCAGATGTCCGCGGGGTAACCCCCGCAGCACTGCTCAACGGACGAGGGCGCCCGGACCTCCTTGCCGCCGGAGTCCCCTGCCCTCCGTTCTCCCTTGCCGGAAACCAACTAGGTTGCGGTGATGAGCGCGACCTATTCCCTGCCGCGCTCACGCTCATCCAGGCGCTTAAGCCCAGGGCCGTGATCATCGAGAACGTAAAAGGGTTACTCCAGGAGAAGTTCAGGGACTACCGAGCGAGCATTCTCCAGCGCCTGGCAGATTCGGGATACAGAGCCGAGTGGCGGCTGTTGAACTCCTGCGATTTCGGTGTCGCCCAGCTTCGCCCTCGTGCCGTTCTTGTCGCATTGAGGCCAGACGTCTCCGGCTATTTCCGCTGGCCCGAACCCAGCACGCCAACGGGCGCGTCCCCGCTCGTCGGTGACGTCCTCCGAGCGTCGATGGCTTCCAGAGGCTGGGAACTCGCGGAGTTCTGGGCAATGCAAGCTCAGCGCATCGCTCCGACGCTCTGCGGCGGTTCGAAGAAGCACGGCGGTCCCGATCTCGGACCATCGCGCGCCAGGCAAGCGTGGGCGGAGATTGGAGTGAACGGCGCCGGCGTTGCCGATCTCCCTCCTTCTCCCGGCGATCCCCTGCCGGTCAAACTTACGATCGCTCAGATGGCTCTGCTTCAGGGCTTCCCGCCAGACTGGATATTCGAGGGCCGTAAGACCTCCGCATACCGGCAGGTAGGGAACGCATTCCCCCCACCTGTCGCAGAAGCGGTGGGCAGAAGCATCGCCAAGGCGTTGGTACGGGCGGACAGCACTCGCCTCGCCCGACCACCAGCGAGCGCTCAGCGCAACCGCGCCGGCACCCCCATGTGACTCAGCAGGGCCGCCATATCGCTCGGCGCCAGTCCTGCGGCCACAGACGGCTCTTCCTCAAGGTCCGCGAGCTGCTGCACTGACGGATCGTCGAGGATCTTGCCCATGAAGTCGAGCTTCCGTTCCAGCCGGGTCATGACGACTTCGTCGATGGTGTTCCTGGCGACCAGCACCGTGGCGTTCGTATCTGTATCGGGGGCAAGCCCCAAGCGGTGAATCCGGTCCATGCTCTGAAGAAATCGCCCAGCCATGAAGTCACGGTCCACATAAACTGCGTCGTGGCACACCTGATGCAGGCTGATGCCCTCGCCCAGCGTCGCTGGGTTGGAGATCAGCACCATGCAGTCGGGATCTTCCCGGAAGCGCCGCAGTTGCTCCTCGCGATCGGCGGTTCCGCCATACACCACCGCGGGCCCGAACTTGCCCAGCAGCTTCTCCAACGTAGTGAGGCTCCTAACGAAAGTCGTCCAGACGAGCGTCTTACGGCCCCGCTCCGCATTCTCCGCGACTATGAGCGCCGCCTCCTGGTACTTGGGGGACATCTCATGGTCAGGGAGGTTCTGCATCAGTGTGTACAGCGAGCTTCCCTGCGGTACCTCCAGCGGCGGCAGCTGATAGGCCAGCGGGTCATGACGATTCGCTCCTTCTGCCAGGAGCGCCGGACATACAGCAGCCATCAGCAGGCGAAGAGCAGTCTTGCCGAGGGAGCTGAGGTCGTCCCGGGCCGCACAACTCCCTTCACCGCCGACCAGCGAGGTATAGATCTCTTCGTGCAGGGGCGGCATGTCGACGTACCGCATCTGGAGCGACATCGGCGGCAGCCCAAGTTCCTGCTTGGTCGTACGAGTGAAGAGGGGCCGCAGCACCGAGCTCGCGTAGGCGAGGTCGCCACCAGCGACGGCACGCGAGACGGTCGTCTGGCCATGCCCAGGCCAGACAAAGCCAAGGAGATTCTCCAGATCCTTGGCACCGTTCGGGGCCGGCGTACCAGTCAGAATCAGTCGACGCCGCGCCAGGGGACCGAGAGCCATACAGGCGGCGCCGTAGGTCCCGCGGGCACCGAGCTTCATGCGGTGCGCCTCATCGAGGATGATCATCGCTGGTCCGGCCTGGAGCCACGTCGCCAAAGTAGTGAGCGAGCGGTCCAGTCGCTCGTAGTTGACGATCAGCACCTCCGCCCACTGGTCATACGCTCTATCCAGGATGTCCGTACGCAGGGGGTGCCTGAAACAGACGGCGCTCTCGTACTGCCACGACTCATACGCGGACTTCGGGCACACGATGAGCAGCCGACGGGCCTTTCCTTGTGTCTTCTGCGTGGCATACAGCGCGAGTCCTACGCGCGTCTTGCCGGCGCCGGGAACACTGAAGTTGGCCCCGTGCTGAAGCGAGAGCAGCTTGGCGACATCCCGCCGCTGAAAGTCACTGAGATCACCCTTCCACTCGTCCCCAAGGAGGAAGGGAACATCATCCGGAGTGATCTCTCCGTGGTGTTCCGGCTTGTCAAGGCGCTGCTTGACCACCTCGGCGTCCTGAAGGACGCCGACGACCAGCTCTTGCAATTCCGGTGCCCAGTACACACCCGCCGGGTGTGGCCAAGACGAGAGGGCGTTCAGCCCCCCCAGCCAGTCATTCAGCTCAACAACGGCGGCAAGCGGGCCAAGTTGGCCGCCCGAACGAAAACGGGCGGTCAACTGGACAAGGTCGTCGCGGTACCGGTCAGTTGTCCTCAGGACGACTTTGGTACGTGTCTCATCGAAACCAAGGCGGAGCGAGGTCTCAGCGGCGGCCTCCGTCATCAGGACGCCTCAAGAGCGGCAGCTTCAAGCAGCCAAGCAACGCCGTCGCCATGGTGCGCAGACCCGCGGCCGGCCTGCTGCGCAAGCCGGCGCAGGCTCTCCCGCAGGTTCAGGACCGCCTCGTCGAACGCCTCCTCATCGAGGCTGCGCGACGCGCGGGCCTGCACGAGCTCCACGACACACTGGTCGATGTCGGCACAGGCGTCTGCGAGCCGGGCTGGCGCCATCTGCTTGCGCTTCTTCAGACGGGCATCACGACCGGCGGCGTCAATCGCCTTGTCAAACGCGTCCTTGACCCCCTCGAACACTCCTTGGGCCTCGCGCTTCTCCTGCTCCGGAACCGTGGGAGCAGTCGTGACTGCCGTGGCCTTGGCACGCAGCACCTGGTCATTGAGCGCACGAGCGGCGGAAACCGCAGAAGTGGCTCCGGGAACCGTCACTCCGCCGAGGCCGGGCACAGCCACAGCCGACTGCTCCTCCGTCGGCGCGCTCAGGCTCGCTGGGATCGTTCGTGACAGATAGCGCTCCCGGAAACTCTCATCGATATGACGGACATCCGTCTTCGCGAAGCCAAGGACGATCGCGGCCATCCGGAGCTCCTTGAGCACGTCCGCCCCGTCAGGTTCGACAGCCGCGAGCTTCTCGTGCGCGCGGTGCAACTCCTTGAGCTTCTCCTGGTGATCCTCAAAATCCACCAGCCGCAGCCCGATGCCTCCGCCGCTCTTGCTGCGGTCGATCTGCTCCCGGATGGTGCTGAGAATCCAGCGCTCCTGCTGGTACGTGGAGGCCCGGATACGGAAGTCTTTAGCGATCGCCTCGGGCGACCGCCCCAGCGCGGCTTGCTCCTCCATCGCGAGCAGACGGTTGATATACGAGTAATCGCGCCGGTGATCGCGACGAAGCTGGAGAGACAGCTCCACCGCATTGATATCCGCCCAGATGAACGACTCCGGCAGGACACCGACCCGCATCGTCTGCTGACCCAGTTCGCGGAGCGCAGCTGCGCGCGTGTTGCCGTTCACCAGGATCCCGTGATGGGTAATCAGCCCAGGATCGTTCTGCCCGAACTTCTGCAGATCCTCCTTGAGTTTGTCGAAGTCCGGGTCGCGCCGACTCGGATTCGCCGGGTCGGCCTGGAGCAGGAACGGGAGATAGTCCTCCTGGCTCTCGACGCCCCAGGGGTCCTTGCTGAGAACCTCATCCTTGGCCGGGTTGTGGCTACGCTGCGCCCTGATGCGATGCGTTCCCGGGTTGTAGTAGACGGCTCCGACGGGGCAGTCGATTACTTCGCAGTGGAGGGGCTGGCCATTCCAGTCCACAGTCACGGTCTCCCGGGTACCGCCGGAGGTCCTCACGTCCTCCAGGCGCCTCTTCACCAGCTCGCTGAACTCATCAGCGCGCGGTGGCGGCGGGAACTCCTGCATCATCTGCTTCTGCATCTCCTCGTCAGCTACTTACTCATACCGTCGATGGCATCCTGGACGGCACTGCGGGCATCGCCAGGCAGTGTGCGGTACTCACCCCAGAGCCTCTCCATCGGGCTCGGCTCCCGGCGGTCGGCCTCCAGCCAGCCGGCGAACACCTCGAGCTCCAGCGCCGAGAGCTTCTCCAGAGTTCCGATGACTCCGGCCAGATCCGCAGTGCGGCCTCCGCTGCCGACCCGGCACCTGTTGCACTCGGTCACCAACTGCATCTGCGTCGTCCCGTCCGGCATCAGTACCTTGCGTCGCGCCACGTCGAGCTGGGCGTCCTGACCGCCGTCAGCGTAGGGCTCACCGGCGCCGATGCCACATGAGCGACAGAGGAAACCGTCATCCAGCATCACCTTGTTCCGCTGCGTATCAGTGAGGCTGGCCTTTTCCTTCGGCGCCTTAGACTGCCCAGGGAGCCACACCGGCGCGCCGATCTTCACAAGGCGCTGCTCATCCGCGTTCAGCGACGGGTCCTGACGGTTGGTGTCGATTTGCCAGCCACGGTCGCGCAAATCCCGCACGCGTCGGTCAATCTGCGCCACATCCGGGAAAGCCGCGCGCAGTTCCGCCTTCGTGAACTTCCCGTCCAGGCCTACCTCATCACGCAGCCACAACCCCGCGCGGATCATGCTTCCCGGCTTCTCTGCCACCCTGAGACCTCCGCTCAACGCACACCCTGTGGAGCCATGCCGGGGCCCGCAAGGCCCCGTGCTGCACGGCGTCACCCGGAATTGCCTTCCGGCTGAGCACCCATTTAGCAGGGGCGATGGATCTGGCGTCTACCCAGATCTCACCTTGCGCGCTAAGAAGTCAAAACCCCTTACTGCACAATGGATTGACTAGGCCTCACAGGGGAGCGGCGATGGCGTCAGGACGCATGGACGGCCAGATGGGCGCGGACCTTCCACCAGGACGACAGGCCCTGGCCGCCGTAATCATGGAGCTCTACCGGCACTTGGCAGTAGCAACACTGGAAGACGCCGCAGAGCTCCTGGCTTCCAGGGGGTGGCGGAAGGACCCGAGCGAGATATCCCGCTACCGCAGGGGCAGGCGGAAGCCGCCCGTTGGCTTCGTCAGGTTGCTTCACTGCCTTGCCGTTGAGAGGGCCGGACGCGAAGCGGTCGAGCTCACCGTGGACGAGCTGCTGGAGATCCATACAGCCGCCGAACCAACGATCTGCCGGACCTGCACTCCCATAAGGCAGGAAAACGAACGGCTTCGGAGCGAACGCAGCCGGCTCGTCGCCAGCCAGACCAACCACCCGTTTCCGGCCGACGGCGACATGGGGGCGAGCACACCTCTGCTGCCGGTCCCCTTTAGAGCAGGGGACCGGCAACGGAGCGCACGCGACGTGGCCGCCGCCCGGCAGCTTGCCGCCACAGCCGTCGGTTTCCACGGGAGCGGCCAGACCAGTCACGCGATCTCCTGGCTCCAAGACGCCTCGACGGCCTTAACTCCCTTGGAAAGCGCGGCATCCATCGCGCTTCTGCGCCAGGAGCAGACTCAGCTAGCGGACACGGTCATCAGCATCCACGGACGCAGCCGAACTGAGACAGACGTCATACGCATTGCGCTCGAACTACACGAGTACGGCCTGCCTGAAGACGCCAGCGCTCTTCTGCGAGCAGCATCGATTAGCCGTCGCCGAGGCCCAGACCCGTATCTGGCACGTCGCGGTTCCAGCTAGGCTCCAGCTAGGCCGCTGACTGCTCGGCCTCGAAGTGCATCTGCGCTCGGTCGAGGATGTCGTCCGGGTCGCCGCCCTGCGCCGCCAGCCAATGGAGCAGGTCCGCAATGATGTCGGTGGCCGACTCCTCCAGTACGGCGTAGGTCGGCACGACCACCGAGCTGACGCCGACCACTCGTCGGTACTCGTTCAGCAGCGCCGCGGCTCGCTGGACCTTCACGCAATGGCGCACATCCTCCAACGAGATCTCGCACCACACCACCTTGCCCGTCGCCGTGAGCAGCGTGCCCCATCCCAGGCTCATGGCCGAGAGCAGGTGCAGCCCTCGGCCACACTCCTCATCGCAGCTCCCAGACCCCAAAGCCGGCGCAGTGTGACCCTTGTCGTGCAGTTCCACGCGGATGCGGTCGTCACTCGGTTCCAGAACCAGGGTTGCCGGCGCTCCTTCTCCCACGTGTTTGATGACGTTGGTCGCGAGCTCGGTCACGATCAGCTCGGTCTCATCGGCCGCTGTCAGCACGCCCCACTGTCCCAGCGTGGAACGGACGGATTTCCGTAGCTGCCGGAGTTCCGTCGGCACGGCCCTGAACGGCAGGACGCAGCGAAGCCTTGTTCCGCCGTCTTCACAGAAGGTCATAGTGAGACTCCTCCTTAGCCACGACAGCGCTGCGCCCACCGCTCCGTGCGGCGACGCTGTGTAGCCCGGTTCTGCGAGTATGGCAGTGAGAAATCTCTTCATGTAACTTCTCACGAATATCTATCGGGTGAAGGCGTGGAGCCCGACTTGGCGTCTGCATAGCCTTATTGGTGGCCAGAGGGCTGGCCCCACACATGAGGGAAGGTCGCTGCCATGTCCCCGAGGGCCACAACCCGACGCCGTCAGCTCGGCGTGACGATGCGCAAGCTGCGCGCCCGGAAGGGCATGACTCTGGAGGAAGCCGGCCGGCTCGTTGGGGTCTCGAAGGCCACCGTCAGCCGATACGAGACACAGGAAGGGCCCGTGAAGTGGCCCATCGTGGACGCGCTCTGTCGTGAGTACGACTCGAGCGAGGCCGAGCGGAAGGCCGTCGTCGCGCTCGCCAAGGACGCGAAGCAGCAGGGTTGGTGGAGCTCGTTCGCCGACTCCATTCCGGAAACCATGAACCTCCTGCTCACTCTTGAGGACGAAGCTGTTCGCGAAGATCACTTCAACTGCCTCTACGTACCTGGTCTCTTGCAGACTCGGAGCTACACGGAGGCCGTGCAACACGCATCAGAGATGCGGCTGCCTCCAGAGGAGATTGAACGCCTCGTTGACATCCGGATGAAGCGCCAGGAGATCCTCACCCGGGCCAAGCCACTGCACCTCTGGGCGATCCTCGACGAGTCGGTGATTCGGCGCGTTGTCGGTTCGCGCGACGTCATGAGGGAGCAGCTCAGCCACCTGCTCCAGGCCAACGAGTCTCCGGAGATCACGCTTCAGGTGCTGCCCTTCTCCAAGGGCGCCCATTCGGCAGCCATGGGCAGCTTCGTAATCCTCGGAGGTGCGGAGCCAAGCCTGGATGTCGTCTACGTCGACATTCACCTGGGCTCGCTCTTCATGGAGAAGGAGAAGGAACTGGACCGATACCGGCTTGCATTCGACTACCTCCGCGCACAAGCGTTGGACATGGCTGCCTCATCAGCCATGATCGAGCGTGTCCGTGAGGAGATGTGATGCAGAGCAGCACCCCTGAGATACCAGCCGGGGCCTGGTTCAAGTCTTCGTACAGTGGGGCGAACACCAGCGAGTGTGTCGAGGTCGCCGTCGTCGTCGGCGACCTGGCGGTGCGGGACTCCAAAGTGCCGTCAGGGCCTCGGCTCGCCCTGGGGCCGTTCGCCTGGGGGGATTTCGTCGATGCCCTGCGGGCGGGCCGGCTCGGCTAAGCGCGCCCGCGTGAATCGTCGGGCAGGCTCTCGTCCTCGTCCGACGCAGCCTGGATCTCCGCAAGTTGTCCGGCTCCCAGCTGCGGCGTGAAGCCACCCGGGAACAGCAGCATCTTCGGCTGAGGCCACATGTTCTCCAGCCCGTGGATGGTGCACTCCAACGCGATGAGATGCGGGCCGTCGCCGCATGCGCCGCGCAGGTAGTGCCGCCCGTGGGACATGCATGTGTACCAGAACGCCGAGCAGTCGTCAGCGGGGTCTGGGGCGTAGAACGAGGGGTCGCACACCGTGACCGTGACCGGGTCTTGAGGGTCGAGGCGCGGGATGGGACGCGGGTCTTGCCATTGCAGTCGGGGAGGCAGCACGCGCACATGCTGTCTGATCATCACGCACGGGGCTCCCGAAGCGACTTCGTGTACCGGGATTCCGAGGGCGCGGTACTCCGGGTACCCGATTCGCCGAAGGCAGCTCCGGGGAGAAGGACCACCGCGCCGGGTGGCTGACGCTGCGTCGCCTCTCGCCTCGGGGTCGGAAGGGGGCGCACTCGTGCGTCCGGGGCAATTCAGGGCGTCGATGGCCTTCACGATCAGCGCCCGTGCCTCCTGCCCGTAAACGGCCATAGTCCGGAGCTCTTCGAAGGCCTTCAAGTACAGGGCGATCTCCTCGGCTGTGTGATGTTCACCTGCGCCGACAGGAGCTCCACCATCCGGCGCTGCCGGATGAGACGGATCGGTCCGGCCCCCTTGGTTGCACAGCGATCACCCCGCACCTCACGAGCCGCGTATCGCCGGTTCCTCGTTGGCGATGCGGATCGGGGGCCGCCGTCAAGTCGACTGTGTCGCCTGTCACATCGAATCCATGTCACGAACGGGAGGTCAGCTTGCATCTGGTGGTCGTCAGCAAGAGGAGAGAGGCGGAACGATGAGCGCACAGAACGGAACCGGCCCGGTGACGACCCACCGCATTCTGGTCCTGGGGGCGGGGTACGCGGGTATGTCCGCAGCGATCCAGCTCGCGGCTCGGGTCGGGCGGCATCAGGATGTGCAGGTGACCTTGGTGAATCCGCAGGAGCGGTTCACCGAACGCCTGCGGCTGCATATGACGGCGACCAGGCAGCAGCTCGCCGAGATGAGCATCCCGGAGCTGCTGGAGGGTACGGGTGCGCAGTTCGTGCGCGGCTGGGTCACGGCGGTGGATGCGAACGTGCGGACCGTGCGGATCGACGACGACCGGATACTGCGCTACGACACGCTGGTGTACGGGTTGGGCAGCGTGGCCGACACGGTGTCCGTGCCGGGTGTCGAGGATCATGCCTACACCCTGAACAGCGCCCAGGACGCCGAGTTGCTGGCCGACCGGTTGGCGCGGTTGGGCAGTGGCACGGTGGTGGTCGGTGGCAGCGGGTTGACCGGCATCGAGGCGGCCGCGGAGATCGCCGAGCGGCACCCGGAGCTCGACGTCGTCCTGGTGGGCCGGCAGGAACCCGGTGCGACCATGAACCCGAAGGCCAAGGCGTATCTGCAATCCGCGCTCCGGCGCCTGGGTGTCCAGGTGCGCAGCGGGAGCGAGGTGGTGAAGGTGCTGCCCGCTTCGGTCGAGCTGGCAGGCGGGGAGAACATCGCCGCCGATGCCGTCTTGTGGACAAGTGGTACGCGGGTGTCGCCACTGGCGGCCGCCGCCGGGCTGAGCGTCGACGGTCGCGGTCGCATCGTTACCGACGATTCACTTCGGTCGGTGTCCCACCCCGACGTGTACGCCGTGGGCGATGCGGCCGCGGTCCGCCAGGGCTACGGCATCATGCACGGCACCTGCCAGGGCGGCATGCCGACCGGTGTACACGCCGCTGTGTCGATCGCCCGCACGCTGAAGGGCAAGCAGCCCAAGCCGTTCCGCTTCGGCTACTACCACACGCCGGTGAGCCTGGGGCGGCATGACGCGGTCGTTCAGTTCACCCACCCCGACGACACCCCCAGGCGGGTGCACCTGACCGGCCGCAAGGCGGCCTGGTACAAGGAGACGGTGACTGCCTCACCCTGGCCGACATTCGGCCGTATGAAGAAGATGCCCTCCTCGGGAGCGTTCTGGCCCCGCGGCGGCCGCTTCACCCGGGTCCGGGACGCGCGATGACCCACCCGTACCCGGACCCCGGCCAGCAGGTGTTCAACGACCATCGCAATCTGCTGTTCTCGGTGGCGTACCGCATCCTCGGCACCGCAGTCGATGCCGAGGATGCAGTACAGGACGCCTGGATCAAATGGTCGGCCGCCGACCGCTCGCAGGTGGCCGAACCCAAGGCGTATCTGACGCGGATCGTGTCGAATCTGGCGATGGAACGGCTGCGCTCCACCCGGCACAAGCGTGAGACCTACGTCGGGCCGTGGCTTCCGGAGCCGATTCTCACCATCGCCGACACCGCCGACGCCGTCACGAACGCCGAGTCGGTGTCGATGGCGATGCTGGTGGTGCTGGAATCGCTGAGCCCGCTCGAGCGCGCGGTGTTCGTGCTGAAGGAGGTCTTCGGCTTCAACCACGCCGAGATCGCAGAGGCGGTGGAGCGTTCCGAGCCCGCGGTGCGGCAGGCCGTGCACCGTGCTCGCGAGCACGTGCAGGCCCGGCGGCCACGCTTCACCGTGGACCGGCCGCGGCAGAGCGAGGTCACCGAGCGGTTCCTCGACGCCGCAACCGGTGGTGACATCAACACCCTCATGGAGCTGCTGTCCCCGGACGTCACCTTGTGGACCGACGGCGGCGGCAAGGTCCGGCAGGCCCTGCGCCCGGTTGTGGGCGCACAGACGGTGGCTGCCTGGTTCGCAGCCATCGGCACCGTCACCTACCAGGGTGTCGACCCCGCCGACATGAAGGCCGATCTGGTCGAAATCAATGGCGGGCCAGGCATGGTGTTCAGCGGTTCGGGCCGCGTGATCGCCACTGTCACTTTCGATTTCGACGCCGATGGGCGCATCACCACGATCCACAACGTCGCCAACCCCGACAAACTCCGGGTCATTGCTGGTGGCAGACCTCGCGACCTCGGCACGCACTGAGACCTCCACCATCGGGACGGTAATCCGGGGATGGCCGGGAAGGCGCGGGTGGTTGCCGGAGGCGGCGGTGATCAGTCTGGTGGCCCCGATGCCGTCCATGCCGGGCATCCGGATGTCCTCACCGCTGAGTCGCGGCCAGCGTCGATACGTGGGTGTCTGCAGGTCTGCACGCTGTGTTCCGCTGACCCTGTATTGGATGCACAGGCCAGCGCACGCCCTGGTGACCGCTGAACGCCCGGACAGAGCCTGAGGGGTGAGTCGTACCAGCGGCCACTCGCCCGGACGGCGGGCAGGTCAGCGGTTGTTCCTGTTCGAGTTGCAGTCCCAATAGCCCTTGTGCCAGTGGTGGTGACTGTCGTACCAGCCGCTGTGCCACGAGCAGCCCGTGGGAACCGAGACGGTCGTCGTGGCGGGGGCGGCTGCTGCGGCCGTGCCCGCCACTCCGATTGCGGTGCCGCCGGCCAGCAGGAAGCCGGCCGCGACGCAGGCGAAGGCGCGCTTGGCGCGATGTGCTCGCATGGCTCTGCTCCTTCTTCCACGTTCTCGCGCTGTCCCAGCACGAAAGGGATGGCCGCGGCCTCACGCCGAAGCGTGGGGTCCGCGATGGCTGGATGGTGCCGCTCGAAGACCGATGCGGCGCTGTCGTCGAGGTCGCCGCGTGAAAGCGAGGGACGCACGTCTCCCGGCTGCAGGCCCACCGTTGCGGGAGCGCGTCGCGGGACGTGTCCTGAATCGCGACCTCACCTCTTTCGACGGTAGCGGCCTATCTGCTGACAGGCACCTCGAGCCCACAGCGCGAGAGCGCCTCCGGCAGGTTCAGCTGCCGGAGGGGGCTCTACCTGTCGTTGGGAGGGGCTCTACCTGTCGTTGGGTCGATGGCCGTGGACCCTGCGCCCTGGTAGCCCGTCCTGCGTCCGCTGAGAGCCGTTGGCCGGACGCCGACCTTTGGCAGGACTTCGAGGACAGCGCGCCGGACAGCGAGGCGGACGCCCTGATTACCCCGCCGACCGCCGAGGACATGCGCGCAACGCTGGCCGTTCTCGCTGCCCGGCATGGCCGACCCGTGACCGGGCGGGATGTGCCCGGGCGGTAAGGCCCGTGGGAGACGGTCTACGGCCTGTTCCGGCGTTGGCAGCGGGACGGCACCTGGCACCGCATCTTGGAGCAACTGCAGGCCCAGGCCGACGCCGAGGGACTGATCACCTGGGACGTCTAGCCGCCGGCCTGGGCCAGTGCTTCGATGAGGCGTTGGCGGAGGATGTCCAATGCGGCGATCCTCTCCTCCACGTCGGTGAGCCTCCGAGCGATGACCTGCGCGCTCGCGGGACAGATGGGACCGTCGACGATGTCTTGATCGAGACAGGGCAGGAAGGCGCGGACGTCATTGGCGGTGAGGCCGAGCGAGAGCAGCAGCCTGATGTTGCCCACCTGGGCGACCTTCGACTCGTCATACTCCCGGTATCCGTTCGGCGCTCGCCGGGGGTGGAGTAGGCCCTGCTGCTCGTAGTACCGCAGTGCCCGGGTGGTAGCGCCGACCTCGTTCGCAAGTTCTCCGATGAGCATCGCCCTATCTTCATCCACCCGTGCTCAGCCCGCCGTCGACACGAATGACCGCACCGGTGAGATAACTGGCTTCGGGGCGCGACGCATTGACGATCCACCAGGCGATTTCCTCCGGTCGGGCGATACGCCCAAGCGGGATCCGGGCCCGAAGCTCCTTTCCCGCTGCGGCCATCTGCTCGTCCGAGAAACCTGCGTGGCTGAGCACTGCTGTCGCCGTCACCCCGGGGGCCACTGACACAACGCGAATGCCGCGCGGTGCAAGCTCGACAGCCCACGTGTGGGTCAGGAAGTCGAGAGCCACCTTCGTGGAACCGTAGACCGAGTTGTTCGGCCAGCCATAGTGCGGCGGATTGGATGTGACGTTGACGATGGTGCCGCCGGCCCCCAGGTGTGGCAGAGCATGTTGAGTGAGAGACACCGGGGCGAGAAGGTTGGTGGCGAGCTGTTCCTCGGCGGCCTTCCGGTCGATCGCCTCCAGCGGAGCCGGACGAGTGATCGCGGCGTTGTTGACCAGGACATCGATGCGGCCGAACGCGTCGACCGCGGCGGCGACGATGTCGAGCGGGGCGTCCGGCGCGGCGATGTCGGCCACGAACGTGCGGATGCGCGGGTGTTCTTTGGCGGTCTCCGCCAAGCGTTCGGCAGTCCGGCCGATGACAAGAACCTCGGCGCCCGCAACAGCGAACTGCTGGGCCGTCGCACGGCCGATCCCGGTGCCTCCCCCGGTGATGAGCACTGCCCGGCCGTGAAGGGTGTTCGTCTCTTCCATGGTCGGGACGCTAAGCCTTGACCCTGGCGTCAAGGTCAAGCCGCGACGACTTCGACTCGTGCCATCCGCAGCGAGCCGCCAGCTCCCGCTTGGTGATGCCCGCGTCCAGCCGTACCTTCCACAGCCGCTCGGCAAGCGCGGCGCCTGCGGATTGCACGCTGGACGACACGGACTCGGTCATGTGTCTGCGAACTATCGGACGTTTTCAGGGGATTGACAGATGAACCGGGACAGTTGAGATGCCTGGTGTCCCGCGCACGAACGATGCGCGGGACACCAGGCTCCCTGGCTCAGTTCCTGCCAGTGACCGAGGCCCCGGTCACCGGCCGCTACGGGCCGGAAGTTGGCCGCAGTCGCCGCCGGCGCACTTGCTCAGCCAGTCGGCGAAGTCGGCGTCGTACTTGGTGCCGATGGTGTCGCGGAGCAGGCTGTGGGCCGCGTCGTACTCGCCTGCGCGGTAGTGGCCGAGCAGGGTGGCCACATCCTCGGGGTGTGACTGGAGCATGTATCGGACGCCCAGGTAGCCCCACTGGTAGACACGGGTGGTGTCGGCGTTGTCGTAGGTGGTCCCGAAGAGCTGGCTGAGCTTGTAGGTGTTCTTGCCCGCCTCCTCGATCGCCCTGTCGTAGGTGATGCCGCGGTACGAGTAGGAGACGTACTCGGCGAAACCCTCGATCCACATCACGGTCGGGGTGGTCTGCCCGGCTGCGAAGTCGCCGTACATGTCGTAGCGGCCGTCGAGGTAGTGGGTGTACTCGTGGTTGAGGTTCCAGATCTGGAAGGCGCCGTCCTGGGTCGGCTGCTCGTAGGCGATGAAGCGCGGCTGGTTGCCCTCGGCGGCCGGGTCGCCCTCCTGGTACATGCCGCCGTTGTTGGTGTCGATGCCGAAGACGACACCGGCGTAGGTCTTGTAGTCGGTGCTGGAGTTGAAGGCGACGATCTCGATGTTGGTGTTGTTGTCGTCCTTGACCGGTCCGTTGTCCTTGACAATGTCGTGGAAGACCGGGTCCTGCTTGAGGATGCTGTCGCATGTGGCCGAGAGTTCGGACGCGGTCAGCTCCTGCGCGAGGATCTTCGCGCTCGGACCGCATTCGTGCTTGATCGTCAGCACGGCGTCGCGCACGCGGTTCTGCAGGTCACAGGTGTCGTACTCGGCGCAGTTCTCCTTGTCGAACTCATCCGTCATCTCGGCGAGGCCGACCCAGAGCGGGGCGGTGCGCCCAGTGATCTCGCTGCGGCCGAGCAACTCCTTGACCAACGGCTTGACGGTGTCCTTGAGGCCGGCGTGCTGCAGGAAGCGGCCGAGTTCGCGTCCGGCGTTGCTGGCCAGGTAGGACTTGTCGGTGCCGAGCACATCGTCGTGGGCGACGGCGAAATCACGCAGTCCGGTGAGGACACTCGGGTCCGCCTTCACGGCTTCCACGAACTCCGGCAGCTGGTGGCCGCGGAAGAGCACGGTGTAGGTGTTGTTGACCGCCGCGAGCATCCCGTAGAACTCGTCGTACGACGAGTTGTAGTCCTTCTGCAGACGCTTGACCACGTCGAGGTAGCGGGCGTTCTCTCCGGAGCTGTCGATCAGGGTGACCGTCTCGGCCAGGGTTTCTCCGTTGGCCTCGGTGACGTCGAAGGCGTGGGACGAGCCGAAGAAGGCATCCAGGGCGCCCTGAATGGCGCTCTTCAGCGGCGGGCCGTATTCGCCGACGTTCTCCGGCTGGTTGTACTGGATGTAGTAGCCGGCGCGCAGGTACAGCACCACCTGGGTTGCGAAAGTGCTGTTGTCCCCCGGGTAGTTGGTCGCGACATCCTTGAGCGCGCTCGCCACCGCGACCATCTGTTCCTCGCGGAAGAGAGCCTTGGAGTCCTCACCGGTCACGCTGAACAGCGTGTTGATGCAGGTGGTTTCCGACTGCTTGATCTGCTCGACCAGGGCAGCGCCGGTCTTCGAGGTGAAGTCGCTGACGTTGCAGTCCGCCGCGGCCTTCGCCGCAGAGCGGGCCTGCTTGCGCTCTGCGGCGTTCTGGGCCGCGGGGAGCGGAGGGCGCTGCGCGGGGTTCGAGGTCTTCGTGGCCGATCGCGCGGGGTCGACGGCGTGTCCGGGTGCGAGATCGGTGGCAAGCACGGTGGCGGAGGCGGGCTGTGGGGCGGGGGCCGACCTCGGCGCGGGCTTGGGTGCCCCGGCGCCGGCCGGAGCCGCCGCGCCATTGGGGGCGAGCATGGTGAGCCCCAGGCCGGCGGCGGCCACGGTAGGTATCAGCAGTTGGGCGAGTTTCCTGAGGGTGGGGGGTCTGCGCATGGCGATGGCCTCCAGGCCGGTCGGCAGCCGTGCGTGGGGCACGGCGGTGGGGGGTGCGGACCGTGATGGCAACGGAAGTTGAGCCCTTCCGGAGCTGTCATGCCCGCGGAAAGTGTGACCGTACAATTTCACAGTTCACATGGCAGTGAAAGAGGGTTGCAAGCAACAGAAGAAACTGATGAGCCGTCAGAAATGGATCCTGTCGGGGACCTTGAGATTCCCGGACGGAACTACGTGATCGCTGGGCAAGCTCATGCCGGTTTCGAGGGACGACCGTCGGCCCTGAGGTGAGCCGGTGCCCCTCCATCCCCACTCCGGTGCGCGGATTCCGCCCCGGACCGCGCGGGTGGCGCGGGCGAGCAACCCCGGTGGCACGACGGCGACATGGGTACGGGACCGGCTGGACCGGCCGTGGAGTGACGAGGACTTCGCCCGCTGGTCGCAGGCGAAGGTGGGGACGGCGACGGCGGCTTCAGCCTCGTCGTGGCCGGCGGGCAGGACGGAAGTCCTCCTCCATCAGCAGGAACGCCGAGACCGCCTCCGTGAACGCCTCGGGCGCTGCATGGTGGATCAGGTGTCCAACCGGGATGGTGACCACCCGTCCGCCGGGGACGCGGCGGGCCAGCTCGACGATGCCGTCCTGGGGCACATGGCTGCGTGGGCCGCCGGCCACCACGAGGGTCTCGGCGGTGATCCCGCTGAGTCGCTCCAGCCACCTGGGGTCAGGCACGTCGATCTGGCTCCTGACGGCCGGCACCATCTCCCAGTCGAAGGCCAGGTCGCCGTCCGGCCTGGTCGGGGTGGTCTGCTCCCGGGGACGCGGAAGCGGAACGTCCTCCAAGACGAGCCGGCTCACCCGCTGCGGATGGTCCTCCGCGAGCAGGTAGGCCACGATCCCACCCATGGAGTGCCCGATCAGGTCCACTTGGCCAAGTCCCAGCGCGTCCAGGAACCGGAGCACATCGGCCTGCATGAGTTCGAGCGAATAGTCCCCCGGCCAATCGCTTCGGCCGTGACCGCGAAGATCGAGGGCATACACCCGTCGGCTACGGGCGAGGACCGGCGCCACCGTCTCCCAGTCGGTGGCATTCTCGCCCAGCGCGTGCAACAGGACGAGCGGCGGAGCATCCGGCGGACCCGACACCTGATAGGCCAGCCGGATCCCTCCCACGTCGACCGAGCGTTGATCAACCATGTGCGGAGGATATTCGGAAGGGCCCTGCTGGAGGACCGGCGTTCACCAGCGGCCGAACCACCGTCCCCGGTCAGCATCTCGGGGCCTCAGCCACATGGCCCTGGCCCTGACCCTCGACCTTCAACAGCCGACCGCGACCCCGAGCGGCTCCCGGACTCTCGCCTTCCCGCCGTGCGCCTGCCCCCCGTTGCACGGCCGTCCGGTGACCGCACCCACGGCCCGACGCGCGCGTGCTCGTCCCGCCACGGGCCCGTCGATCGGCCGTCAGAGGGAGCCGGAAACCCTGTCGGACGTCCCGGAGTGCCCGCCCTCACGGCCGTGGATACGTTGACCGCGCGGCCGGGTCGTCCGGCAGGCGGGTCCGGGGCTGCCCCGGACCCACGGTGTGAGTACCGCACGGGAACGGATTCGGAATGGCAATCCCCCACATCAGGACGGCCGCCCGCCTGGGCCTCTGCGTCGTCACCGCAATCGCCTGCCAGCTGGTGCAGACGTCGGCGTCGGCGTCGGCGTCGGCGTCGGCGTCGGCCGGCCCGTCACGCGACCTGGTGGTCTCCAAGGCCAAGGGCTTTCCGTCGATCCAGGCGGCGGTCGACGCCGCCCGGCCCGGTGACCGGATCACTGTCCCGCCGGGCGTCTTCCGTGAGCAGGTGGTCATCGGCAAGGACCTGACGATCACCGGCTCGGGCGCCCGGAGGACGACGATTCTGGCTCCGCAGACGCTGGCCCCCGGTGACGACGGCGGCACATCGATCGTCGAGATCCACAACGGCGCCTCCGTCAAGCTGTCCCGACTCGCCGTCAGCGGACCGGGCTCCGGCACATGCACTGCCGGTGCGCTCGGCTCCGGCATTCGGGTGCTCGGGGGCGCCCGTCTCGACCTCGGCCACGCCGCCGTCACCCATATCACCGACACCCCCGCCGCGCCCTGCTTCCGCAGCGCGAACGCCGTCCTCATCGGGGACCTGCCGACCGGTACGGGCTCGGCGACCATCCACGACACCGAGATCTCGGGCTACCAGGGCGCGGGCGTGGTCGTCCTCAACTCGGGGTCGAGGGCCACCGTTGACCACAGCACCGTCACCGGACACCGGCGGCTGTCGACCGACGGTATCGAGTTCGTGGCCGGGGCGGTCGGACGCATCACCCGGAACATCGTCAGGGGCAATGAGTGCCGGGAGCCCGATCCGGACTGCGGCCCCGACTTCTTCAACGAGTTCCAGCACGCGGGCATCGTCGCCGACACGCCGGGCACCGTCGTGCAGCACAACAGCCTCGTCGGCAACCAGGTCGGCATTTACGCTGTCGGCGGGTCGATCGACATCGGCCGCAACGACATCGTGCGGAGCTCGTTCGTCGGCATGGCACTTCAGGACGGCCGGTTCACGGTCCGCAAGGACCGGATCGAGGGCGGCGTCCACGGGGTCGCGGTCGTCGCGTCGTCGGTCGACACGAACGCGGTGCTCGACGGTGTACGGATCAAGCGGACGTCGGGCGCGCCCGTGCAGACCTTCCAGTGCTGCGGCTTCACCGCCACGGCGACCGTGAGGCCGTAGCCGGGCGGATAAGGTGGCCGGTCGGCCGCCCGGGAAGACCCCGGTGCGGCCGACCCGAGGAAGCCGGACGGGACGAGCGTCACCGCCACCATGCGGACGCTGCGCGCCGGTCTCCGCTCTGCTGCTGCGTCGGCACGGACCCCGCCGGACGGTCGTGGCGGGGATGGGTCTGGTCGCCCTCGGTGTCTTTCTCTTCTCCCTTCTCGACCGGGTATCGACGGCCGTGGCGATCGGCGGCTGCTTTGCCGCGATGGGCGCCGGTTTCGGTACGGTGATGGTCACCGCGACGGCTGTCGTCGTGCGCCATGCGTCCGTGGACGACGCCGGGGTGGCCGGCGGACTCCATCAGACCGCCATGAACGTCGGCCCGACGCTGGGTGTCGCCACAGCGACCATGTTGATGGCCCTCACCGCACCCGGCTCCGCCGCCGATCAGCCGTACGGCGACGGACCACGCTGGACCGGTGGAGCCTTCATCTCCGCGATGGGCTCCACGCTGACAGTCCTCGCGGCCGTCGCCGCGTTCGGTGCGTTGCTGGCCGTCAAGCTGCCCGGTCGCGTCAAGGTGGCAGTTGAGGGAGAAAGCGGGTGAGTTCCCAGGCGGGCGCGGGCGGGCGGACCTGAACCGGTAGGCCGGGCGGCCCAAATGCAGTGCGCCGAGCGCCTGGGGACTCCCGTACCCGAGTCCGGAGCGGATCATCCGTTGTGCACACACTTTCATCACAATTGGACGACGTTCCATCACATTTCCCCTTCCTGGCCTTCGTCGGAGTGCCAAGCTCGGGCCCCTCAGTTCGGAACCAACTGCCTTGGGGGGCACATGTCAGGGAGAGGAAGTACCCGCGCGAACAGCGCGATCGCGGCCTGCGCCGTGGTGATGGCGGCCGGGCTCGTGGGGTGTGGGGGCACCACCGACGACGCGAAGTCCGAGGCGGCCACGACGAGCGCGGCGCCCAAGAAGCCCACGGCCGCGACGCCTTCGCCCGCGTCGGCTCTCGCACTCGTCGATGACGAGGAGAGCGCCGACCCCGCGAAGCCGGTCCTGGTGAAGGTGCTGGACAACGACACGCTCACACGCAAGGGCGGTACGCCGAGCACCTTGGAAGTCGCCCTGAATGCCGACGAGTTCACGATCGACTTGGCCACCCTGCCGGGGCACGGCACCGCGATGGTCGACGGGTCGACCATCGTCTATACGTCCGCCAAGGGATACGGCGGCTCGGACGAGTTCACGTACCAGGTGAATGTGAAGGGCTCGCCGGCGCTGACCGGGACCGCCGTCGTACGGATCACCGTGGCCACGCCGGCGCCCACGCCGACACCCACACCCGCGAAGGCGAAGAAGCCCGAGCCGCCCAAGGTCTATTACGCGAACTGCGACGCCGTACGCGCGGCCGGCGCCGATCCCGTCCGCGAAGGGGAGCCCGGCTACGCGCCACACCTCGACCGGGACGGCGACGGCGTCGGCTGCGAGTCGTCCGGCGGAGGAAGCGGCGGCACGACCGGAGGCAGTGGGGGCGGCAGCGGAGGCGGGTCCGGGGGCACGTACTACGCCAACTGCGCCGCCGCACGGGCCGCCGGTGCCGCTCCCGTTCATGCGGGGGATCCCGGCTACGGGCGGCACCTCGACCGCGACGGAGACGGCGTCGGCTGCGAGTGATCCCCGTACCGCATTCCCGGTAGTCACCCGCCGAGGGGATTGGACGCGCGACTACCGGGAATGGGCATCGCCGCGACGGCCGGGGATGGGCCACGGCCGTCGCAGGTTCATGGGAGAGATAAGGAGAATGCGAAACCGATGAGCAATAGGCTCACGGTTTATGAAGGGAAGATTAATTTCCGCAGTCCTTCAGGCCGACGTCAGACCGCCTTCTTGATGAGCTTTCCGTCCGCCGCGATCACGAACCACTCCCCGTCCAGGCCCTGGCCGTTCACGTCCCCGGGCGTCGCGTCGCCCACGTAGTAGTACAGCGGCCAGTCTCCGTACGTCGCCTGTTCCGCGCCCTCGCCGAGCTTCGTCTCCTTCAGCAGGGCGGCGTCGGTGCCGGCGCCCGCCTTCACGTCCTTCGCGGAGGTGAGGGCCGGCCAGACGGCGATGCAGTCGGCATCACAATTGCCCGCGCCGGGCTTGTCCTTGGTGAATCCGTACAGCGTACGGCCCGAATCGTCGACGAGGATCTTGCCGAGCGCCGAGTCCGCGGTCTTCACGGAGGCGGCGGCCGCGGGCTTCCGCGCGGGCTTGGCCGCGTCGTCCCCGGAGCCGTCCGCGGAGCCGCCGCAGGCCGACAGCGTCAGCAGCGCGGCCGTTACGAGCGGTGCCGCGAGCAGAGAAGTTTTACGGGTGCTGCGCATGGTGGTTCCCCCGGTTTGGTGAGTGGGTGCGAGAGTGATGGTTACGCAGGGTTGTACGACGGCAACTGACCCGCGGTTCAATCGAATTCAAGAAATCTTCTTTTGAACCAGCCGACTGCGGGCCGCGTACTCCATCGCGACCGACCCAAGACGGAGTCGGTCCCAACGGGAGGATCAAAACAATGCAGAAGCGTTATGCGGCTGTTACCGCCGCCGCAATTGTGCTTGGTGTTGCAGGTGTTACTCCGGCGCTCGCACACAGCGGTCATGACGGCCACGGGGAGCACGCATCAGCCGGCGGCCAGGCTTCGGCCGGCAACGCCAGTGCCTTCACCAAGCCCTCCAGCGGGCACGCGCTCGCCTTCGCCGCCCACCTCTCCGGCGCCAACGAGGTGCCGGTCAAGGGCGGGCCCGCCGTGAACGACCCCGACGGCAAGGCCGTTGCCCTCGTCAAGGTCAAGGGCGACCGGGTGACCTTCGCGCTGCAGTGGAAGGGGTTCGTGCCGAGCCTCGGGCACATTCACCAGGGTGCCGCCGGGAAGAACGGCGATGTGAAGGTCCCGCTCTTCGGCACCGCGATGCCGGACTCCGTCCACTCGGCGGCCGGGCAGGTGGCCATCACCGACGCCAAACTGGCCGACAGCATCCGGAGCAACCCTTCCGGCTTCTATGTGAACCTGCACAGCGCGGAGTTCCCGGGCGGCGCGGTGCGGGGCCAGTTGAAGCCGCTGCACAAGAACGTCAACCCGCTCGACATCATCAAGGGCGGCAAGCTGCGGGCACTGTCCGACGGCGACCAGGAAGTCCCGAAGAACGACGCGTCCAAGGTCGGCGACCCGGACGGGCACGCGGTGACGTTCCTGCAGCCGAAGGGGACGAACGTCGACTACTCGCTCGCCTGGGTGAACATCAAGAGCCCCACCAACGGCCATATCCACAAGGGCGCGTTCGGGAAGAACGGCGACGTCGTCTTCAACTTCTTCAACCGGCCCGTGCCGGACGGGATCTTCGCGGTCTCCGGGAAACTGGAGGGGCAGAACGCCGACGTGGTGAAGCGTGTCCGCGCCAACCCGCGCAACTACTACGCCAACATCCACACCGCCGAGTTCCCGGACGGTGCGGTGCGCGGGCAGCTCTTCCACTGAGCCCGGTCGGTCCCCGCGGAAGGGGTGGCCGCCGATTCCTGGGCGGTCACCCGGCCCGGCCCGCAGCCCGGCCGGTCGGCCCGTCGGCCCGCAGCCGTACTGAACACTTCCGTCCCGCGGTACGTACTCAACAGCACCTCCCCAGGTGGCTGGGCGCGTGACCGTACGGGTACGGCAGGGAACCGGTCACGCGCCCAGCGCGTGTGCCACCGTGTAGATGACCAGGCCGGCCAGTGCGCCGACCACCGTGCCGTTGATCCGGATGAACTGCAGGTCGCGGCCGATGTGCGCCTCGATCTTGCGCGAGGTGTGCTCCGCGTCCCAGCTCGCGACCGTGTCCGAGATCAACGAGGTGATCTCGGCGCGGTACGTGGTCACCACGTACACCGCCGCGTCCTCCAGCCAGCCCTCCAGCTTCGACTGCAGCCGGCCGTCCGTCGCCAGCCGCGCGCCCAGCGTCAGCAGCGAGGCGCGGGCGCGCAGCCGCAGCTCGCTGTGGTCGTCCTCCGCCGCCGAGATGATCATGCCCCGTATGGAGGACCAGGCCGAGGCGATCACGTCCTGCACCTCGGAACGGGACAGCAGCTCCGACTTCATGCGCTCCACCCGGGCGCGGGTGTCCGTGTCCGACTGGAGGTCGGCCGCGAAGTCGGTCAGGAAGCGGTCGATCGCGCCGCGCGCCGGGTGGCCCGGCATGTCACGCATCTCGGTGACGAAGCGCAGCAGCTCCTTGTAGACGCGTTCGCCGACCTTCTTGTCCACGAAGCGCGGGGTCCAGCCCGGCGCCCCGCCCTCGACCGCGTCCATCACCGAGTCCGAGTGCAGGACCAGCCAGTCGTGGGCACGGCCGCAGATCAGGTCGACGGCGCGGTGGTGCGCGCCGTCGGCGACGACCTTCTCCAGGGTCTTGCCGACGCCGGGGGCGATCTCGGCACTGTCGGCGCGGCGGGTGATCGCCTCGCCGACGACCGCCTGGACGTCGGAGTCGCGCAGCACGGTGAGCGCGCCGCGCAGCGCGGTGGACAGCTCGGCGGTGACCCGGTCGGCGTGGGCGGGCTCGGCGAGCCAGGCGCCGAGGCGGCCGCCGATGCCGAGGGTGTGCAGCCGGGTCCGTACGACGTCGCCGGAGAGGAAGTTCTCACCGACGAAGGAGCCGAGCGAGGCGCCGAGCTGGTCCTTCTTGTTCGGGATGATCGCGGTGTGCGGGATGGGCAGGCCCAGGGGGTGCCGGAAGAGCGCGGTGACGGCGAACCAGTCGGCCAGGGCGCCGACCATGCCGGCTTCGGCGGCGGCGGCGATATAGCCGGCCCAGGGGCCGGCGCCGGAGTTCTTCGCCCAGGTGGCGAGCGCGAAGATCACCGCGACGAGGAGGAGCAGGCCGGTCGCGGTCAGCTTCATGCGTCGTACGCCGCGCTGCTTTTCGGCGTCGGCCTCGGTGTACGCGAAGGAGGGCAGGGGAGTACGGGGGCGGGGACCCGGCCCCGCTGCCGGGCCCGGCTCGGCCGACCCGCTCGGCTGGTCCGGCTGATCCGGTTCTGTACGTTCCATCCGGTCCTCCCGTCCGCGCGCCTCGTACGCATTGTCCCTACCTCAGGTACTCCTGGGGCGCACATCGAGTTCCCGCGCCATGCCGGATGATGTGCTCATGAACAAACGCCGTGGGTACGCGACCCTCGCCGCCCTCACCACCGTGGTCGCCCTCGTCTGCGGCGCGATATACCTCGGCGTCGGGGCAGCCCAGGGCCGGACCGCCGCCCGTACGCCCGTCGCCGCGCCCACGGTCTGGGTCGGGACCTGGGCCGCCGCACCCGCCAAGGCCGCCCCCGCCGTCGGAGGCCGCGCCGGCCGGTCCGTACGCAATGTGGTGCACACCAGTATCGGCGGGACCGCCGCCCGGATCACCCTCTCCAACCTCCTCGGCGAGCAGCCGCTGAAGATCGCCCAGGTCTCGCTGGCCGTGCGCGCGGGCCACGGTCCCGCGGCCGTGGCCGGGACTCTGCGACGGGTGACGTTCCAGGGCGCGGGTGCCGTCACCCTCGCGGTCGGCGGGCAGCGCGTCAGCGACCCCGTCACGCTCGGGATCCCGTACGACGGCGATCTCCTCGTCACCGTCGCCACCACTTCCCCCGGCGGGCCGGTCACCGTCCACCCGCAGGCGCGCCAGACCTCGTACATCGCGGACGGCGACCGTACGCAGGACGCCGGCGGAGACGCGTACACCCGGCGGACCGGCGCCTGGCAGCACCTCAGCGGCGTCGACGTGCTGACCCGGGACACACACGGCGCGGTCGTCGCCATCGGCGACTCGATCACCGACGGGGTCACCTCCACCTCCGACGCCAACCGCCGCTGGCCGGACGTACTCGCCGACCGGCTCAACCGCCACGGCAGGCTCCACTACGGCGTACTCAACCAGGGCATCAGCGGGAACCGTCTGCTGACCGACGGTCGCGGCCCCAGCACGCTGGCCCGCTTCGACCGCGATGTGCTCGCGCGGGCCGGCGTCAGGACGGTGATCGTCGCGATCGGCATCAACGACCTGCTGCGGGGGCCGGACACAAGCGCCGACCGGCTCACGGCCGGCTACGCCGAGCTCACCCGGCAGGCCCACGCGCGCGGCCTCCGCGTCGTCGGCGCGACCCTGATGCCCTGCGCCGGGCACCGCCACTGCACCCGGGCCCTCGAAGCCGTACGCGACAAGGTCAACGCGGCCATCCGCACCGGCCGGATCTTCGACTCGGTCGTCGACTTCGACCGGGCGCTGCGCGATCCGTACGCACCCGACCGGCTGCGCCCGGCGTACGACTCGGGCGACCATCTCCACCCCAGCGACGCCGGCTACGCGCGGATGGGCAGGGCCGTGGACCCGGCGCGGCTGTAACACCCGCCGGATCGGCCTCAGCCGAGCTCCTTACGCTCGTCGCGCTCGTCCTTCTCCAGACCCTTCTTCAGCCTCGGCTGTTTTTCCCGCTCCGCCCGTTCCGCCTTCAGCCGCTGCTTCTCCGCCCGGGTGCGCTTGCGCTCCACGCCCACGCCGCCCATGATCGCGAAGCCCGTGATCCTCACCCGCGGCGCCGCCGGGTCCGGCAGGCCCTCGCTCTGGCCCTGCTCGCCGAAGCCGCCCATCAGGCCGAAACCGCCGACCTCGACGTTCAGGTCCGGCGGTACGACGATGTGGACACCGCCCATGATCGCGAAGCAGCGGATCACGGTCTCGCGGTCCTCGAAACGGGCCTCGCGCAGGTCGAGTTCGCCGCCGCCCATCAAAGTGAAGGTGGTGAACTTCCGGCCCACCGTCCAGGTGCCCTTCCGCCCGAACCCGCCCCAGAACGCGAACGCCCCGTTCGACGTCGCCGGTCCACCGACACGCTGCGCCCAGCCGCCGGACCCGGTGGCCACCGGCGACGGCGCCGTGCCCACCGCCGGAAGGCCGCCCACCGGAAGGTCGCTGACCAGCGGCTCCAACTCGCCGTGCGTTCGCGCCCTGTAGGCCGCGTCCAGGCGCTGCTCGAACTCCTCCATGTCGATCCGCCCCTCCGCCACCGCCTCACGCAGCCGCTCGGCCACCCGTTCGCGCTCGGAGTCGGAGGCACGCATCTCAGGGAGTTCGCTCGTCATACCGGCAGCCTAGTCAAGGCCGATCCGCCCTCCCAGTGCCGGTCACAGAGTCACACGGTCAAAGAGTCACGAAGTCACGAAGTCAGGGAGCCACGCAGTCACGGCGCCACGCAGTCACAGACCTGATCTCTCCGCGTACATTTTCGCGATCACGGCCTCGATGTCCGGCTCCCGCACCGACAGATCCACCAGCGGGTACTCCGCCGCCAGCGCCGCCACCAGTGGCGCCGCCGACTGTGAGGCGGGGAAGGCCAGCCACTGCCGAGGTCCCTCCACCTTCACCGCGCGGGCGGAGTCCAGTGCCACCGGCGGCAGTTCGCGCTCGAAGTCCACCACCAGGGTCCGCTCGCTCTCGCCCACCTCGTGCAGTCCGGCGAGGGCCCCGTCGTACATCAGCCGTCCGTGGTCGATCACCATCACGCGCTTGCACAGCTGCTCGATATCGGTCAGATCGTGCGTGGTCAGCAGCACCGTCGTCGACCGCTCGGCATTCAGGTCCCGCAGGAATTCCCGCACCTTCGCCTTGGAGATCACATCGAGCCCGATCGTCGGCTCGTCGAGATACAGCACCTCGGGATCGTGCAGCAGCGCCGCCGCGATGTCCCCGCGCATCCGCTGCCCCAGCGAGAGCTGCCGCACCGGCACATCCAACAGCTCGGCCAGATCGAGGAGTTCGACACAGCGGTCCAGGTTCTCCCGGAACCGCTTGTCGGGGATCCGGTACATCCGGTGCACCAGCCGGTACGAGTCCTTCAGCGGCAGGTCCCACCACAGCGTCGTGCGCTGCCCGAACACCACGCCGATCCGCTGCGCCAGCCTCGTACGCTCCCGGGACGGATCGATGCCCGCGACCCGCAGCCGCCCGCCGCTCGGGGTCAGAATCCCCGTCAGCATCTTGATGGTGGTGGACTTCCCGGCCCCGTTCGGACCGATGTAGCCGACCATCTCACCGCGCGGCACACGGAAGCTGATCCCGTCGACCGCCCGTACCTGATGCTTCTCGCGGCGCAGCCTGCCCGTCCTGCGCCGTACGTCGAAGACCTTCTCGACGCCCTCGAGCTCGATGAAGTCCATGAAGTCCCCCCTCAGCTCCCCGTGCTCCGGTACGAACGAAGGCCCGCCCGCCACGCGAGCCCGGCCAGCCGGCAGCACACCGCCGCGACCACCGGCGGCAGGAAGGCCAGCCACTGCGGCAGATCCAGCGGATAGGGCCGGCCCAGCACATACAGGGCGGGCAGCCAGTTGACGAAGGCCAGCGGCACCACGTACGTCACGCCACGCACCAGGTCCTTCGCGAAGATCGTCGGCGGGTACTGGAGCAGCGTGTTCCCGCCGTACGTGAAGGAGTTCTGCACCTCCGAGGCGTCCTGCGCGATGAACTGGAACGCCGCCCCGCTCACGAACACCGCCGAGAAGATCGCCCCGCCGCTGAGCACCATCAGCGGCAGCATCAGCACCCGCAGCGGCGTCCAGTCGATGTCCAGGACGAGCAGGCCGTACCCCAGCACCAGCAGCCCCTGAGTGATCCGTCCCAGCCGGCGCAGCGCGAACCGGTCCGCGGCCACCTGCGCGAGCACCGGAACGGGCCGCACCAGCAGCGTGTCCAGCGTCCCGTCGCGCACCCGCCGCCCCAGCCGGTCCATCGACCCCATCACCAGATCGGCGAGGCCGAAGGAGGTGCCCGCCGCCCCGTACAGAAAGGCGATCTCGGGCAGCGAGTAGCCGCCCAGCGCATCGACGTGCGAGAACATCAGCAGGATCGCGACGAAGTCGAAGGCGGTCGCCGCGAAGTTCCCGAACGCCGTCATCACGAACGACGCGCGGTACGTCATCGTGGAGCGGATCCACATCGCCGCGATCAGGCCGTACGCCCGCAGCCCGTTCGCCAGCACCGACGGCGCCTCAGCCACCCTGGACCACCACCCTGCGTGTCGCGACCGTCTGCAGCGCCCGCCCCGCGGCCAGCAGCGCCAGCGCCCAGCCGCCCTGGAAGGCGTACGCCTCGACCAACCCCCACCCGGTGCACCTGCCGAGGAAGACATCCGCCGGGACCTGCAGCAGCGACGACCAGGGCAGCGCCCGCGCCACCTCACCCAGCGTGCCCGGAAACAGGTTCAGCGGCAGCAGCATCCCGGAGAAGAACATCCCCGCCAGCCCGCAGATCTGCATCACCCCGACCCCGTCCATCAGCCAGAACGCGGAGAGCGCCACCAGGAACCTGACCGCGAAACTCACCACCACGCCCAGGGTCACCGACACCAGGAAGGCGAGCCACGTCAACGGCGAGAGCGGCAACGCCAGATCGAAGGCGAGCGCACCGAGCACCATCGGCACGATCCCGCGACCCATGAGGTGGAAGGCCGCCCGCCCCAAGTCGCCAGACAGCCACCACAGTTGAAGGTCGGCGGGCCGGTACAGGTCGATCGCGACATCGCCGGTACGGATCCGCTCGACCAACTCGTCCTCGAAACCGCCGCCCATCATGGCGCAGGTCATCAGCAGTGCCTGTCCCAGCCACACATAGGTGAGGGCCTGGGAGAGGTCGTACCCGCCCAGGTGCGGACGCTCGTCCCACAGGGCGATATAGGTGTACGCCATGATGAAGCCGAAGACGGTGTTGGTGAACACGCCTGCCGCCGTGGCCACCCGGTACGTCGCATAGCGCCGGAACGCACCCGCCGCGACGACCGCGTAAAGCCGCATGTCGACCCCCTCCGCCGCCGGGCACCGAAGCGCACGACCCTAGCCCACGGCAGGCGGCCGCCGCGAGCGCTTTACGGCCGCCAAGGTCCAGGGGTTGCGCCGGGGAAACGGGCAATATGAGTGACATGAGCGACGAGCCACAGCAACAGGGCTGGACACCCAAGGACGCGACCGTCGTCGGACTGGGGCCCGCGTCCGCCCCCGGGAAGAGGGAGAAGAAGGACAAGAACGCCGGCAAGGGCCGCACCGGGCGCACCGGCTGGCGCCGTGTCATCCCGACCTGGCGGATGGTGCTCGGCACGTTCCTGATCGTCGCACTGCTGCTGATCGGCGGCTTCCTGGCCGGCTACATGCTCGTCGACATCCCACCCGCCAACGCCGCGGCCACCGGCCAGTCCAATGTCTACTTCTTCAAGGACGGCACGCAGATCGCCCGCGACGGCGAGATCAACCGCGAGAACGTCAAGCTCGCGCAGATTCCGCTGACGGTGCAGCGGACCGTACTCGCCGCCGAGGACCGGGAGTTCTACTCCGAACGCGCCGTCGACCCCCAGGCGATGGTCCGCGCCGGCTGGAACACGCTGACCGGCAAGGGCAAGCAGTCCGGCTCCACCATCACCCAGCAGTACGTCAAGAACTACTACCTGGGTCAGGAGCAGACCGTCTCCCGGAAGGTCAAGGAGTTCTTCATCTCGATCAAGCTGGGCCGTGAGGCGAGCAAGAGCGACATCCTCGAGGGGTATCTCAACACCAGCTACTTCGGACGCAACGCGTACGGCATCCAGGCCGCGGCCCAGGCGTACTACGGCCAGGACATCAAGGACATCGACACCGCGAAGGGCGCCTATCTCGCCTCGCTCCTCAACGCCCCGAGCGCGTACGACGTCGCCACCCACCCCGAGAACAGGGCCGCGGCGCTGAGCCGCTGGCACTATGTGCTCGACGGCATGGTCAAGGAGAAGTGGCTCAGCCCCGCCGACCGCGCGGCCATGAAGTTCCCCGTGCCGCAGAGGGCGAAGCCCGCGACGAACCTCTCCGGCCAGCGCGGCTACCTCGTTCAGGCCGTCGAGGACTACCTCACCAACAACAAGATCATCGACGAGAACACCCTGGCCGCCGGGGGCTACCGGATCACCACCACGCTCGAGCGCAAGAAGCAGAAAGCCTTCGCCGAAGCCGTCGACGACCAGGTGATGTCCAAGCTGGACAAGGACCGCGAGGCCGACCGCAACGTCCGCGTCGGCGGCGCATCCATCGACCCGGCCACCGGCAAGGTCGTCGCCATGTACGGCGGCGTCGACTACACCAAGCAGTACGTCAACAACGCCACCCGCCGCGACTACCAAGTCGGCTCCACCTTCAAGCCGTTCGTCTTCACCGCCGCCGTCCAGAACGATTCCACCACCCGGGACGACGAAACCATCACCCCCAACACCGTCTACGACGGCACCAACAGGCGTTACGTGCGGGGCTGGAGCGGCAAGCCGTACAACCCCGCCAACGAGGACGAGTTCTCGTACGGCCCCATCACCGTGCGCACCGCCACCGACAAGTCCGTCAACGCGGTCTACGCGCAGATGGCCATGGACGTCGGCCCCGGCAAGGTCAAACAGACCGCGATCAACCTCGGAATCCCCGAGAAAACCCCGGACCTGACCGCCTCCCCCTCCATCGCGCTGGGCCCGGCCACCGCCAGCGTCCTCGATATGACAGAGGCGTACGCGACCCTCGCCAACCACGGCAGGCACGGCACGTACACGCTGGTCGAGAAGGTGACCAAGGGCGGCGAGAACGTACCGGTCCCCAAGGCGGCCGAGGAGCATGCCGTCAGCCGGGAGGCCGCCGACACGACAACCTCGATGCTGCAGAGCGTGGTCGACGGCGGCACCGGTACCGCGGCACAGTCCGCGGGACGCCCCGCGGCAGGCAAGACCGGCACGGCGGAAGAGGACCAGGCCGCCTGGTTCGCCGGCTACACCCCGGATCTGGCGACGGTGGTCGCGGTGATGGGCCAGGACCCGGTCACGGGCGTGCACAAGCCGCTGTACGGGGCGCTGGGGCTACCGCGGATCAACGGCGGCGGCGCGCCGGCGAAGATCTGGGGCCAGTTCACGGGTGCTGCGCTCGAGGGCTCCGAGGTCAAGGAGTTCGACCTGGAGCTGCAGGAGGGCGCGGAAGAGGTGCAGCCCCCGGTGGAATCGGAGGAGCCCGAGGAATCCCCGGAGCCGACCGAGTCTTCGGAGGAACCGTCCGAGACACCGGAGACCCCGGACACGCAGGAACCGACCGAGGGCAGCACGGAGACCGGCGACGAGACCGACGGCGGCACGGACGCCGGTGGCGAGACCGACGGCGGCACGGACGGCGGCACGGACGGCGGCGGCACGGACGGCGGCGGCACCACGACCCGTAGAAGGATGAGCGACGGCGGTAGGGACGACGGCGGCACGGACACCGGCGGTACGGCCGATGGCAGGGCGGGCAGCAAGCCCACCCGCGCGGCCCGTCGTCAGTGACCCGAGGTCGCCTTCAACCCCACCACAGCGACCAGCAGCAGACAGACGAAAAAGATCCGGGCGGCGGTCAGCGGCTCGTTCAGCACCAGCATGCCGACCACCGCCGCACCGGCCGCACCGATACCGACCCAGACGCCGTAGGCGGTACCGATCGGCAGGGTCCTGGCGGCGTGCGACAGCAGCAGCATGCTCGCGACGATCCCGAGCCCGGTGAACAGACTCGGCCACAGCCGGGTGAACCCGTCGGTGAACTTCATTCCGATCGACCAGCCGACCTCGAGCAGACCGGCGACAACAAGCAGAACCCAGGCCACGACGGCACCTCCGAGACGCGGACTTTCAGCGGGGAGCGTCGTCTTTGCGTAACCCGGTACGGCGCGTCTCGTCGGGATCGGCCAAACATAGCAAAGGCGGCGTAAAGGGCCCATCAGAAAGGGCCGGCGACGTCTGCCACCAGCCCTCTTTCCGCCCTCCTTCTGCCTGCTGCCCGGCCTTTCGCGCGCCCTACAAGTACAGCCCGGTGGAATCCTCGGACCCCTGGAAACGGTCCGCGGCGACCGCGTGCAGATCGCGCTCCCGCATCAGTACGTACGCCACACCGCGCACCTCGACCTCGGCGCGGTCCTCGGGGTCGTACAGCACCCGGTCGCCCGGCTCCACGGTCCGTACGTTCTGCCCCACCGCGACCACCCCGGCCCAGGCGAGGCGCCGGCCGACCGCGGCGGTCGCCGGAATGACGATGCCACCGCTGGAACGCCGCTCACCTTCCGGGATGTCGGTCCTCACCAGCACGCGGTCGTGCAGCATGCGGATGGGCAGCTTGTCATGGGTGGTGTTGTCGCTCACGCGTCGAACCTACCTGCCCGGGACCGTTCCGTACGCCGCTGAGTCACGCCCGGCGCCTTCTCACCGAGAAGGCGAGCAGCCCCACAACCGCCACGGTCACCAGGGCCACCGGCACCAGCCGCTCCAGCCGAGGCCCGCCGTCCTCCGAGACGAACTGCGCCTTGACGTCGGACACGGTGCGGTTCACGACGACGACCGCGCGCCCTGCGGTGTGATCCACGGTCGAGGCGAGCCTCGCCTTCGCGTCGCCGATGACCGTCTTCGGGTGAACGCGCACCCCGATCTCGTCGAGCGTCTCGGCAAGCCGGTCGCGCCTGCGGACGATATCCGCCTCGATCTGCGCAGGGGTCCTGGCATCCGACACCGCGCTGCCTCCGTGGTCGTTTCCGGTAGTCCTTCCTCGACAGTCTGTCAGCTCGGCTGCCACCGCACCCAACGGCACCCCTATTACGCTCGACGGCGTACACCTTCACGTCCCCTCAAGGAGAACCATGAGCGAGCGACTCCAGCCCGGCGACATCGCCCCCGACTTCACCCTGCCCGACGCGGACGGCAACGAGGTCTCGCTCGCGGAGCACAAGGGCCGGAAGGTGATCGTCTACTTCTACCCGGCGGCTCTGACCCCCGGCTGCACCAAGCAGGCCTGCGACTTCACGGACAATCTGGAGCTGCTGACGGGCGCCGGCTACGACGTGATCGGTGTGTCCCCGGACAAGCCGGAGAAGCTGGCGAAGTTCCGCGAGAAGGAGAGCTTGAAGGTCACGCTGGTCGGCGACCCGTCCAAGGAGACGTTGGAGGCGTACGGCGCCTTCGGCGAGAAGAAGCTGTACGGCAAGACCGTGACCGGTGTGATCCGCTCGACGATCGTGGTCGACGAGGAGGGCAAGGTCGAGCGCGCGCTGTACAACGTGAAGGCGACGGGCCATGTAGCCAAGATCATCAAGGACCTGGGCGTCTGAGGTCCCGTGTTCGCGGAAGGGCCCGCACCGCCTGCCGGTACGGGCCCTTCCGCGAACCGAAGCCGGTCGCGACGGACACCCCCGTCGTTCTGCACGAGGGTTCGCCTCGCACAAATCGCTCCGTCTCCACCGGGCGCACCACCTCTGCCCCAACTGCCACGCCTTGACCGACACATGGTGTCGGAACCGTACGAGGGAACGACCTGCCCCATGGAAGCAGGGCACCCTCCGCCACATCCGGCAGCCCGGTACGATGACTCTCGGCTGGCGGCCGTGTCGGAACTGGCGAGACGAGCTGGGTTTAGGTCCCAGTGGGTTTATACCCGTGTGGGTTCGAGTCCCACCGGCCGCACACCTTTGAACCGAAGGCCCGGACTCAGCGTCCGGGCCTTCGGCGTACCCCGTTGCGGGGTGTCAGCCCAAGAGCTCCCGCACCACCGGGACCAGCGCCCGGAACGCCTTGCCCCGGTGGCTGATCGCGTTCTTCTCCGCGGGTGTCATCTCCGCGCAGGTACGCCTCTCGCCCTCCGGCTGGAGGATCGGGTCGTAGCCGAAGCCGCCGGTGCCCGTGGGGGTGTGGCGCAGTGTGCCGAGCAGGCGGCCCTCGACGACACGCTCCGTACCGTCCGGGAGTGCCAGGGCCGCCGCGCAGGCGAAGTGCGCGCCGCGGTGGGCCTCGTCGATGTCGGAGAGCTGGGCCAGGAGCAGGTTGAGGTTCGCGGTGTCGTCGCCGTGGGTGCCTGCCCACCTCGCGGAGAAGATGCCGGGCGCGCCGCCGAGGACGTCGACGCAGAGGCCGGAGTCGTCGGCGACCGCCGGCAGGCCGGTGGCCCGGGCCAGGGCGTGGGCCTTGAGGAGTGCGTTCTCGGCGAAGGTGACGCCGGTTTCCTTGACGTCGGGAATGTCGGGATAGGCATCCGCGCCGACGAGGTCGTGGGTGAGGCCCGCGTCGGCGAGGATGGCCCTGAGTTCGGTGATTTTCCCGGCGTTGCGGGTGGCGAGGATCAGTCGGGTCATGCCCCCGATTATCCGGGCGTGCAGACCTTGCCGACTTCGCCCGCCGCCTTGGTGACCGGCGTGATGTCCGGGGTGTTGTCGCCACCCTCGATCGACTTGCGGACGTTGGCGACGCCGGCGTTGAGATCGTCGACGGCCTTGCTGAGGTCGGCGTTGTCGGTCTTGTCGCCGAGGCTCTTCAGTTCCTTGTCGATGTCGTCGAGAGCTTGCCGGGCCTTTGTCGGGTCGTCGGCGGCGCTGGAGACCGCCTGCTGGAGCTTGTCGACGCTGGTGGCGATCGCGTCGGCGGTCTCGACGCAGTCGAGGGCCTTGTCGATGGCGCCGCAGCCGACGGTGATCGGTACGACCAGTGCGGCGGTGGCGAGCGTGAGTGCTGCTAGGCGGCGACGCGCAGGCATGGAACGGTCCTCCCCGGATACGGACGGACGCACGGTTCGGCCCGTGCGCCCGTGAGTGTAACGACGCCCCGTGGGGCGTTCTTGGTTGCCTCTTTACTTTTCGAGTGTGTTCTCAAGGGCGAGGGTCTGGAGCGCGACGAGGTCGGCGCAGCCGCCGGTGGCCAGGTCGAGGAGGGCGTTGAGCTCCTTGCGGTCGAAGGGCTCGGCCTCGGCGGTGCCCTGGACCTCGACGAAGCGGCCGTCGCCGGTGCAGACGACGTTCATGTCGGTCTCGGCGCGCACGTCCTCCTCGTAACAGAGGTCGAGGAGCGGGATGCCGTCGACGATGCCGACGCTGACGGCGGCGACGGTGCCGGTGAGCGGCTTGCGGCCGGCCTTGACGAGCTTCTTGCCCTGGGCCCAGGCGACGGCGTCGGCGAGTGCGACGTATGCACCGGTGATCGCGGCGGTGCGGGTGCCGCCGTCGGCCTGCAGTACGTCGCAGTCGAGGACGATGGTGTTCTCGCCGAGGGCCTTGTAGTCGATGACGGCGCGCAGCGAGCGGCCGATGAGCCGGCTGATCTCGTGGGTGCGGCCGCCGATCTTGCCGCGTACGGATTCGCGGTCGCCGCGGGTGTTGGTGGAGCGCGGCAGCATCGAGTACTCGGCGGTGACCCAGCCTTCGCCGCTGCCCTTGCGCCAGCGCGGGACGCCTTCGGTGACGGAGGCGGTGCAGAAGACCTTGGTGTCGCCGAAGGAGATGAGGACGGAGCCCTCGGCATGCTTGCTCCATCCGCGTTCGATGGTGACCGGGCGGAGCTGTTCGGGGGTGCGGCCGTCGATTCGAGACATGGTGTGGAGCCTATCGGCAGATGCGTGAGGGGCCCGTTCCGGTGTGGAACGGGCCCCTCACAGCCGAGTTCAGCGGCTCGGCGACGCACTGGGCCGAGGGCTCACCGACTCACCGACTCACTGAGTCACCGACTCACTGGCTCACTGGCTCACTGGCTCACATCATGTCTTCGATGTCGGCGGCGATCGGGTCGGCGTCCGTGCCGATGACGACCTGAATCGCAGTGCCCATCTTCACGACGCCGTGGGCGCCGGCGGCCTTGAGAGCAACCTCGTCGACCTTGCTCGGGTCCACAACTTCGGTACGGAGGCGGGTGATACAGCCCTCGATCTCTTCGATGTTGTCGATTCCGCCGAGCCCGGCGACGATCTTCTCAGCCTTGCTGGCCATGTCTTTCTCCCTGCGTCTCAAGAGCGCTGAGCGCTGCCTCGACCCACCGTCGGTCCGCTTTGTCACGGTAACTCACGGTTGGCCCATCTTCGCGGGCGAGTAACCGCCTCGTACCGAATGATGACGATCACCAGTGCCCTGTCTCGCGACCGGGCGTCGGGGCCGTATCGCAACTGGTCTACACCAGTCTGCAACGGCTGCCAAACCAGGCCCGCTTCCGGGAGGACGCCCATGAGCTCCGAGAGCGCTGCCGCGCCGCAGCGGAAGTGGTGGAACGGGCTGTTCCAGGGGCTGCAGAAGGTCGGGCGCAGCCTCCAGCTCCCGGTCGCGGTGCTGCCGGCGGCCGGTCTGCTCGTCAGCCTCGGCACCCTGTTCTCGGCGTATCTGAGCGGCCCCTTCTGGGACAAGACGGCCAAGGTCCTCACGCTGGGCGGCACAGCGATCCTGGACGGCGCGTTCGGTCTGCCTCTGCTGTTCTGCATCGGTGTCGCGATCGGCTTCGCGAAGAAGGCCGACGGTTCGACCGCCCTCGCGGCGGTCGCCGGCTTCCTGGTCTACAGCAACGTACTGAAGGCGTTCCCCGTCGGCGGCACGGTCACCGAGCTGCTCCCGGACGGGAAGCCGCAGAATCCCGGCGTTCTCGGCGGCATCGTGATCGGCCTGCTGACCGCGATGATCTGGCAGCGTTACCACCGAACGAAACTGGTCGACTGGCTCGGCTTCTTCAACGGCCGGCGACTGGTGCCGATCATCATGGCGTTCCTCTGCACGATCCTCGGTGTGCTCTTCGGGCTGCTGTGGGAGCCGGTGGGCGATGCGCTGACCGCGTTCTCCAAGCAGCTGATCGATCTGGGCGCGTGGGGCGCGGGCATCTTCGGTGTCGCCAACCGGCTGCTGATCCCGATCGGCATGCACCAGTTCCTGAATACGTTCTTCTGGTTCCAGGCGGGCGAGTTCACGACGCCGGACGGCAAGGTCGTCCAGGGCGACCTGACGCGCTTCTTCGCCGAGGACCCTTCGGCGGGCCAGTTCATGTCGGGCTTCTTCCCGATCATGATGTTCGGTCTCCCGGCCGCAGCCCTCGCCATCGCGCACTGCGCCCGCCCCGAGCACCGCAAGAGGGTCATGGGTCTCATGATTTCCGTCGGCCTCACGTCGTTCGTCACGGGCGTGACCGAGCCGCTGGAGTTCTCCTTCATGTTCGCGGCTCCGCTGCTGTACGGCGTGCACGCGTTGCTGACGGGTGCGTCGATGGCGATCACCTGGGCGCTGGGTGTGCACGCGGGCTTCAGTTTCTCGGCCGGACTGATCGACTACGTCGTCAACTGGCACCTCGACACCAAGCCATGGCTGATCATTCCGATCGGCCTGTGCTTCGCGGTCGTGTACTACCTGGTCTTCCGCTTCGCGATCACTGCGTTCAACATCCGCACCCCCGGCCGCGACCCCGAAGAGATCGAGCAGGAGCTGGAGCAGGAGAGCACCAAGTAGTCACTGGACCGACGGGTCCTGCGGTCCGCTCCCGTATCCACCCATAAGACCCCCGGACCTCATGACCCGGGGGCTTTATGTCGGTCATTTCCCACCATGGTTCAGGTCGCAAAAATCGAAGGTTCCTTATCTCACCCTCACCGTGCTAAAACAGGTCTACACCACTCAGTGGTGTAGACCACGCGGCCGTCGCCGCGTTCCCCTTGAGACGCCGCCCTCCCCCGTGTTCTGTCCCCATGGCGGCGCCTTGCCCACTGGAGGAAGTTGATGTCCACGGCTAGCGCCGCCCCCGCGGCGGAGAAGAAGACGAAGGGCGCAGGCGCGATGGCTGTTATGCAGCGCATCGGCCGCAGCCTCATGCTGCCGGTCGCGGTGCTGCCCGCGGCCGCGCTGCTGGTCCGTTTCGGCCAGCCCGACATGCTCGGCAGGGAGTCGTTCCCGACCTTCGTCACCAAGGTCGCCGGCTATATGGCAGCCGGTGGCGACGCGATCCTCGCCAACATGGCGCTGCTGTTCGCCGTCGGCATCGCAATCGGCTTCGCCAAGAAGTCGGACGGCTCGACCGCGCTCGCGGCCGTCGCCGGATACCTGGTCTTCAAGAACGTGCTGGCCACGTTCACCGACCCGAACCTGCCGCAGGTCGAGGTCGTCAAGGACCACAAGGTCGCGCTGGTGGACGCCCCGGTGGACGCCAAGGTCCTCGGCGGCGTGGTGATGGGCATCATCGTCGCCCTGCTCTACCAGAAGTTCTACCGGACCAAGCTGCCCGACTGGGCCGGCTTCTTCGGCGGCCGCCGTCTCGTCCCGATCCTCTCCGCCTTCGCGGGTCTGATCGCCGGCATCGTCTTCGGCCTGATCTGGCCGGTCCTCGGCACGGGTCTGCACAGCTTCGGTGAGTGGCTGGTCGGCTCCGGCGCAGTCGGCGCGGGAATCTTCGGTATCGCCAACCGTGCGCTGATCCCGATCGGCATGCACCACCTGCTGAACTCCTTCCCGTGGTTCCAGGCCGGTTCCTACGAGGGCAAGAGCGGCGACATCGCCCGCTTCCTCCAGGGCGACCCGAGCGCCGGACAGTTCATGACCGGCTTCTTCCCCATCATGATGTTCGCCCTCCCGGCGGCCTGCCTCGCGATCGTGCACTGCGCCCGTCCCGAGCGCCGCAAGGTCATCGGCGGCATGATGTTCTCCCTCGCGCTCACGTCCTTCGTCACCGGTGTGACCGAGCCGATCGAGTTCACGTTCATGTTCATCGCCCCGGTGCTGTACGCGGTCCACGCGGTGCTCACCGGTGTCTCGATGGCCCTGACCTGGTCGCTGGGCATGAAGGACGGCTTCGGCTTCTCGGCCGGTGCGGTGGACTACTTCCTCAACCTGGGGATCGCGTCCAACCCGTGGGGCCTGGCGCTGGTCGGGCTCTGTTTCGCGGCGCTCTACTACGTGGTCTTCCGCTTCGCGATCACCAAGTTCAACCTTCCGACACCGGGCCGTGAGTCCGACGAGGAGCTCGCCGAGCTGCAGAAGGCCGAGGCGAAGTAAGCCTCACGTACTCAAGACCGAAGCCCCTGCCTTTCCGTACGAAAGGCAGGGGCTTCGGCGTGCCTGGACCCTAGATCACATAGACCGCGCCCGGCACGGCGACCTCGGTCGGACCGTCGTACACCCCGCGGGCGTCGGCCAGGTTCTGCCGGGGGTCCGTCCACGGCGGGATGTGGGTCAGCACGAGCCGGCCGACGTTCGCGCGCTGCGCGTGCGCGCCGGCCTCGCGGCCGTTGAGGTGGAGGTCCGGGACGTCCTCCTTGCCGTGCGTGAAGGACGCCTCGCACAGGAACAGATCCGCGCCGTCGGCGAGTTCGTGCAGGGCGTCGCTGACACCGGTGTCGCCGGAGTACGTGAGCGTCTTGCCGGCCTGCTCCAGGCGGATGGCGTACGCCTCGACCGGGTGGCGCACCTTCTCCGTACGAACGGCGAACGGGCCTATGTGGAAGCTGCCGGACTTGAGCGTGCGGAAGTCGAAGACCTCACCCATGGCGGAGGGGGAGGGGGTGTCCGCGTACGCGGTGGTCAGACGCTGCTCGGTACCTTCCGGGCCGTAGACCGGGAGGGCGTCGCAGCGGCCGCCGTCGTGGCGGTAGTAGCGAGCGACGAAGTACCCGCACATGTCGATGCAGTGGTCAGCGTGGAGATGGCTGAGGAAGATGGCATCGAGGTCATAGAGACCGACATGGCGCTGCAGCTCGCCCAGGGCGCCATTGCCCATGTCGAGGAGCAGCCGGAAGCCGTCGGCCTCTACGAGGTAGCTGGAGCAGGCCGAATCCACGGACGGAAACGACCCCGAGCAGCCGACGACGGTGAGCTTCATGGAGCTTGAACCTCCGTTGACGGGGAGGGCTGGGGGAAGGTCGTGCGGTTTGTTGAGCGTAAGGCGCAAAAGGGCCGGTCGCTCCTCGGTGGCGGGCTGTTGTGGGGGAACTCACCTGCACTGTCACCGGTTCGGGGGGTGCCCGGTCATGTGGTGGACGTGGGCCGGGGGCGTTGTCGGTTGCCGTCCGGTGGATGGTTTCCTCCACCGCTTCCGGGGGCGCCCGGTCATGTGGTCGAGGTGGGCCGGGGGCGA